>CAYOSM010000005.1:46369-49071 GCA_964406645.1 uncultured Bifidobacteriaceae bacterium | reverse complement strand
GCACCCTCGTCACGCTGGCCAACGGCCCGCACGGCATCAACGTGAGCCACGCGGATGCGTTCAACGACGTGCTGCTGGAGTTCCTCCGGCGGTAGCACGCACGGTCCGCACCGAACAACACCCCTGTGCGGGCGTTCCGTCCGCCCGCACAGGGTACTCCGTCAACGGCAGGTGCGCGTAACCAGCAGGGAAGCCTGCCGTTGAAGGCCACGGGGGGCCGCCGTAGAAGGCGGCCCGGCGGTTGGCCGGGGCGGGCGCGTGTATGCCCTCCGCTGGCCCTACCCGGCGCGGGTGAGCAGAACCACGGGGCGGCCGGAGGCACCCGGCACATTCACCTCGGGCTCCGCTCCGGCGGACGCCACCGATCCGCAGCGGACGCACCGTGCGCCGCCCGCGATCTCGGTGGTGGGTCCGTCGCAGACCACACAGCTCACGACGCCAGGATCGCCGATCATCTGCAACACCGCGAATCCCAGCAGCCGGGCGGGAGGCCCGGGCGGAGGCACGAGTCGCAGATGATGGCCCGCGGTCATCTAGAGCTTCCTCAGCACCGCCACGACCACACCGAGCACCTGCACGTCGGCGCTGCGGATGGGTTCGAACGCATCGTTCTCGGGCTGAAGACGGATGTGGTCGGCCTCGCGGTAGAAGGTCTTGACCGTGGCCTCGTCCTCGATGAGGGCGACCACGATCTCACCGTCCCGCGCGGTGGGCTGCTGCTTCACCACGACGAGGTCACCGTCGAGAATGGACGCGTCGCGCATGGATTCGCCCTTGACGCGCAGCACGAAATCACCCTCGAACGGCGATTCGACCCAGTCCTCGACCTCCTGCTCGGCGAGGGTCGGTACACCGGCCGCGACGGCACCGATCAGCGGCAGTCCGCGCCGCTCGTCCGCGGCCGACGTGGCGGCCTCGGAGCGGCCGTCGAGTGCCACGAGCATCGCCCGCGGCTTGGTGGGGTCGCGACGGATGTGCCCCGCCTCCTCCAGCTTGGCGAGGTGCGCGTGCACGGTGGACGGCGAGGTGAGTCCGACGGCCCCTCCGATCTCACGGACCGTGGGCGGGTAGCCGTGCTCGGAGCAGTGGGATTTGATGAAGCTCAGGATCTCGTTCTGGCGCTCACTCAGGTCGCCCATCGGGTGCCTCCGCGTCGGGTGCGAACATGTGTTCCCAAAGCTAGCAAGGCTCCAGGACGTCGTCCAGCGGGGCGGGACACCGATTCGGGCGGTGTGGGTATACTGCGCTTCCCTCATGCGCCTGTGGCGGAATTGGTAGACGCGCTAGGTTGAGGGCCTAGTGGCCGTATAGGCCGTGGAGGTTCAAGTCCTCTCGGGCGCACTCTCATATGCACGGACTCGGCTCGCCGGAATCAGTCGACCGGGTCCTCTCCCTCCGATCGGCTCACAGTGAGTGCGACGACGGAAACGATGTCCATCCGGGTCGACGGACTGGATGTCGAGATCACGCTCCGGGACACCGGCAACCTCTACGTCCGGGTGCATCCACCGGACGGCCGGGTTCGCGTGTCGGCGCCACGCCGTCTCGGCGAGGATCGCATCCGCGCCGCCATCAGGGAGCGCCACTCGTGGATCCGCCGTCACCAGGAACGCATCCGCGCCGCCCATCCCGACGGGGCCACGACGCTTCTCTCCGGCGACCTCATCCATCTGTGGGGTGTCCCCCACCGGATGGAGGTCGTCACGACGCCGGGTCGACCGGGCGTCGCCGTCACCGGCGATCGGATCACCCTGAGCGTCGCGGCGGATGCGGACGAGGCGCAACGCCGAAGGGTCCTCGACCTCTGGTACCGCGGTCTCATCCGGGAGCGGGTGCCCGACCTGCTCGAGCGGTGGGAAGCACGGTGCGCCACAACCGTGCCGCACCTCACGATCCGGCGGATGTCGACACGGTGGGGTTCCTGCAATGTGCGCACACGCCGCATCACCCTCAACTCCGAGCTCGCGGCGCGGGATCCGCGCTGCCTGGAGTACGTCCTCGTCCACGAGATGGCCCACTACGTCGAAGCCGGCCACGGTCCCCGCTTCCAGGCGGTGATGGACGGTCTCCTACCGGACTGGCGTGAACGACGGGCCCTCCTGAACGGCGACTGAGGACGCGGACACCTCGCCCTCGCATCCGCCCGTGGAGCCGGCGCGGGACGGACGGGCCGTCCGTGGCCCAGGCGCGCCGCCACGGTGCGGGACCGGATGAGGTGAGTTACTGCCCGCGCCACTCCGGCCGGCGCTTCTCAAGGAACGCGCCGATGCCCTCCTGAGCGTCGCACGTCATGGCATTCGTCGCCATGACCTCGCTCATCTCGGCGTAGGCATCCGATTGGGGAAGGTCGATCTGGCGATAGAACGCCTGCTTGCCGACGCGCAGCGTCAGCGGGCTCGCGACGGCGATCTCCCGGGCGAGGCCCCTCGCGCGACCCGTGACCTCATCCCCCGGAACGACCTCGTTGATCAGCCCCCAATCGGCAGCCGTTGCGGCGTCGATCGTCGTGCCGGTCAGGAGCATCTGCATGGCCCGTTTGCGGCCGATCGCCCGACTCACGGCCACCATGGGCGTCGAGCAGAACAGCCCGATCCTCACGCCGGGGGTCCCGAACACCGCCGTCTCCGCGGCGATCGCGAGATCGCAGGTCGCGACGAGCTGGCATCCCGCCGCCAGCGCGGCGCCCTGGACAGCCGCGATCA
>CAYOSM010000005.1:42616-46269 GCA_964406645.1 uncultured Bifidobacteriaceae bacterium | reverse complement strand
GTCGCGACGAGCTGGCATCCCGCCGCCAGCGCGGCGCCCTGGACAGCCGCGATCACGGGCTGGGGAATCGCCTGGACGGTCTCCATCATCTCGGTGCAGACGCGGAAGACCTCCCGCTCCTCCTCGACGGTCCTGCCGAGCATCTGGCGCAGGTCGTGCCCTGCCGAGAACACGGGACCGTCCGCCTGGATGACGACGGCCCGCGCGTCGGCGCGCTCGGCGATCTCGCGCAGGTTCGTCGTGAGCGCCTCCATCGTTTCAAGGGACAGAGGATTCCGCCGATCCGCCTCCAGGAGACGCACGTCCACCACGCCGTCGTCGAACGCGACATCCACCGTCGGGGAACTGACACTCATCTCGTACTCCTGACACTCGTTGTGCGTTTCGGTCTCGCACCGGTGTGGGCGGCGAACCCGCACCGGCGCGAACGGAGGCCCGTACTCCGGTCGATCCGGACACCGACGCTACATCGTGTCCGGCGTGCTGTCGCCTGGCGCGTGCCCCTGCGGTGATGACGGCGTTCGACCGTCGCGGAACACCACGCATCCCGTTCCCGGTGGTCGCGATCGGTCGCGACGGTGTCCACGGTGGGGCGACGAATAGGATCGGGCCTGTCACTCCGACGACGAAGAGAGGTGCCATGGGTCACCGTGTCCTCCGTGCATCCGAGTCCTTCTGGCGACCGTCGAACGCCATGAAGGTCGCCAACACCGACCTGGCGAGGCAGCTCGGCGCGACCTGTCTCGGGGCCCGCTTCTGGCGGCTCGAGCCCGGCCAGGCGTCGACGAAGCACCGCCACCGGGAGGTCGAGGAGCTCTATGTCGTGATCGAGGGAACCGGGCGCATGCGGCTGGACGACGAGGTCCTCACGCTCGAGGTCCACGACTGCGTCCTCGTGGACGCCCCCACCGTCCGGCAGGTCTTCAACGACACCGACGCTCCGCAGCTGTGGCTCGTGGTCGGCGCCCCGACCGAAGCCGCGAACACGCTGGAGATGACGGCGGAGGACCTCGCCTGGTACTACCCGGACGGCACCACGGCCCTGCCTCCCGAGCTCACGGGCGAGGCCGGCTGACACACGGACGGGCCTGGGGCCTCACCGCCTGGCGTGCGATCACCGGCGCCCGGATCCCTCGCGACGATTCGACCGGACGCGGGGGCCCCACCCGGTCGGTGGCGCGCGGACGCCACGTCCGATGAACGATCGGACGCGCAAGTGAGCAGTGCGGCCTCTCGCGGCCGACGGGGACCCGCGAGGCGGGGTCTAGAAGATGGACTCGATGAGGCCGAGGACCCAGGCCAGCAGATAGACCGACCCCACGACGACGAGATAGATGACGAGCGCGCTCACGATGACAGCGGCGCACGCCAGAACGAATTTGCCGAGGGGCTTAGCGGGATTGTCCATGCGGGGAACCCTACCGATCCTGTCGGCGTGGAGGAAGAGGGCGACCGCCTCGACCTCCGGGACGAAGGTCATGGCGACAGACGACGCAGGGGACGCGCTAAAGAACGCGCGACAGCCAGAACGTCGTGAGTCCCCAGAGGAGGGACACCGCGATGGTGAGCCGCGTGAGGTTGCGCTCGACGATCGCAGTGGACCCGCCGTAGGAGCTTCCTCCCGATCCTACGCCGAAGGCCCCGGAGAGCCCGGCGTCCTTGCCCGAGTGCATGAGCACGAGGGCGATGATGATCATGGACAGGAGCGAGTGGATGACTACGGCAAGTGAGGTCACGCGCGCAAGGGTAGCACGCACCCCGCGGCGGACACCCGCCGGCGAACGGTGCGGATGTGGGCTCCGGGTGGGGGGCCCACATCCGCGTGAAGCAGTGGGTACGAGCTACCCGATCGCGCTTATCACGACCTGGCTCCTGGCCGTGCCACCGGACAGGCCTGTGTAGCCGCCGCGCCATCCGGCCGGACCGTCGTGGCGGATGACCGACCATTGGGCGAAGCGTCCCCAGATGTCGGGGGCGCCCTGGTAGATCCGCTGCTGGACCGTGTCGGGGAGCGCGTTCAGGTTGGACCGGCGACCGAAGGTGAGATCCTCACCCCACATGCGGTCGATGAACGTGCGGTTCGCGAACCGCTGCCGCACGTGCCACGCACCCTTACCGCCATAGACGCTCACGGTCGGAAAGGCCGTCCCCTCCCGGTAGGTCGGGCGCACGGTCCCCGCCTGGGCGGCGAGGAGCCGTCGGGAGGAACGCGTCAGGTCCCGGTGATAGACCCAGCTCGAGTTGGAGTCGGTCCGGATGAGCGTGTACATGATCTGGCTGCGATCGATGGAGGCGTCCGCGATGCGGATGGGCCCGGCCACGCTCGACACCGTGTAGGTGGTCCCGTTCGTGCGACGGAGGATGAGCCGCGACCGAAGCGACGGGGTGTTCCCGGCGTCGTAGGTCGGCGGCGGTCCCGCCGTCACCTGGCGGAAGAGGATGTTCCCGTCGCCACTGCGCCACACGCCGTCGATGCGCAGCTTGCCGTTCGAACTCGACGTGCCCCATTCGATCTTCGGGGCCGGCGTGGCCTGCCGGAGGTCCGCGGTCACCAGTTCGGCGACGCGGTCCCGGTCCGTCGTGCGATCGCGGGACCACACGATCAGGGGACCGTAGGTCCCGACCGTGTTGAGCGTGAGGGCCGACGCGTCCTTGGTCTCGGTCTCCAGGACCCGCTCGGCTCCGGTGGTGATGGTGACGGCGGAGAGCTTCGAGAGCCCACCGTCCGCCGGCCGGGTGACGATCACCTCGTTGCCGGACACGCCGTGCAGCTTGAGGTTGGTCTCGCAGCCATCGGCCGTCAGCCCGGGGACCTGGACCATCTGCTTCGTACCGAACGCACGGGCCCACACCTCGGTGGGTCCCGTCGCCGTCGTGCACCGGGTCCAGGCCATCCAATTGCCGAAGCGTTCGACCGTGCGGACGAATCCGTCCTGCTCGACGAGGACCACCGGCTTTGCGGTGGCCGTTGATGCGGCGATCCCCATCCCGAGGCCCGCAGCGAGTGCTGTCACCAGTACTCGACGTCTCATTCGGATTGCTCCCTTCGTGGACGTTTCGCGGCGGACCGTATGCACCACGGTCCTCGCGTCGCCACCGGCGAGGTCGCGCAGGACCCGGATTCGCGCGACCTTTACACCGTGCGCGTCCGAAGCTCACATCGCTCTGACATCTTCGCCGCTCAGGCGTCGCTGTGCATCGGGACGATCGTGGCATGCTTGAGCGGTGAACGATCGAAAGAAGCTGTCCGGCGAGCTCACCCCTCACTGCTTCGGTTGCGGCGGCGCAAATCCCCGCGGCCTGCAGCTCGAGATCTTCCAGGACGGGACCGATGCCGTCGCCACCTTCGTCGCGACCCCTGACCTGGGCGGATGGCCGGAGCGGCTCCACGGCGGGGTCATCGGGCTCCTCGTGGACGAGATGCTCGTCTATGCCGGTGCCCCTCACGACTTGTGGGGGATGACCGCGAAGGTCCGCTACTGGATGCGCAAGCCGATCCCGTTCGACGTACCGCTCCAGCTCCGTTCCCGCCTCATCCAGCGCAGCGAACGCGCATACCGCGCGACGGTGACCATCCACCTCCCGGACGACGTCCTCGCCGCGGAGGGCGAGGGCATGTGCGTGCTGCGGCGGTCGGATCCCGAGCCGGCCGC
>CAYOSM010000005.1:39046-42516 GCA_964406645.1 uncultured Bifidobacteriaceae bacterium | reverse complement strand
CGGGGGCGGCGGTAGCATCCGGCGTTCGGCAACCCCTCGACGAAGGACTCACGTGAGCGACCAGCTCATCCGACTCGGCCACAGCCCCGACCCCGACGACGCGTTCATGTTCTACGCGCTCGCGGGGGAACCGAAGATCCCGACCCAGGGCTTCCGGTTCGAGCACCTCCTCCACGACATCGAGACCCTGAACCGGTGGGCGACCGAGGGTCGTCTCGAGGTGACGGCCATGTCGGTCCACGCGTACGCGCACGTGGCCGACAAGTACCGCCTCCTTCCCCACGGCGCCTCGATGGGCGAGAAGTACGGTCCCATCGTCGTGTCCAAGGAGCCCCTCGACGTCGCCGACCTCGCCTCGCACCGGATCGCCGTCCCCGGTCTGTGGACGAGCGCGTTCCTCGAGCTCCAGCTCCTCATCGGCAAGATCGAGAATCCGATCGTCATTCCGTTCGACGAGATCTTCGACGCCCTCAACGAAGACAAGGCGGACGCGGGCCTCGTCATCCACGAGGGTCAGCTCACCTACGCCGACCAGGGCTTCGAGCTCGTCGTCGACCTCGGCGTCTGGTGGGACGAGCTCACCGGAGGTCTCCCCCTCCCCCTCGGCGCGAACGCCGTGCGGCGTGACCTGGGAGAGGAGACCATGTCCCGGCTCTCGACCGTCCTTCACGACAGCATCGCGTACGGCCTGGAGCACCGGCGTCCCGCTCTGGAGTACGCCGGCAAGTGGGGTCGTGGACTCAACGACGACCTGACGGACCGCTTCGTCGAGATGTACGTGAACGACCGTACGCTCGACTACGGTGACGAGGGCCGCGCGGCCGTCTCCGAACTCCTGCGTCGCGCCGCCGAGGCCCGGCTCATCCCCGCCGAAGTCCCCGTGGACTGGGTGCCGTGACCTCTCCCCCGGCCGAGGGCGCGCCCTGGCGCAACTGGGCCGCCGAGATCGATGCGTGGACCGAGCGGTTCCGAGGGATCGACGATCCTCCGGAGCCGTTCGCGACCGCGATCCGCGAGGGGTGGACGACCGAGGCGCGTACCACCCTGGCCATCGATGCTCAGGCGTACATGGAGCGCCAGCACGCGTACGTCGAGACGCTCCGCGGCGAGGACATCGACCTCGTGCGCCTCGACGTGAAGACCGGATGCTCGTTCTGCCGTCGATACGACGGATCGGCATACACCATCAGCGGGAAGACGGCGGAGCTCACACCGCCCCCGCCGCTTCCGATCTGCCCGGCGTGCCGCCCGGTCCTCAACCTCCTGACCCCGTTCTTCATGCAGCAGTCCGGCATCACGATCGACGACCTGATCGAGCGATCGGTGCCCTTCGTCCCGTTCGACGACTGACGGCGGAGAGCCCACCAAAAATCCTCATCGCCTTCACCTGCGGCTAACAATGGGCTGGCAGGCTCCTCCCATGTCAACAGCTCCTCCCCTGAAGCGGCCGGCTCGAACAGGCCGCACAACGCCCGCGCAGACGCGACCCAACAAGCTCCGGCTCGCCGATTCCCCCGACCGACTCCCCCTTCGTCGGATGGAACTCTTCAACGGCATTCCGGACGCCGACCTCGACATCCTTGAGGCCCGCCTCGGAATGATCCGCTGGCCGCAGGGTGCCGAGGAGCCCGCTCCTCTGGAGCGCCTCGACCACATCTACCTGGTGCGTGAGGGACGCCTCGCTCTCTACGAGCGGATCTCCCCCGAGCACGAGGTGATGGTGGCCATCCTCGAGCCGGGTGCCATCTGGTCGACCCTCGGCAACGTCACCCCTCCGGGGCTGGCCGCGCTCGAGGCCTCGGCGATCTCACCGCTCCCCGCACGCGCGCTGGAAGCGCTCTCCACCCGGTACCCCCGGATGGGCCGCAACCTCGCCGCGATGCTCTCGGAGCGGGTGAACACGCTCTCCCAGACCATCGCCATGGTCAGTGAGATGCGGGTCGAGGATCGTCTCCGGGCACGGCTGCACCAGCTTGCGGAGCGCTTCGGCGTGACGGGTAAGGACGGGATCCGACTCCAGCTCGACCTTACCCACGCGCAATGGGCCTCTCTCGTCGGTGCATCCCGGGAGGCGGTGACGACAGCGTTCGGAAAGCTCAAGAGTCAGAACGACGTCGAGCTCGACGGTCGCGACATCCTCATCCCGTGGACCGCGGTCCACGCGCATGAGGCCGGCCTCAACGAGGCCCTGGCGGTCGGCTGACACTTCGTCGAGCCCGTCGCTGATCCCAATCCCCCCAGATCCGGATCAGCATCTCAGACGGTGGGAATCCGGCCTCCCAGCGGGTTCCCACCGTCCGAGGATCCCTCGCTCGCCATGGAGGCGGTTGACGAGGGAACTTTGTGGTCGTCGTCGGAGCGCTCACGCCCCACGCGCGGCAGCGCGATGAGGAGCAGTGCGACGCCCGCGAGGACGCATGCGATCGCGGTGAACACCCACGTGGCGTAGGGCCAGAGCCCCTCGCCGCCGAAGGTGACGATGGCGACGCGGATCATGAGCCCGCCACCGGCGAGCAGGAGGCTGAGCCCCGCCGGGCCGGCCACGACGAGCCGTCTGCGTGCCGCACGGTCGTGCCGGGCGGTGTCGTCGACGCGGGCGACGGGTCTGCACGCCTGGATCTGGGCCTGGACGCGACTCATCGGGCGATCGCCGTCTCGTGCCGGTGCCGAGGGCGGAGATGTGGGAGGCAGTGCGCCGAGTCGTCCATGAAAGCCGTGGTTACCGTCCTTGACCAGTGAGCGCCGCGTCGTCGCCGCGGAGTGGAATCCCCGCGAGCAGTGACCTCATCGGCAGCGGTCGGCCAAAGCATGAGCCCGGGTGTTCCGCCGGTTCAGGACACCGCCCCGGAGTGCGGGATCCGGACCGATCGCGTGTTGCGCGGGGTGCCCGGCACCCGGCGCTCGATCACACGTCGAACCCCACCGCGTCCCTGAGGGATCAGGCGCCGGTGGTGGTGGTCCCGACCTCGCGGAGGGCCGTGGCCGCCGTGTTGAGGTCGATGGCGGCCTGACGCGCCGTGACGGGATTGCCCGCACGCGCCGCCGCCTCCAGTCGCCGCATGGCGGCGAGCACCGACGCATAGGCGGATGCGCTCTGCGCCCGCTGCTTCTCGAGCCGCTGATCCTCCAGGCGCATGGCCGACAGGCGCTGGGAGGCGCCCTCGGCGGCCTTGAGCGGCCCGGCGAGGTCTGAGGCGGCCGCACGAAGGGCCACGGGCGTGGCCGGATCGGGAAGCGTGGCCACGACGGCCGCGAAGTCGCGAACGGCTCCGGCTCCGATGGCGGCGTCCGCGAGGTACTGGTCGGCACCGACCGTCCGCCCGACGGGGAGCGTGCCGGTGGTCACCGGGTCTGAGCCCCCGCATCCCACGAGAAGGGTGGCGAGCAGGATCAGCAGGACGCTTGAGGCCGTTCTCACCCGGCGAGCCTAGATGATTGGTTCCACGGGATCGTGGATGTGGGGTGCGTTC
>CAYOSM010000005.1:6335-38946 GCA_964406645.1 uncultured Bifidobacteriaceae bacterium | reverse complement strand
CACCCGGCGAGCCTAGATGATTGGTTCCACGGGATCGTGGATGTGGGGTGCGTTCACGGTGGATCCGGGACGTCGGTCAATCCTCCGGCGGGCGGAGATGGCCGCTGGTCTATCCTCGGTCGTGATGAACACCACCCCGTTTCCCCTCGCACTCTCCTACGACGACGTCCTCCTCGTCCCCCAGCGGAGCCCCGTGGCATCGCGTGCCGACGTCGACACCACCGGCTGGCTGACCCCGCGCATCTCGCTGAAGGCGCCGATCGTGGCGGCCAACATGGACACGGTCACCGAGGCGCCGATGGCGATCGCCATGGCGCGCGCCGGAGCCATCGGAGTGATCCACCGGTTCCTCACCATCGACGAGCAGGTGATCGAGGTCGCGCGGACCAAGCGGGCGGAGGCGCTCGTCATCGACGATCCGTTCACCGTGCGCCCCGACCTCCCGCTCGGCGACGCGATGGGCCTCATGCGGCTCCACGGGTCCAGCGGACTGGTGGTCGTCGACGACGATGGTCGTCCGCTCGGACTCGTCACGCGACGTGACACGCTCCTTCGCGACGACCTGACCGTTCCCGTGTCCTCAGTGATGTCACCCCGTGAGCGACTGATCGTCGCTCCGGTCGGCATCGACGAGGACGACGCCGCGCTCATCCTCCGCGACGAGCGGATCGAGAAGCTCCCCCTCATCGACGCGGACGGACGACTCGCCGGACTGATCACCATGCGCGATCTCCTGCAGCGGAAGGAGCGCCCCACCGCGACGAAGGACGCGAGGGGACGGCTCTCGGTCGCGGCCGCCATCGGGGTGCGCGGCGACTACCTGGAGCGTGCGCGTGCCCTTGTGGACGCCGGTGCGGACGCTCTTGTGCTGGATATCGCGCACGGCCACATGGAGCAGGCGCTCGACGCCGTCGGCGCCGTGGCCGAACGTGTCGCCCCCGTCGAGGTCATCGCCGGCAACGTCGCGACCGCCGCCGGAGCCCGTGATCTCATCGCCGCCGGAGCCAACGCCGTCAAGGTGGGCGTGGGTCCGGGCTCGGCGTGCTCGACCCGCGTGGTCGCCGGGGTCGGGGTGCCGCAGTTCACCGCCGTCCGCGAATGCGCCGAGATCTGCCACGAGCACGGCGTCCCCGTGATCGCCGACGGCGGGATCCGCGCCGGAGGCGACGTGGCGAAGGCCGTCGGGGCGGGCGCCGACACCGTGATGGTCGGCAACCTTCTCGCCGGTTCGACGGAAAGCCCGGGCACGGTCGTGAGCCGGAACGGCGCCCGCGTCAAGGTGTTCCGCGGCATGGCCTCCGCCGGAGCCGCGGCGGCCCGCCGTGCCATCGACGGCGATCCGCAGGAGGCGCTCGCCGCCGGCGACCAGACGGACTTCTCCCCCATCGTCCCCGAGGGGGTCGAGGCCGTCGTCCCGCTCCGCGGAAGCGCCGCCGACGTCGTGGGTGAACTCGTCGGAGGACTCCGTTCGGGGATGAGCTACTCCAACGCGACGACCATCCGAGCGATGCAGGAACGGGCGACGTTCGTCCGCATCACCGCCGCCGGACTCCGTGAGAGCCACCCCCACGATGTGACGATGTAGCCGCGCCGCGGTGACAATCTGGAGGCTCCACCGAACCCCGTCGGACGAACGTCAGCGACCGGTCGAAACGATCCGGGCGTGAGGATCGGCGGCGGGGCGACCGGTTGCGGTCTCGCGCTCACCCCTCGAACAGGCGGAGCTCGGGTTCGCGCAGACCGCGGAGCTCGGCGAGGCTCACCTCGGCGGTGGTGAAGCCGCGGTCACGGGCCAGCGTCACGGCCTGTGGCTTGATGGACTCGGCCACGATCATCCCGCGGCAGGCCTCCATCCCGTGCTCGGCGCGGATGTACTCCAGATAGCGCGAGAGCTGTTCGACGGCGTCGATCGTGCCGACCCGTTTCACCTCGATCACGAGATAGCCGTCGCCGTCGATGCACATGAGGTCCACCGGGCCGATCGGCGTCGGGTACTCGCGTCGCACCAGCTGCAGGCCGTCCCCGAGGGTGTGGGGCACGGCGGCGAGCGCCTCCTGCAGATCCCGTTCGATCCCGTCCTTCTCCAGGCGGGCGGCCGGACCCATGTCGTGCTCGGAATCGGAGATGATCTCGTCGATGCGGATCTCGATCGTCTCGAGCCGCGCCGCCGATCCCTTCTCCACCAGGATGCCCTCCTCGGACTCCCGGATGCGAGTAGGCGGAACCATCCAATTTTCAGGTTTGTAGCCTCCGGCATCCGAGTGGACCATCACCGCGCCGTCCGCCTTGAGCATGATGAGGCGCACGGACATCGGCAGGATCGACGACACCCGCCCCGAGTAATGCACCTCGCATCGGGCCACGATCAGGCGCACTCAGATCCACCGTTCCGTCATCGGACCATCGTACCGGGACGCGGGCCACGTGCCCTCCGCCGGACGGGTCCGGAGCGGGCCGCATGCGCTGCCGGAGATCGATGCGCCGATGCGAGGCGGAAGGACCGGCGCCCGGCTCAGCCGGGGACGAGGGTGACCGACGGCGTGTACTCCTTCGCCATGAGCGGGCTGGAGAGCACGAAGTCGGCCGTCGCACGGTTGCAGGCGATCGGCACGTTGTAGACGACGGCGATGCGCAGGAGCGCCTTCACGTCCACGTCATGGGGCTGCGGCTCGAGCGGGTCCCAGAAGAACACGACGAGATCCAGCCGGTGTTCGGCGATGGCGGCGCCGATCTGCTGGTCGCCGCCGAGGGGCCCCGACAGGAACGTGGTGACCGGAAGGTCGAGTTCCTTCGCGATCATGGTCCCGGTGGTCCCGGTCCCGAAGAGCTCGTGGTGCTCGAGCGTGCCCCGGTTGAAGCGCGCCCAGTCGACGAGTTCGGCCTTCCGGTTGTCGTGCGCGACGAGGACGATCCGGCGACGGGTGGGCATCGGCGTGGCTTTCACGGCTCTTCCCTTCGGCGAGGTGCTGCACAGAGTATGCCGTGGTGGAATCCCTGCGACGGCCTGGTGCCTGGCACCGGAACGTCGGTCGTGGCATACGACACGAGCAAATAGTCCGCCTGTGCGGGCAGTTCCTGCGTGCGCGCTCGATGCGACGTTCTGGTGCCTGACACCAGGCCGTCGCAGAGGCACGCAGGACGGCGCGGCCGCACCCCCGATCCTGTGGTTCGCCACGCTCCGCCCGGCGACCGTGGAGCCACCCATCGAGCTAGACTCGCCGCGTCCTGACGAGGAGGATCCTTGGCTTCGCTCGCCCCACCAGAGCTCTCAATCACCACCGTCCGTACCCTGTCCATCGACGCGATCGAGGCGGCGAACAGCGGCCATCCGGGCGCACCCATGGGGCTGGCACCGATCGGCTGGCAGCTGTTCACGACGGCGCTCCGCCACAACCCGGCGAACCCGCTGTGGCCGAACCGCGATCGCTTCGTGCTCTCGGCGGGCCACGCGTCGATGCTCCTGTACTCGCTGCTCCATCTCACGGGCTACGACCTCCCGCTGGACGAGATCAAGCGCTTCCGCCAGCTGGAGAGCATGACGCCCGGGCACCCGGAGTACGGGATGACCCCCGGCGTCGAGACCACCACCGGTCCTCTGGGACAGGGATTCGCCAACGCCGTCGGCATGGCGCTCGCCGAGGCGATGCTCGGCGCCCGTTTCAACACGGCGGAGCACACGATCGTCGATCACCGGACCTGGTGCATCTGCTCGGACGGCGACCTCATGGAGGGGATCTCCCACGAGGCGGCCTCGCTCGCCGGCCACCTGAAGCTCGGGAAGCTCGTCGTGATCTACGACGACAACGACGTGAGCCTGGACGGCCCCACCTCCCTCTCGTTCTCCGAGTCCGAGACGGCACGTTTCGAGAGCTACGGCTGGCGCGTGCTGCACGTCCGCGACGGGAACGATCTGGGCGAGATCGACGCCGCTCTGGCCGAGGCCCAGGCGTCGGACGGTCGTCCCACACTGATCGTCTGCACGACGGTCATCGGATACGGAGCGCCGACCAAGCAGGGCACGAGTTCGTCGCACGGGTCGCCGCTCGGCCCCGAGGAGGCGAAGGCCGCCAAGGAGTTCTACGGATGGCCGACCGACAAGCCCTTCTCCATCCCGGCCGAGGTCGACGCGTGGCGCGAGGAGATGATCACCCGCGGGACCGACCTCGAGGAGGCGTGGAACACGGTCGTCGACGAGTACAGCGAGGCCGATCCCGACCGCGCGGCCGAGTTCGTGCGCGTCGTCTCCGGTGAGCTGCCGGACGACTGGGAGAGCGTATTCCCCGAGTTCGGGCCCGATGACGCCATGGCGACCCGCGCGGCGAGCGGCCGCGTGCTGAACGCGATCGCCGACACGTTCACGGAGATCGTCCAGGGCGCCGCGGACCTCGCGTCGTCCACCAGCACGACCATCAAGGACGCGCCGCCCGTGTCCGCCGAGAACTACGCGGGCCGCAACATCTACTACGGCGTCCGCGAGCATGCGATGGGCGCCATGACGAACGGGATCGTGCTGCACGACGGCTTCCGTCCCGTGGCCTCCACGTTCCTCCAGTTCTTCGACTACATGAAGAACACGGTCCGCCTGGCCGCCCTCATGGAGATCCCCTCGATCTTCGTCTACACCCACGACTCGGTGGCGCTCGGCGAGGACGGCCCCACCCATCAGCCGATCGAGCACCTGGCCGCACTCCGCTCCATCCCCAACTGCGTCGTGCTGCGCCCGGCGGATGCGAACGAGACCTCGCAGTCCTGGAAGATCGCCCTCGAACGGCAGGCCGGTCCCACCGTCCTCGTGCTCACGCGCCAGACGGTCCAGCCCCTCCCCGTCACCCCCCGGGTCGCACAGGGCGCCTACGTCGTCGCCGACGGCGACGACTGCATCCTCATCTCCACGGGGTCCGAGGTCGGCGTGGCCCTGGCGGCCCGTGGACTGCTCGAGGAGCGCGGCGTCTCCGCGCGCGTGGTCAGCATGCCGTCCTGGGAGCTCTTCGACGAGCAGGACGAAGACGTGATCGAGGAGGTGCTGCCGGACGGCCCGCCGCGCATCTCCATCGAGGCGGCCACCACCTTCGGGTGGGAGCGCTGGGCCGATGTGGTGGTCGGCATCGACACCTTCGGTGCCTCGGCACCCGGTCCGGAGGTCCTCGCGCACTTCGGGATCACGGGCGAGGACGTCGCGGATGTCGTCGTCTCACTCCTCGACGACCTGGCCGACGACACCGAGGGCGAACTCTAACCCTCACGTTGATGATTAGTGTTCGTGTGATGGCGGCCGAGGAGGCCCGTCATCACGCGGATTCCCGTCCGTGTGGACATCAAGGCTCGCCGACGCGCCCAAGGTGCGCATGTCAACACCCGCCCGGCCCATGACCGGGAGGGATCAGCCCAGGAGTTCCGCCGTCGCCCGCTCCACGATCCGCGCCGCCTCCTCGTCTGCGGCCGAGCGCTGTTCATCCGCCGCCTCGAAGGGGCCCTCACCGTGCAGCGTGGTGGTGACGTCGGGTCCGACCACCTCCCGGGCCTCGTCCAGCCACGCCTCGGGCAGGTCCTCGTCGAGGTCCGCACCGACCATGTCGGCGAAGAGGAGTGCCCAGGCCCGAGGGAGGACGTCCGGGTTGTATCCCCCACCTCCCAGGGCGACCAGCCGTCCCCCGGTCGTCGCGGCCGCGAGCTCCCGCAGGATGGTCCACACGCGCGGGTAGACGCCCATCGTCACCTGCAGGTGGGCGAGCGGATCCTGGTGATGGGGGTCGACGCCGTTCTGGGTCACGATGATCTCGGGCCCGAAGGCCGTGACGGCCGGGACGATGACCTCCTCGATGGCGCGGAGGTACCCCGTGTCGCCGGAGAACGGCGGCAGCGGGATGTTGACGGAGGTGCCGACGCCGCCGTCGCGTCCCCGCTCCTCGATACCTCCCGTACCCGGGAACAGGTACCGGCCGTCCTCGTGGACCGAGCACGTGAGGACACGCGGGTCGTCGTAGAAGATCCACTGCGTGCCGTCACCGTGGTGGACGTCGACGTCGACGTAGGCGATGCGGCTCGCACCGGCGTCGAGCAGCGCCCGGATGGCGACGGCGGGATCGTTGTAGATGCAGAAGCCGGCCGCCCGCGTGGCGAACGCGTGATGCAGCCCGCCCCCGGGGGCGAACACCATGTCCACGTCGCCGTTCCAAACGGAGAGCGCCGCCACGAGCGACGATCCGCAGACCTCGGAGGCGGCGGTGTGCATCCCGGCGAAGGCCGGGGTGTCGCCCCACGCGGCCAGGCCCCATTCCATCGCCGCGAGCGCCGTCGCCTCGACGGGATCGGCGTCGTAGCGCTTGACGGCCGCGATGTACTCGTCCGTGTGGACGCCGGCGATCTCCTCGTCGGTGGCCGCGCGCGGCGCGATCTCGGTGACGTTCGGACGGTCGAGGAGCCCGTAGGCACGGATGAGGTTCACGGCGCGCGCCCGGGTGACCGGCGACAGGGGGTGCTCCGGCCCCAGGTCGTAGTCGCCGAGGGCCTGACGCCCGACGAAGCCGATCCTCTCGCCGCTCATCGTGCCGCCACCACGGTCCAGGGATCGATGCGCCAGGCCGTCACCAGACCCGCCGTGACGTACGGGTCGGCGGTCGCGTACTCCTCGATGACCGCGTCGTCCACGTCGGCGAAGACGAGCAGGCCGCCGCTCGGCGGCGTCCCCACGGCGCCGGCGGCCACCATGCGCCCGTCGGCCACCGCCGATTCGATCGCGGCGAGGTGACCGGGGCGGTGGGGATCCCGCCGCTCGAGGATGTCCGCCACGTAGTCGTAGGCGAGGAGCTTGTAGGTGCCAGGTTCCATGCACGGAGCATACGAGCCCGCGTGAGGGACGTGGCGATGCGTCATGCTTGCGCGCATGCCGCAGATCCGCCGACCGGTGGTGCACCGCCGCCTTCCCTGGACCGCCGCGCCGGAGACCGTGCTCCGCGCGCTGGCCGGCGAGGACCTTCCGGTGATGGTGCCGACCGGGCGCGGCCCGTCGATCGTCGCGGCCCGGCCGTCCACCGTGGCCGTCGGCACCGACGTCTGGGAGGCGCTCGACATCCCCTGTTCGCCGCACACGGTGCACCCGACGGGGTTCGCGGGCGGGTGGCTCGGCCTCCTGGCCGACGGGATCGCGGGCAGCGTGGAGGTCCTCCCCGCCGCCCCGCCCGATCCCGGCGGACCGCCTCCGGCCATCGTCGGCCGGTACCCGACCCTGGCGATCGTCACCCCCGCCGGCGAGATCACGATCGCGAGCACGGACGGGGTCGCCGCACTCGACCGCTTCGAACGCGATCTCACCGCGCGTGTCGCCGCATTGCCGGCCCGGGACCTGCCGGAGGCGCCACCGGTCGGCGCCGTGATCACGAGCTCGCTCACCGCACGCGACTACCGGGCCGCCGTGGACCGCATCCGCGAGTACATCCGGAACGGCGACTGCTACCAGGTCAATCTGACGCAACGGCTCGTGGCGCCCTGGGACGGGACACCCATCGCGTTCGCCGACCGCCTCTGGGCGGCGGCGGGACCGAGCTCGCACCGCGCCTACCTGGGACTTCGCGAGGGCACGGTGGTGTCCGCGTCGCCGGAACTCCTGGTCCGCGTGCGCGGGCAGGTCGCGGAGAGCGAGCCGATCAAGGGAACCGCGCCCGTCGGTGAGTGGCTGCGGCTCCGTGCGTCGGTCAAGGACCGCTCCGAGCACGTGATGATCGTCGACCTCATTCGGAACGACCTCGGTCGCGTGGCGGTCGCGGGCGGGGTGAGCGTCCCCCGGCTCTTCGACCGTCTGCGGACACCGTACGTCGAGCACATGGTGAGCACGGTCCGCGCGACACTTGCGGACGACGTGACGGTGACCGGCGTGCTGCGCGCGGTCTTCCCCGGGGGCTCGGTCACCGGAACGCCGAAGGTGCGGTCGCTCGAGATCATCCGCGAGCTCGAACCGGTGTCGCGCGGACCCGCGTTCGGCAGCATGATCGCCGTGTCGCCGGCCGGGGACATCGAGGCGAGCGTCGCCATCCGGACCGCCTGGGTCACGGGCTCCGAGGTCCGCTACTGGTGCGGCGGTGCCGTCGTGTGGGACTCGGACCCGGACGCCGAGCTGACGGAGGCCCTCGCCAAGGCCACCCCGTTCCTTCGCGCACTGGAGGTCCGATGGGACGGGTGACGTGGCTCGACACCGGTTTCGTCGACCCGCACGCGGCGCGCCTCTCCGTCGACGATCCCGGCGCGCGCTTCGGGGACGGACTCCGCGAGACACTGCGCGTTCAGGACGGCACGCTGCCCTGGATCGACCGGCATCTGGCCCGCCTGAGGAGGTCGGCGGAGGCGCTCCGACTCGCAGACGGCCTTCCCCCGATCGAGGCGATCACGGCCGCCCTGCGCGCCGTCGCAGACCGCTGCGCGAGCGGGATCTGGCGTGCGTCGATGATCGTGTCGGCCCATCCGACACTCCTGGTGGACGCGGTCCTGGTCGATCCGGATCCGGCGACGCCGCTGCACGCGGTGACGTGCCCCGGGCTGTGGGTCCCCGACAACCGCCTCGCCGAGCACAAGACGATCGCGTACCTCCCCAGTCGCCTGGCACTTCGGGTCGCGGCCGCCGAGGGCGCCGACACGGCGCTCCTCCTCGACCGGAATCGCAACCTGGGCGAGGCGGCCACCGCCAACGTCTTCTGCGTCGTGGACGGGATGATCCTCACACCTCCCGTCCGGGGCCTCCTCCCCGGTGTGACCCGGGCCGCCGTCATGGACCTCATGCCGGTCGCCGAGAGAGATCTCCCCGAGACCATCTGGGGTCACTGTGACGAGATGTTCGTCACCAGTGCCGTCCAGCGCGTGGTGGGCGTCGCCTCGGTGGACGGGGTTCCCATCGGGGACGGCGCTCCGGGCCCCGTCACCCGCGCGGCGCAGGATGCGATGCGCTCCGCGTTCGGCTGACCTCGACGACCGGGGCCTACGCTCCCCGGCCGGCGAGAAGCAGCTGGGTGCAGCGGAAGAGCGCGATCTCGCGCCGGTCGTCCTCGCGCAGCACCGTCGCGTCCCACACCTGGGTGGTGCGCCCGCCGTGCGCCAGGCGCGCCTCGCAGCGCACGAACCCGCTGAGCGCGGTGCCGATGAAGTTGCACTGCAGGTTCATCGTTGCGAAGCCGGCCGTGTCGTCGCCGATGGTGACCACGGCACCGTATCCGCAGGCCGTGTCGGCGAGCGCCGTCACAGCGCCGCCGTGCAGGTAGCCGTTCGGCGCGAGGAGCCCGGTGTGGACCTCCATCCGAAGGTCCACCCGTCCGTTCTCCAGCTCCAGGAACTCGATTCCGACCATGTCGGGGAACATGCCCCGGCAGATCTCCGTCGCCTCTGCAGGCGTCATAGGCGCTGCAGGGCCAGGGTGTACCTCCCGCCGCCCTGGAGCGCGGCGATCGCGATGAAGTAGCGCCCCGTCGCGGGCGCCCGGACGACGACCGAGCGCGTTCCCGGTGTCGTGCGGCGCACCTTGCCGAGGAGCTGGCGGTTCAGCTTGGCGTCGGTGAGGACCCGGGGAGAGACCGACCGGCTGGTGGAACGGAAGACCGCCATGTCGAAGCGCCCCTTCGGAGCGGCGATGGTGACACGGATCCTCTGTCCCTTCGCCACGAGGACGCCGTACACGTCGAACTGATCGTTGTTGAAGTCGACGGTCGCACGGTAGACCCTGCGCTGCTTTCCGGTCAGGCGGATCGCCTGGGACTTCGGCAGGAACTTGACGTCGTCGTTCGGCTCGGCCAGATCGTCGGCCGGCGTCGGAGCCGCCACCGCCGCGGCGGGGTTCACGATGCCCCACCCATCCGTGCTGGTGCGGGCGAGTCCGCGTATGCCGCGCGAGGCGGTCGACTGGAGGATCTCCGTGACCTGTGCGGGGCTCGCACCCGGGTGCGAGGACATGATGAGCGCGACGGTGCCCGAGACGTAGGGGGCCGCCATGGAGGTGCCCTCCTTGTACCCGTAACCGGGGAGCACCTCACGGATGTGGACGCGGGAGGGAATCGTGGAGAGCATGTCGACACCCGGCGCGACGACGTCCACCGAGTAGTTGTAGTTCGAGAACCGGGCGCGCCCATATGCCTTCGGGCAGTCCGAGGTCACGGTGCCGTTGCACTGGGCGGCCACGCCGATCACGTGGTCGTACCCGGCGGGGAAGTTGACCTCGTTCTCCTCCATGCCCTCGTTGCCGACGGACGCCACGATCACGGCGCCACGCTGGTAGGCCCAGTTGACGGTGTCCTGGAACGCCTGCGAGTACCCGGCCCCGCCTGACGAGATGTTGATGACCTTCGCACCGCGGTTCACCGCCCAGCGGATGCCCTGCATCATGGTGGTGTCGCTGCTCTCGCCGCGGACGTTCGAGATCTGGACGGGCATGATCCGCGCCGAGGCGGTCGTGGCCGGCGAGACGCCGACGATGCCGACGCCGTTGGCCGGTGCCGCCGCGATGCCGGCGACGTGCGTGCCGTGCCCGGTCTCCGACACGTCGGGTGCCGACGTGCGGCGGGTGAGCGTGCTGTAGGGCGACACGATGAGACCCGGCTGGCGGAACTCCTCGTGCGAGGTGTCGATACCGGAGTCGAGGACCGCGATGGTGGGAGCGGCGTTCCCTGTCAGATTCGGATTCCACGAGCCCTGGCGAAGCGACCACTGGGCGTTGGCATCCGTGTAGAAGAAGTCGGTGGGCGACGGCATGACCGGCGTCGGGAGGACCGGCCCCGGGGTCGACTGCTGGGCGAGGTCGTTGGTCCTGCGGGCCATCGCCCATTCCGCGCGTGTCACACGGGTGCGGGCCAGCGCGCGCCTCCGCGCCGTCGCCGCGCCCTCCGGTCGCACCTGCCAGATGCCGATCTCCGGCACCACGGCGACGACCGGCCCGAGTCCCGCGAGACGCCGGACGACCTCGGCCTCGTCCGGCCGGTCACCGAAGGTGACGACCAGCGTCGGCGACGAGGGGTTGGCGACCTTGCCGACCGCGGTCCGCGCCGCGCTGCCGTCACTCGCCTGGGCGGCGACCGATGCCGTCAGTCCGACGACAAGCGCGCCCGCCGCGACGAGGCTACGAAGAACGGTTCGTGATGGGCATGCGCCGGTCCTTGCCGAACGCGCGCGGTGTGATCTTGATTCCAATTGGCCCCTGTCGGCGTTTGTACTCGGCACGATCCACCAGTGACACGACGGCACGTGCTATATCGGCGAACTCCGGATTGCCCTCGAGTTCATCCACGTCGACGTCGTCCTCGACGTACGCGCGGAGTAGCGCATCAAGGACATCGTAAGGCGGAAGTGAGTCCGTGTCCTCCTGGCCCGGTCTGAGTTCCGCGGAGGGCGGACGGGTGATGCTGTGCTCGGGGATCGTCTCCCCCGCCTCGTTCCGCCACCTCGCCAGCGCGTAGACCGTGGTCTTCAGCACGTCGCGGATGGGGGCGAAGCCGCCGACCATGTCCCCGTAGAGGGTACTGTAGCCCACGGCGATCTCGCTCTTGTTGCCCGTGGCGAGCACGAGTCCGCCGAACTTGTTGGAGAGCGCCATGAGGAGGGTTCCGCGGGTGCGTGCCTGCAGGTTCTCCTCCGTCGCGTCCCGGGGTGCGTCGCCGAAGGACGGCGCGAGGGCCGACTCGAACGCGGTCACGACGGGTGCGATCTCGATGACGTCGAGGCCGATGCCCAGGTTCACCGCCAGGGCCTGCGCATCGCCGAGGCTCTCCGAGCTCGAGAAGACCGACGGCATCGCGACGCCCCGTACGCGGTCGGGTCCGAGCGCGTCCACCGCGAGCGTGGCGACGACCGCGGAGTCGATGCCGCCCGAGAGGCCGAGGAGGACCGAGGGGAACCGGTTCTTGTCGACGTAGTCGCGGATGCCGACGACGAGGGCGCGCCAGAGTTCATCGAGGGGCTCGGGTCGGGGGACGACGTGCGCGGGCGTCGTGCCGCGGGGGGCCACCACCTCGGCCGGCACGTCGACGTGGACGGCGGGGGGCGGCGCGTCCGTGATGCGTCGCGCGAGCGGCGCGCGGAGCCGGCGGCGGCGGGTGGCCTCGAGGTCGAGGGCGGCCACCGCGAAGTCCTCGTCGAACGACGCGAGCCGCGCCGTGACGTTGCCCTCCGCGTCGAACAACGCCGAGGTGCCGTCGAAGACCAGTTCGTCCTGCCCGCCGACCAGGTTGCAGAACGCAAGCGCCGCCCCCGCGTCCGCGGCGCGCGTGGCGAGCATGCGCTCGCGGGATGCGGCCTTCCCCTGGTGGTACGGCGACGCGGACACGCAGCAGATCAGGTCGAGGTGCGCGGCGGCGAGGTCGGAGGCGACGGGCGACGAGTACCAGATGTCCTCGCAGATGACGATCCCGATCCGGGCGCCGGCGACATCGATGACCAGCCGCTCAGTGCCGGACTGGAAGTACCGCGCCTCGTCGAACACGCCGTAGTTCGGCAGGAACCGCTTGCGATAGACGGCGTGTACCTCCCCGCCGCCCACGACGGCCACGGCGTTGTAGGCGTCGTGGTCCCAGTCGACGAAACCGACCACCGCGACCGTGCCGGTGGAGGCCGCCGCGATCTCGTCCACCGCCTCACGCGTGCGCGCCGCGAAGCCGGGACGCAGGAGCAGATCCTCCGGCGGGTATCCGCAGACCGCCAGCTCCGGCACGAGGAGGAGCGCGGCACCCTCGTCCTCGGCGCCCGTGAGCGCGTCCCGGACCATGCGGGTGTTGCCCGCGATGTCCCCCACCACCGTGTTGAGCTGGGCGAGTGCGATTCTCACCGGCCGACCGCCTCCTCGAAACCGCGCGGCCGGTGCACCCGATGCGCGATAGTCTTCTCCTGACGCACGGCTCACGATACGCTGATCCGGACGTCATTGCGCACCGAGCGCCGCCGGATCGACAGGAGGGCCAGATGGGTTCCAATCTTCCGCCACAACGGCTTCGACCGGGAGGGACATCCGGACGGGGTCAGCAGCTGAGCCCCGCGCAGGGTGCACAGGAGGCCGCCAAGCGCCTCGGGCTGTCGTGTTACTTCGCCGGGCAGACGGTTCCGGGTCTCGTCGGATGCGTCGCCTGCCAGTTCCAGATCCGCAATCGCGGCGTCCTGCCCGCCTGCCCGGACTGCGGTGAACTCGTCTGGGCGTGGCTCGACACGACACCGGCGCCCGAGATCGAGGGTGTCGGCACCCCTCCGTCCGCCGCTGAACAGGCCGCGAGCGAGGCTCCCCGCGAAGAGGAGGCGGCCCCGGTCGTCGTCCAGGACAACGTGTCCATCGAGCCGACCTGATCGCGAGACTTACAAAGCTGTTACAGCACTCCACCAGTCTTCAAACCTTGAGTCTCGATGATGTGTGGACGCGTGACGTGGGATGTTCCCGCTTCGCGCGTTCCCACTCATGAATCGACTCCTTCGCCTCACCATCATCGCGTTCGCCGTCTGGATGCCGTGCACCGCGGCACTCGGAGCCGTCACCCGGCCGAACGACACCGCGCCATCCGATCCCTCCGCCGTCGGCACGTTCGAGGCGAACGGCACCGGGACCGTGGTCATCAACGGCAAGCAGACCTCCTACGGCAGGTTCTCGGGCCGTATGACGGTTCGGGTGCTCAAGGGCAACGCCACGGTCCGGATCCAGGGCGTCCGGCAGAAGCTCACCCGCAACGCGACCACCGGCCACCTGACCTTCACGCTGACGTCGGCCGCGTCGCGTCCGTTCTACGTGAGTGGCGGCAAGGTCCGGCTCCAGTTCGTGTCGGCGCCGAAGAAGCGGCTCTCGGTGTCCATGTTCGGGGTCGCCCGAGTCGTGGTTCGCGGAAGCGGGACGTACCGCGTCAACGGCGGGGCGGCGACGGCATGGCCCAGAGAGCAGCGCACCGTTCCGGTCCGGCCGGCGGTCATCGCCCGGCTTCTGCCCGCCAGTGAGAGGGAAGCGGCGACAGCGTGATCGACTCGGCCGCGGGAGCACGCCCCAGTGTCCCCGCGCCGGAGGTTCCCGCCTGGCCGTATGGCGGCATCCCTCATCCGGATGAGCCCGTGCACGCTCGATCCCGCCCGTCGAGACCTCCTCGGCGGCCTGGACACCTCGCGCTTCCCCATGCGATGAGCGCCTTACCTCCGGCCCGCCACAGGACCTCCGCCGCGGGAAACTAGAATGTCGACCGTGGCCACCGCACAGCAGACCGCCATCCTCATCATCGAGGACGAGCCCAATATCGCGTCCTTCGCGAAGCTCTACCTCGAGGCCGCCGGCTTCAGCGTGACCGTCTCCCACCGCGGGGACGAGGGCCTCGCCGTGGCCCAGCGCGAGAATCCCGCGCTGATCGTTCTCGATCTCATGCTTCCCGGACTCGACGGATACGAGATCACCAAGCGGCTGCGCGCGACGGGGAGCACCTCCCCCGCCATCGTCATGCTCACGGCGCGGGACGACGCCGTCGACACCGTGGTCGGCCTGGAGCTCGGTGCGGACGACTACATGACCAAGCCGTTCAACCCGCGGGAACTCGTCGCCCGGGTGCGCGCCGTCCTCCGGCGGACCACGGCGGCCGCCGCCAGTGAGGACGACGGCGCGCTCCGCACCTACGAGATCGACGACCTCCGCGTCGAGGTCGGCCCGCGCGAGGCCTTCGTCGCGGACGAGCAGGTTGCACTGACGCCGAAGGAGTTCGATCTCCTCGTCACCCTGGTCGAGAATCGCGGCGTGGTACTCACGCGGGAGCAGCTCCTCGAGCGCGTCTGGGGCTTCACCTTCCTCGGCGACAGTCGGACGATCGACGTCCATGTCCGTCAACTGCGACGAAAGCTGGGTGACGCATGCCCCATCCAGACGGTGTGGGGCACCGGCTACAAGGTTGGCGCCGCCAAGAAATGAGCCTGTGGAAGACCCTGCGGGGTCGTCTCGCGCTCTCGTCGCTGGCGGGCCTCCTCGTGGCGACCGCGGCGTTCACCGCCCTCGGGCTCCAGATGGTGCGGACGCAGTCCTTCGACCAGGAGGCACGCGACCTCGACTCGAAGGCCCGCGGCATCGCGACGCTGATCAGCGAGGAGTTCACCACCGGCATCCAGTCCGGTGAGGCGGCCTACGATCCCTCCGCCCAGAGGATCGCCACCCTCGAAGCGATCGCCGGCGAGGGGACGGATCTCATCTACATGGGACCCAAGCCGAACCCCTCGGGGGGATCGGCTCTGGCCCGAGGGGTGCTGAAGGAGGTGAGCCGGAGCGAGCTGGAGCGGAACGGCATCCAGCGCTTCGAGTTCACGGACGACGACGGTGTGCGGCGCATCGCGTCGGCGGCCCCGCTCCGGTTCAACGACGAGATCATCGGCGCCGTCATCCTGACCCGGGAACGCGCCGCGCTCTTCTCGCTCTGGAAGGACATCGCGACCCGCGTCCTGCTCGCCGGGCTTCTCGGCCTGGTCGTGGCGGTCATCATCTCCCTTCTCCTCACGTCCCGCGCCCTCCGCCCGCTTCACCGCCTGCAGAATGCGGCGCTGGCCGTCGGTCGCGGCGACCTCGCGACCCAGGTGGAGGACGGCGGACCCGAGGAGATCGCCGAGGTCTCCTCGGCGTTCAACACGATGGTCCGGGAGCTCCGCCGGCGCGATCGCGTCAACCGCGAGTTCCTGATGCGGGTCACGCACGAGCTGCGGACCCCCCTCACGGCGATCCGCGGCCACACCCAGGCCCTTGCCGACGGAGTGGTCCCCCCGGATCAGACCGGCCGGTCCCTGACCGCCATCGACAGTGAGTCCGAGCGCCTCTCGCAGCTCGTGACCGATCTCCTCGACCTCGGCAAGCTGGAGGCGCGGCGGTTCCCGATCGATCTCGATGAGACCGATGCGGACGAACTGGTGACGCGCGCGTTCCACGCCCATGAGGGAGAAGCGGCACGCCGGGCGATCACGTACCGGAACACATCGTCCCCCCTCCCCCGCATGCGGACCGACGCCGCGCGTGTCCGGCGCATCATCGCCAACCTCATCGAGAACGCGCTCAAGTGGACGCCGACCCCCGGTACGGTCACCTTCGACGCGCGGTCGGCACCGGACGATCGCATCACGTTCGCCGTCACCGACACGGGACCGGGCGTCCCGGCCGAGTTCCGCGACTTCGTGTTCGACCCCTTCTGGTCACGTCCCGCGCCGGACGGCCATGACGGCAGCGGGCTGGGACTGGCCATATCGCGTCAGCTGGCGCGTGCACTCGGCGGCGACCTCGTCCTCGCGGACTCCGAGGTGGGCGCGCGGTTCGTGCTGACGCTTCCGGTCCGCTTCGATGGGGACGGGGCCATGACCGCCATCGCCCTCAGCGATCACGGGCCGCACGACTGACGTCGTGTGACCGGCCGTCCGCCGCCGCCAGCCACACGGGGCTGGCGGCGACACATGCCGGAGCCGAAGAGTGTCGCTGCTTGCCACGTGGACGCCCGGGAGTGAACATCCGATGAACCATCGCCGCCGGGTACCCACTTCATGCCGTCATGGACATGGAGACACCGACGGTGCCATCCGCCCGGACGACGGATGGGGTGAGCGGGCCGAAGCCCCCTCGCCCCATCCTCGTACCGACATCGGGCCCTAGGCCTCGTCGTCCTCATGGGTCTCGAGGACGGAGGGGCCCCGCTCCGCGGTCCGGACCCGGATCGCCTCCTCGACGTTGAAGACGAAGATCTTCCCGTCACCGGGCTCGCCCGTGTGGGCGTGCTGGATGATCGTGTCGAGGGTCCTGTCGACATCCTCGTCGTTGACGACGATCTCGAGCTTCAGCTTCGGCCGGAGGAAGATCGTGGTCTTGGCACCCCGATAGTTCTCCGTGTAGCCCTTCTGACGGCCCGAGCCCTTGACCTCGCTCAACGACATCGACGGGATGCCCATGGAGTCGAGCTGGTTGCGGATGTCGTCGAATGCCTCGTGCCGGATGAAGGCTTCGATCTTCTTCACGAGGCGACCTCCGTGGTCGACGATGAGACGGGGGGCGGTGCGGTCATGGTGGCCATGGCACCCATCCCCGGCACCGCGGTCGGCTCAGCACCGGGAACCTCGATGAACCGCTCCGGGTAACCGAACATACCGTGCTCGGAGATGTCCTGTCCGGCGATCTCCTGCTCCTCGGTGATCCGGAGTCCGACCGTCTTCTTGATGACGTAGAAGAGTGCGAAGGACGCGGTGAGGGTGAAGGCGACCGTGACGGCCACTCCGTAGAACTGGACCCAGAGCTGCTGGCCGCTGCCGCCGAGGAAGAGTCCGGCGCTCTTGCCGAGGCCGAGGTCCGTCGTCCGCTCCGCCGTGGCGAAGAGGCCGATGGCCAGGGTGCCCCAGATGCCGGCGATGCCGTGCACCGGAAGACATCCGATCGGGTCGTCGATCCTCAGACGGTCGATGAGCAAGACGAGCGGGGGAACGGCGAGACCGGCGATGACGCCGATCACGACCGCGGCCCACGGGTCCACGAAGGCGCACGGCGCGGTGATCGCGACGAGACCGGCGACTGCGCCGTTCGCGATCTGCGAGACGTCGAGCGTCTTGAAGAGCAGCGACGCGGCGATGGTGGCCCCGATGACGCCCGCGGCGGCCGCGAGGTTGGTGTTGACCGCGACATCGGCGAAGTTGACGTCGACGGCGTTCAGCGCGGAGCCGGGGTTGAAGCCCATCCAGCCGACCCAGAGGATGATCACGCCGAGGACGGCGAGCGGGATGGAGTGTCCCGGGATCGGGACGGCCTTGCCCTTGAAGAACTTCCCGATGCGCGGGCCGAGCATGATGGTGCCGACAAGTGCCGCCAGGGCACCTTGGAGGTGGACGATCGACGATCCCGCGAAGTCGAGGAATCCGTCCTGACCGAGCCAGCCGCCACCCCACGTCCAGTGGGCGACGATCGGGTAGATGAGTCCGGCGTAGACGACGCCGAAGATGATGTAGGCCGCGAACTTGGTGCGGTCGAGCATCGCCCCGAAGACGATGGCGAGCGATATCGCCACGAAGACGACCTGGAAGAAGAACTGGGCGTGGATCGGCGTGTCGCTGATGCCGGCGATGGCGGTGAACGTGTTCAGCGGGTCGCTGACATCGAGGAACCACCCGCTGTGGCCCACGAAGCCGTTGCCGTTGCCGAATGCCAGGGCGAATCCGACCGCCCAGAACATGAGGAATGAGACCGCCAGGTTGATGACGATCTTTCCGGCGACCGCTCCCGCGTTCTTCATACGGGAGAGGCCGATCTCGAGCATCGCGAAGCCGGCCTGCATGAACAGAACGAGGACGGCCGCGAAGAAGACCAGAAGCTGGTTGATGGCGGTCGCCTGACTTGCCAGCTGGTCCGCGACGGTCGGGTCCTGCGCGGACGCCATCGCGGGCACCAGCAGTATCGCGGCCACCGCCGCGAACGCTGGAAGCCGTGGAATCCGTATTCGCATCGTTGTTACTCCTCGTTGACGGTCGCGGCCGGACGGCCGCGTCATGTCGAGGAATGTAGGTCGCGCACCCCGTCGCCCACCTTGGCCCGATGGAGCAACTGGCGGCGACGCAATGTGGGACATCAGGCCAAGAGCCACGGAGGCCCTCAGGAGGGGTCCGGGGCGCGCCGTCGCGGGAGCCGTGGACATCCCCTTCCCGCCGCGGCCCGATCGAGGTGACGGTGGGACTGTGGGCCGGACAGACCGACCATGCGGACTGCGTTCGGGACCGGGTCCGGTTCTCTCCGGAAATGACCGAGGGCCCCGTCACCGGGGCCTTCGGAGGGTGGATTTCGACAGCGTCTGCCGCCAGGTGTGGCTCTAGCTGCCGGCCTTGGTCTCCATCCATGATGTGGACTGCCACGACGACTTCACCGGGTCGAGGAAGTGCGGCGGCGACTGGTAGGACAGGCGCTTGTCGTAGGTGTAGGCCTTCATGTAGCCGGACCTCTTGCTCCAGGAAAGGAGGGCGACGGCACCACGGTACTTCTGTGCGATGCCACCGTCGACGGTGAGCGTCCCCATGTCCGCGCCCTGCCGGTACTCGGGCACGCGGAAGGAGTGGTTCAGAACGAGGATGGCCGCGTTCACCTTGAGGTTCATGATCGGATTGATGTTGCTGCACGCGTAGTTGGCGAGGGCGCTGCTCGAGGCCGCGACGGACGGCGTGATGAACATGTTGGCCGTCGCCGATGCCCGGCGCTGCCTGCCCCTGTTGTCCGTGCCGCAGTTGATCGGGTGGTAGGTCTGCACGAAGTTGTTCGCGATCAGCCCCAGCATGTCGGTGGCGTTCACACTCGCGGGCGGGGTGTTGTAGACCGTGTCGTCGATGATGTTGATGTCGCGGGCCGCACCGACGGTGAGCCGCCCCTTGAGCGTGCCCTGGATGAAGACGTCACCCTTGTCGCAGCCGTAGTACGGCTGGTTGTAGTCCGCCGCGTTCGTAGCGTCGTTCGGCGGCAGGTTCGTCATCTTGCACACCGAGGTGGAGTACGGACCGGACGTCGGCTTGGCCTGGACGTAGAGGACGCCGTTCGCCGGAAGGCTGAGACCGGTGGCGTTGACGCCGTTGGTCGCGCTGACCGTCCCGCATCCGGGGTTGACCATCCGGGTCGAGTTCGGACTGGCCACGTTCATGGTGCCGTTCGAATTGAGCGTGATCTTCGTCGGGCCCGTGTAGACGCATCCGCCGGTCTCCGCGATGTCGAAGAGCTTGGCGTTCGACGACGGAAGGTCGAGGCGTGTCGCGAAGATCGGGTTGCCGTTCAGGCCACCCTGGTTCGCGGGAAACGTCGGGACCCCGTTGCCGTTGATATTGCGCCACTTGCGGGTGGGAACCGGTGTCTCCTTCGCCGTGTCCCAGCTGCTCGTGGTCCGCCCGTTGAAGGTCACGACGCCGTTGACGCCGATCGAGTCGTTCGTGTGGAGCGGACCGTTGATGACGTCACCACCTCCGAAGCCGATCGCGGTGCACTCATCGTCACGGTCGTACCCCGACACCGGCGGGTCGTACCAGTGCGTGCACACCTGCGCGGCGAGGGTGGCGTTGTCGGACAGGATCGGGTCCTGCTGCTCGTAGTCCGTGAAGTACATGTAGTCCATGAATCCGCGACGCGCCAGGCTCGCCCGCATCGTCCGCTGGACGTTGCCGACCTTCCCGGTGACCTCCAGGATGATGCGGGCGCCCGTGGTGGGGTTCGGGGGCGACAGTACCCGGTACTTGAACTGGGGCGTGATGCTGTCGGTCGGCTTGGCACCCGGCACCTCGACGAACGTCGTCAATGCCGCGTTGTCACCGGGAACGGGCGTGTCATACCCGTAGTGCCAGTACTCGGGGTCCTTGTTGAGCCGGTAGATGTAGTCGTCGACCCCCGCCTGAGCGGCTCCGAGCGCGGCGTTCCAGTCGGTGTGCCGCTTGGCAAGCGGCTCGGAACCCATCGCGTATGTCAGGAGGCCGATTGTCAGGAGGATCCCGACGATGCCCAGGAGGAGCGCCGAGATGAGCGCGATACCGGACTCGTTCGAGCGGTTTGGTGGAATCGGTTGCACGGGCATGGATGCCTCTCCGGGGGCTGGCTACGCGAGGTTGGTCAGGATGACGGTGGTCTCGACATGCGAGGGCTTCACGGAGCGCCCCGTGGACTTCCTCACCTCGAGTGAGATCTTGATGCTGCGGACGGCACGCTGATCGGCGGCCGAGAGGCTGCCGTTCACGGGCGGGGTGAGCACGTTGCCGGCGCCGTCGTAGTAGGTGAAGAGCGGCTGCGATGGGGTGTTCGCGACGTACTGGCCGACGAGGCGGAGCGCGGTGAAGCCCGTCGGGAGTGAGGAGTTGCAGGCCGGCGTCGACGCGTACACCGGAGCGGTGGCGGATGCGTTGCCGGTGTTCGTGGCGACCCATGTGTACTCGCGGAGGATGGGTGCCTTGGGATCCGCCGGGTCGACGAGCAGATCGACGATATCCGGCCATCCGCGGTCGGCGTTCGAGACCGCGGTGGGCGGTGAGACGAAACTCAGGTTGGCGTAGAAGGCGATGCGATCCCGCCTCGCGCAGAGGAACGGCGAGGGATCCGGCTCCGCCACGGTCGGCGCGAGCTTTGTCGCACTGCGCACGTCCCGGGACAGAGCGGCGATCAGCTTCTGCGCCTCGCCCTGGTTCTCGAAGCGGTTGTCCACCACGTCCGAGGTCTTCTGCGTCATGAGGAACGCCGACGTGATGATCGCCATCGCGATGAGGAAAATCGCGACGACGGTGATCATCTCGATGAGCGACTGGCCGTCCTGGTACATCCGGCGGCGAGAAGGAGCGTTCATCATGTCGTCACCACCGTCACCGCCTGTGAGGGAATCGAGTTCTGCGGGGTGACCTCGATCGTCGGCCAGCCGCCGGATGCGGTCCGGCCATTGGCGCGGACCTGCCACGTGCCGTACGGAATCGCGACGGTGATCCGTCCGGACCCGTCGGTCACGCCGCCGTACGTGACGTTGGGAGGAGTGCACGACGGATCCGAGCCGGCGTAGTAGAGCGTGATGGCCTGGCTGGTGCGCGCAGTGCCGTTGGACTGCCGGACGAGCACGTCGAGCGTGGGGACCGAGAGGGCGGTGGCCGACGTCCCCCCGGAGGTGACGGGGATCAGAGGCGCGCGGAGGGAGGGGTCCGTCGGCTCATCCAGATAGGCGTCCGGATCGGATTCCTTGCACCATCCCGGCCACGCGGAGTAGCCGTCGGAGAACGGGAAGACCGTCGCCAGGGTACGCACGGTGCTCGTGCCCGTGCCCGCCTCCGGCCGCCAGCCGCTCGGCTGGATGAGGCTGTTGGCCAGTGTGATCGGGATCAGCGGGGTCGGCATGTACGCGGTCTTGGTCGGCGTGATCGTCGCGACGATCGTGGCCGCACGGTCGTAGATGAACGGGGGGATGGAGGTGACGGCGCCGGTCGTGACCAGGGTGGCGGACGAGACGGGCTCGGAGACACCCGCCAGGTCCACGTATCCGGCCTTGGCGACCTTCAGCCGGTAGGTGCTGCCGTCCGGCAGGAACGGGAAGAAGGCGCAGCCCTCGGAGGTGGTTGCCTGCGAGTCGGCCACGGTCGAGCCGGTCGCCCCCTGGAGGAGCTGTACGGTCACTCCGGACTGCGGATTGCCCTCATTGTCTGTCACCTGTGTCGCGACGGCCCCGGTCGCGGTGTTGAACTGGCCGACGGGGGGCGCGACGAGCGTGGTGTTGGTCACAGGGCGGACGGCCCCCATGTTGGGCCAGCTGACGGCGAGGTCGACCCGCAGGTATGCCACGTTCGCGGCATTGGCCCCGGATCCGCAGTTCGTGAGCGTCCCGTTACCGGGCTGCCATTCGATCGTCTGATTCACCGTGTACTGGACGCCGTTCACCATCGTCTTCGGTGAGACGATGGTGTGGGTGCCGCGGTCGCTGACCAGGTCGTCCCAGTCCCGAGCGCGGACCTGGTCCATCATGGTTGCGGCGAGGTTGGAACTCGCCATCCGGTTCGTGTCGCTCCGGTTGGAGCGCATAGCGGTCATCATCGCCATCGCGATCGCGCTCATGAAGATCGCGATCACCACGAGGGCGAGCATCAGCTCGACCATCGTGAAGCCCGCCTCGTTCCGCTTTCGCGTCGTTCGATCAGGCACGGTCAGCGCCTCCCCGGCGGGCGGTGGCGACGGATGACTCAACGGGCAGACGAAGCGACCGAGCGCGACACGAATCCGTCGCGATCGGACACCCGGCGACGCCGAAGCCGCCGGTCCGTCGAAATATCGAGCGGGTGACCGTCATGCACCTACCATCCTTGGCAACTCCATCGTTGGTCCGTATCCGTACGGTCCAATAACTCCCAAAAAGGGTATCAAGTGTATGTCCTCAAGGGAAGAAATGGTCATTCGGCGACGGAACTGTGGCTGTCTGCGGAACCTGCGTCGGGGTTTCACCCGTCCGCGCGAGACGACACCGCACAACCGTTATCGGAATCTGGCCCGCAAACCATTACCCCGCTCGACCGGGCCGGCGCGCGTCCCTCCGCAGACCGGATCGCCGAGACCCGGAGAGGCCGGTAGGCTGTTGCGGCATGGATCAGGAACCCGCGACGTTTGAATCGGTCGACCGTTTTCTGGACGAGCTGATGCTGAAGCACTTCGAGATGGCCGAGATGATCGGCGGCTACCGCAATCAGCTCGCGGACCTCGAGGAGCAGCGCGTGCCCGATCCCGACCAGATCAACCTGCTGCGGAATCTCCCCGGCGCCCGGTACCACGTGGCCACCACCTACGTGCGAGAGCTGTGGCTGAAGGCCGAGGTCGAGATCCGTCGTCTCTTCCCGGAGGACGAGCCGGCGGACTGACCGCCGTCCCTCTTGCCGCTCCTTCGCGGAACGGCCTGACGGGTCTATGCCGCGGGCGTTCCCAGCAGGTCGGCGAGTGCGGGCTCTAGGGTCGGGAACCGGAACGCGTATCCCGCCGCCTCCAGCACCGCGGGGATCACATGCTGTCCGGTGGTGACGGTGGAGGCCGCCTCGCCCAGCAGTGCGCGGACCGCGAGACGCGGCGCCGGCATGAACGAGGGCCGGCCGAGCGCATCGCCGAGGGCGTCGGCGAACTCCTTCTGCCGCACCGCCCCAGGAGCGACCATGTTGACCGGTCCCGCGATCGCGGCGGTGAGGATCGCGAACCGGAGCACACCCACGGCGTCGTCGATGTGGATCCAGGGCAACCACTGGTCGCCGCCGCCGATGGGACCGCCGAGTCCCAGTCGCGCGGGACGAACCATCGCCGGGAGCGCACCGCCCTCGGTGGAGAGCACGATGCCGGTGCGGATCCGCACCACACGGGTCCCGGAGCTCTCGGCGAGCCGGGCCGCGGTCTCCCATGCCACGCAGAGGTCGGCGAGAAAACCCGTTCCGTGAGCGGCACGCTCGGTGACGGGCTGCTCGCCCGCGCCGTAGTAGCCGACGGCGCTGCCGTTCACGAGGACCGGTACACCGGCGTGCACCACGGCATCCGCGACGTGTTCGGTCACGCGGACGCGGCTCTCGAAGATCTCGTCCTTGGCCCGGCGGGTCCACCGTCTCGAGATACCGGCACCGGCGAGATTGACGACGGCGTCACATCCGCTGAGGACGGACGGATCGAGCGGCGACTGCGCGTCCCATTGCACGCCCGTACGTCCCGGAAGATCCTGCGCCCCGTGCCGCCCGATCGCCACCACGTGCGCACCATCCGCGCGGAGCGCGGCATCGAGCGCCTGTCCGATCAGGCCGCTCGCACCGAATACCGCGATCCTCATAGGGATTCGTCGTCGGGGGTGTCGCCCGTCGCGGCCGCGATCTCGACGTCGAGCAGCTCGAGCAGAGTGGCCGCGTCGATCCTGGGTGACGCCGTCGACCACGCGAGCGTGAGCGGCACCATCGCCTGGTTGGCCATCCACACGCGAAGGCGCCCCACCGTCGCCGCGGCAGCGGCCCCGTCCACGTCGGCGAGCGCCAGGAGAAGCGTCCGCGGGCCCAGACGCCACACGCCGTCCGTCTTCCGGATCACATTGGAGAGCGCCGTCGCGAGCCGGACGGTGAACGTGGCCCGCCCCGTGCGGGTGATCTGGATCATCACGAGCGAGATGCTGCGATGGAGACGCTCGGCCGTGGAGAGGATGTCGTCGAGGATCTGACGGAACTCCTCACGATCCGTGAGATCCGTCGTCGGGGGAGCCGGGGGCAGGAGAGGTGTCCGACCTCTCGCGCGTCGCGCCGGCGTTTCCTCGTAGCCACTCAACGGAGGCTGATCGTCAGAGTTCCCCTGAGCACATCCGGATGATGTCATGTGGACAGGGCGAATTACAGGGGTTACGAGCGGATTCCCAGGTGGCGGCGCCTATTGCGCGAGGACGGCTCCGCGAATGGGTGTCAGAGCAACGAGAAGTCCGCCGTCGTCGTCATACGCGGGAAACAGATCGAGCGTCGCACCACGCGTTTGACCCAGGCCGTTGGGACGGTATGAGCACGGTACGTCGAGCGCCCGGACGCCCCATTCCAGGCTTCGGGCGATCGGATCCTCACCTTCCTTGAAGGACAACCCGAGAACCTCACGGACCTCGTGTCCGAGCATGTCCCGTTCACGGAATCCGGTGGCCGCCACCGCGCCGGCACCGGCGGCGATGACGATCCGCGAGCGGTCGCACACGATCAGACCGGTGCGGGGCCCGGGGTAGTAGTCGTCCAGGAGTTCGAACAGGAAGCCGAAGCCGCAGGTCGGACAGCCGCTCGGCTGGTGGCCGGCATGCCGGTCCGAGACGGATCGCCGGCCGCATCCGGGGCAGATGAAGAGTGGCACGCACACCAGGATAGGAGCACGCGAGGACCGCCCGCCGGAAGCCGGGTGAGCCCTCGTCCGGCGGGGACGCCCCGGAAGCGCCCCCGCCGGTGGATCCGGTCTACGAGGTGATCGTCGGAGGGGTGATCGCCGTCTTCCACGGGAGCCGGCCGGGCCGGGCGGTGCCGGGGAGTTCCCACCGCCAGACGGGAAGGCCGAGCGGCGCACCCTGCATCCGCTGGATGCCGGCGACCAGATCCACGAGACCACCCGGCCCGTCGAGGGTCTTGGGGTACATCACCTGCCCGGCGAAGGCGACGACGCGACCCGATCCGACGCTCCGCGTGATGATCGACGGCTCGCCGTGGCGGGTGACGCCGATGACCGTCGCGTCCGCGGGGGGCGACGCGAACTTGCCGCCCGGCGACATCGCGACCGTGGTCGGCGCCGCCGGTCCGGACGGACCGAGCGCACCCGCGGCAACGGTGACGGGACCGGTCGCCGGAGCGATGTCGCTCCCGATGAGCGCGGCGCGCACGTCCGCCATGGGCTCACCCCGCGGAGTCCACGTGAAGGCGTGGGGGTCCGTGACCACGAGCGTCCCGCCCGCCCGCACCCAGGCGACCAGCGCGTCGGCCATGGGGCGATCGACGATGTCGGCCCGCGGCAGGTAGATCGTCCTCGCCCGCGCGAGGCGGGTGGGATCGGCCTGAAGACGCGTGTCCGAGTCGAACGCGAAGGACGAGCCCGCGAGCTCGCCCAGCACCGAGTAGGTGGTGTACATCGCGTTCGCCCGGGTGCGGGGCCGGACCGCGAACGGCTCGTTCGTCCTCCCCTGCGCCTCGCTCGCGGTGTTGTAGACGACGACCGTGGCGGGGTCGGAGGGCGCGTCCGGGATGCGCGTGCCGCGGACGGCGGACGCCACCTTCATCATCTCCGCGTACAGCTTCCTGTCGGTGATGCGCGGATTCGTCTCCGAGTAGAGGGTGACGTCGGTCGCGCCCGCCCGGAGCGCCTGCGAGGTCCACGTCCACAGGTCGGCGGGCCGGACCTTGTAGCCCTGATACGGGAACGCCTGCACGATCGTGCGGACGCGCTTGCCGGTCAGGTCGTACATGAACTTGCTGCCGAAGCCGGGGTTGTACCGCCCGCGCCCCGGGTTCTTCGCCTCGTCGTACGACACGTAGGGATCGAGCTCCACGACGTCGGCGAACTCACCCAGCCGGGTGTAGTCCCAGGGCATGAAGCCGTCGATGAACGCGTAGTCGTTGGGGCTTACGACGGCCGTCGGATCGAGCCTGCGGATGAGGTCCACCTGCCCCTTGCGGAGCGTGAAGAAGCGATCGCTCGCCCACCGGTTAAACGCCACCCACTTCAGCCCCTCGCGGGGGTTCTCGGTCTCGGCGGCGCTCGACTTCGGCGGCGACACCCCGTAGGTGGCCCGGATGGTCGCCGTCATCCGCCGGGCGAACGCCGACCGCTCCGCCGGGCCCGCCGGCGGGAACACCATGGGCTCGTCCACGCCGTTGTAGTAGTTCTTGTAGGGCAGGTTCCGGTAGCGGGGCACGAGCCGCCGGATCTCCTGTTTGGCGGCGCGATCCCAGCCCGGGCCCACCATCAGGTAGCGCCGCGCCGGGATGCCGTTCTTGATGTTCCAGGACGTGTGCCACTTCCTGTCCTTCGCGAGCTGGGCCACGCGCAGGTCCAGGTTGACGTCCCACCTCATGCCGTAGGTCCGATGGAGCCGCATGAAGTTGGCGGGGGTGAACCATCCCTTGATGGGCTCGGTCGGATGGAGCGGCAGGTCGAACGGGAGCGCCGCTCCGCCGGAGTACCACATGCCGTTCGTCCCGGCGTTCCGCAGCACCCCGTTCATCACCTTGGTCCACTGGGCCGCCGTGTACGGGTTCCTCCGCTCGTTCCAGCCGGGCACCAGCTTGATCCGGAGGTCGTGCCCCCAGGTGAAGGTGTGCCCCGCCGGACGATCGGCGACCGCGGTGGCGGGAAGGGCGACCATTCCGATGAGGACGAGGGCGGCGATCCGTTTGCGCATGGTCGGCATTCTGCCTCCCGCGCTGGGCGCCGCGCGCCCTTCCCGGGTCAGATGGCGAAGTCCGAGGGGATCGCCCGCTGCACGGTACGCCACAGACCGCCGGCGGCCTCCGCGTCGTCGACGTCGAGCCGCGCCGTCAGCCCGAGGGTGTCGGAGCGCAGGCCCAGACGGAGGGTCTCCAGGGAGATCACCTCGTCCGGGGCGATGTTCCCGAGGTTCACGTTCGGGCCGAACTGCGAGATGAACCAGACCTGCTGCGGCTTCTGCGGCGCCTCGAAGAGAAAGCGCGTGGGGTCGATGTGGTCGACGAGCTCGTCCACGAGGCCCTGCCGGACCTCGCCGTTCTGACGGAAGATGCCCGCCGTCCCGGTCTCGCGTGCCTCGGTGATGACCTTCCAGGCCCCGGCCTCGATCTCGGTGCGGACGGCCTCCACCCACTTGTAGGGCGCGAGAATGGTGTTGGCGTCCTTCGAGCCGACCTCGGAGAGCACTGTGAAGTCCTCCGCGAATGTCCGGATGAGCTCGAGCTTCTCCTCGTGCGGGATCTCGATGGTGCCGTCGGACACCTCGACGTGGGTCAGCCCCAGCCGGCCGATCCACGTGCGGTACTCGTCCACCCGGTCCTGCGCGATAGCCGCCTCGAGCAGGGTGCCGCCGAGGACGACGGGGACGCCGAGGTCCCGGTAGAGGGCCAGCTTCTCGCGCAGGTTGTGCGTGACGTACGACGTGCCCCACCCGAGCTTGACGATGTCGACGTAGTCGCCGCAGGTGTCGAACCACTCCCTGATCTGCGTGAGGGTCTGGCCCTTGTCGATCACGTGCGTGAGGCCGAGCCCGCGGGGCTTCGACGTCCGGTCCGGCAGTGTCAGAAATGTCGGTCGATCCATGATCACGTAACCTCGCTTGCCGTTCGCTGGTCTCGGTCGGAGCGACCGTTGTCCCGCTCTGTCCGTGCCGCGCGGGCCGCTGCCCGCCCCGCACGTCTGCCGAACACGATCGTGTCCAGCAGTGAGTTGCCCATGAGGCGGTTGGTGCCGTGCACCCCTCCGCTGATCTCGCCCGCTGCGAAGACGCCGGGAAGCGTCGTGCGCCCGTCCTCGTCGATGAGGAGCCCGCCGTTGCGGTAGTGCAGCACCGGGTACACGAGCACGCGCTCGCGCGTGATGTCGATGCCGGCCTTGGCGTACCGGCGCATGACGTAGGAGAGGCGTTCGGCGGTGAAGCCCTCCCCGTTGACGCGGTCGATGGCCGCCGTGTCGAGCCACACGGCCGACCGGCCGTTCGGTGCCGTGACCCCGCGCCCGGCCTCGACGACGTCGACGATCCCCTGTGCCACCACGTCCCGGGGCGCGAGCTCGTCGACGAACCGCTCGCCGTTCGCGTCGTGGAGCGTCGCGCCGTAGGCGCGGGTGGTCTCCGGGAGCGCGTAGCCCGCGAGGGCCTCGGGCCAGACGGACCCGGTCGGGTGGTACTGCCAGGAGTCGAGATGGACGGCCTCGGCCCCCAGGTCGACCGCCATCCGCAGGACCTCCGGAGTCGCGTCCGGATGATTGGTGCTGCCGATTCCGCGCGCGGCGGCCTCGCCGGCGAGCCCCCCGCCGGCGGCGAGCACCACGCATCGGGCGACGATCTCCTCGGTCTCGCCGCGTCGGTCGACGACCGCCCGCCAGCCGTCGCCATTCCGCTCGAGCGACGTGAGCGCCGTCGTCTCCCACACGTCCGCGCCAGAGGCGCGGACGGCACCCCGCAGCGCCTTCACGATCTCCGCGCCGGTGCGCTCACCCGACTGGAGAAGCCGTGGGGCGCGCGCACCCCCGCAGCGGATGACGCGGTAGCCGTCCCCCTCACGGGTGAACCCGACACCCAGGCGGTCCAGCCAGCCGATGGCATCCGGACCGTCGCCGACGAGCGCGCGGACGAGTTCGGGCCGGGCGGCGTCGTGCCCGGCGGCGAACGTGTCCTCGAAGTGATCGCCGGTGCTGTCGCCCGCGCCGACGGCCGCCTGGATGCCGCCCTGCGCCCGTCCGGTGTTGGAGGCGCCGAGCGCCGACTTGGTCACGAGGACCACGGTCGCGCCGGCGTCCGACGCGGCGACCGTCGCGCTCATGCCGGCTCCCCCGCTGCCGACGACGAGGACATCACATTGGGACGTGGTCATCTGCCACGCATTCTATCGATGGGCGTCATAAGAAAGCGTTATGGCCGGTCGTCCGCGACCCCGAGCCGTGGCGCCGCGAAGGCCAGGAACGCGCTCGTCACCCGCGACGGGGTCCTCCCCACGGCTCCGACGGTTGCGAAATCGCGCCGGAGATCCGAGCCGCTGAATGCGATCCCCGCGAGGACCCCGTCCGCCAGCTCCTGCTCGACGGCGCGGCGCGAGATGACGGTGATGCCGTGCCCCGCCATGACGGCGGCCTTGACGGACTGCTGCAGTCCCAGCTCCATGTCGACCTGGAGGTCCGATGGCTTCAGGCCCGCCGTGCGGAGCGCCTGCTCCACCACGTCGCGGACACCCGACCCCCGCTGCTGGAGGATGACCGGGTGACGCACCAGCGTCGCCAGATCGATGGTCTCCTCCTTCGCCAGGGGGTGCCCCGGCGGGGTGATCACGATGAGCTCGTCGCTGATGAACGGGGTGACGACGAGACCGCGCTGCGGGCGGTCCGTGCCGACGATGCCCAGCTCGATCTCCCCGTCGGCCACCTGCTGGCAGATGGTGCGGGTGTCGCTCACGATGAGGCTGACGCGCACGTCGGGATGCCGGGCGCGGAACTCAGCCAGGAGCGGAGGGAGCAGGACCTCCCCGGGGCCGGTGGAGCTTCCGATCTCGAGCTGCCCGGAGATGCGCTCGTTGGACTCTCCGAGCTCGCGGTCGAGTTCGTCCTCCAGGGCGAGCATGCGCCGGGCGTACCCCTCGAGGACACGGCCGGCCTCGGTGAGCGACGCCCCCCGTCCGTGCCGATCGAGCAGCCGCTCCCCGACACGCTGCTCGAGGGAGCGGATCTGCGCCGAGACGGCGGGCTGCGAGATGCCGAGTTCCTCGGCCGCGGCCGAGAACGACCCGCGGTCGACCACGGCGCAGAAGGTGACCAGATGACGGAGGTCCACGGACCCGGATGCTACGAGGTGAACCCGACGGCCGCAGGCGCCGAGGCAGCGCACCGTGGAATCGCGGCCACCCTGTCGACGACAGGACCCAGCCGACTTCACGGCCCCCTGCCGTTGACGACTACGAGAGACCGCCCTTCAGGCTGCCCGGCGGTTGGCCGGGGCGGGCGGGAGGATGCCCCTCCGCCGGGGCCGTAACAACGCAGGCGCGTGTCCAGCACGAAACCCGTCAACGGTAGGACCGCGCAACCATCAGGACCCACCGCCGTTGAAGGCCACGAGGGGCCGCCATTGAAGGCGGCCCGCGGTTGGCCGGGGCGGGCGGGAGGATGCCCCTCCGCCGGGCCGAGACAACGCAGGCGCGTGTCCAGCACGAAACCCGTCAACGGTAGAACCGCGTAACCATCAGGACCCACCGCCGTTGAAGGCCACGAGGGGCCGCCATTGAAGGCGGTCCGGCGGTTGGCCGGGGCGGGCGGGTGGATAGCCCTCGGCCGGCCCGGACGGTCGCCACGTACCCCCTCGCGGACGCCCGAGCCCGGCGCGTCGCGGTATCGTCTTCCCATGTCCGATGTCGCCGTGCCCTCGTCCGCAGCCGGCCCCGATGTGGTCCCCGACCGGGAGACGCGCCTCCGCGAGCTCCGCGGGCGTCTCGCGTCCGGCGAGCGGTTCCGCGGTCCGCTCGCGTCCTCGTTCTACAACGCCGTCCACGCGATCGACCCCACGGCCACCGAGGACACCATCGCCCCGCTCACGGGCAACGGGCAGGTCAACATCTACCGCAGCCTGCTCGCGTGGGCGTCCATCATGCCGGGTGAGCGGATCATCGACATCGGGTGCGGATCCGGAGGCGCCGCCCGTGCCGCCGCCGACATCGTCGGACCCACGGGCATGGTGGTCGGAATCGACCCCTGCGCACGCGCGCTGGAGATGGCGCGTCAGCGCACCCCCGACGATCTTCCCATCGCCTACGTCAACGTCGCGGCCGAACGCATGGTCGGCATCGAGGACAAGGGTTTCGACTGCGCCGTGGCGAGCCTCTCCCTGGAGGAGTTCCAAGACCTCCCCGCCGCGCTCACGGAGATCCGCCGCGTGCTCCGCCCCGGCGGACGGTTCGTCGCGAGCGTCAGCGCGTTCGACCGCCTTCGGCCGGTCGACTCGGCCTTCATGGGCGCCGTGATGGCCGTCATCGCCCGGCACGTGCCCGCGGGCCTCTCGGGCCGCGCCACCCGGGCGAGCATCCCGCTCGAGCCCGACGACGCACGGGCCTTCTCGGACGCCGGCTTCCTCCGCCCCGAGGAGCGCGACGTACAGCTCCCGGCGATCCTGGAGACCGAGGACGACGCCTGGGCGCTCTTCGGCCGCACGCACATCGCCTACATGCTGGACGAGGAGGGGCAGGAGGATCTGCGCGCCACCCTCGCCCGCCGCGTACCGCAGACGATCTACATCCCCCTGCGCTTCCTGCGCTCACGCCGGCCGGGCTGATCCAGGGAGTCGCGTCGTGATGCCTGGCGCGAGCGGAGACGGCGGCACGCTCCGCAGAGCGGGCCCGTACGCTCCCCGGCATGATCGATTTTCAGAACGCCAGTTTCCTCAAACTCAAGCCCACCGACGTGGCCGAGGCCACTGAGGAGGTCGGACCGCTCCTCATGGATGGCGAGGTCATCCGGATGAGTTTCCGCGGCATGCGCGACTCCGCCATCTTCACCGATAAGCGCCTCATCACCGTCAACGTTCAGGGGATGACCGGCAAGAAGCGGGACTACACGTCACTTCCGTACAACAAGATCCAGGCCTGGAGCGTGGAGACGGCGGGACGATTTGACCTCGATGCGGAACTCGAGCTGTGGTTCTCCGGCCTGGGCAAGGTCCATCTCGATTTCAAGGACCAGGTGGACATCCGTGCGATTGGTCGCCTGATCGGCGAGTACGTTCTCTGAGAAGCGCCGGTCACGAGTGACCGCCGGATGAACGGCCCACTTCTAGCGACGGAGCGTGCGTTAAGACGTGACACGGGCACCCCATCCACACGCCCGTGCCGCGAACGCCGGCTCCACACGAATCGCGATCCGCCTCACCGCACGGAGTATGGCCGGCGGCCCGCCGATATGAGGGGGCCGCCCGCCGCGAAGCTCTGAGTCAGCCGGGACCGGGCGCGCCGGGGTCCT
>CAYOSM010000005.1:0-6235 GCA_964406645.1 uncultured Bifidobacteriaceae bacterium | reverse complement strand
GGGGCCGCCCGCCGCGAAGCTCTGAGTCAGCCGGGACCGGGCGCGCCGGGGTCCTTGACCGCCTCGATGGCGTCCTTCGCCTTGTCGGTGATGCTGCCGTCGCCCTTGGCGATGTCCAGCAGCTCCGCGGCGTCCTCCTTCAGGTCGTCCATGTCACGATCGCCGACGAGTTCCTTGGCTTTGTCGACGAGGCCGTCGAGGTTCACCTTGTTGACGAGGTCGTCAATACCCATGTCCCACGCTCCTTCTAGAGATTTCCGGCAGCGGGGGTCACCGCGCCGTTCGGTTCTGCCACGGACTCCGGGAATTCGCCCCAGCGCTCACCCCACCGCCGCATGGCCTCGATCACCGGGAGGAGCTCGGTGCCCTTCGCGGTGAGACAGTAGTCGGCGCGGCACGCACCGTCTCCATCGACCGACCGGGCGATGATCCCCTCGATCTCGAGCACCTTGAGGCGCTGCGACAGCGTGCGGGTGCTGATACCGGTGAGCGATCGCTCCAGCATCGAGAACCGCTGGGCCCCGCCGGCGAGGTCACGGAGGATGCGGATGGTCCACTTCCCCGAGATGATCCGTTCCGTCGCGGTGACGGGACAGTCACACATGTGTCCCTCATCGGCGGCCATGCGGACAATTTTAGCGCGACTCACGACGCTTCCGTCAGACATCCGGAAACGTCGCCGTGTCGGTCACTCCGTGTGGTGAGATATCTCACCACACGGAGTGACGCGATGACGATGCGCGACCACACCCACGCACCGTTCGGAGCATGGGCCGTTCGAAGTCCGGTGAGGACCGTCTTTCGAGGGATCTCTACGCGCCCTGGGCGACGGGCTCAGATGCCAGCTGCGGCGCACCGCGGCGGGCCTGCCCGGCCTCGAGCATGAGCTTGAAGTCGTGCGGGCTGGATGCGGCACGCATGGCCTCGTCGACCGTGATGCGCCCCTCCTGCACGTGGCCGAAGAGCGACTGGTCGAAGGTCTGCATCCCGTAGAACTCGCCCTCGCGGATGACCTCGGAGAGGTTTCCGGTCTGCTCGGGGTCGAGGATGAAGTCGCGTGCGCGTCCGGTCATGACCATCACCTCACAGGCGGGCACGCGGCCCGCACCGCCCTGCGTCTTCACGAGACGCTGGGAGATGACGCCCTTGAGTGTTCCGGCGAGCATCGCGCGCACCTGCATCTGCTGGTGCAGCGGGAAGAAGCCGATGGCGCGGTTCACGGTCTCGGTGGCGTCCAGGGTGTGGAGCGTCGAGAACACGAGGTGTCCGGTCTCCGCGGCGTTCAGCGCGGTCTCCATGGTGACCAGGTCACGGATCTCACCGACGAGGATGATGTCCGGGTCCTGACGCATGACGCGGCGCATGGCGTCCGCGAACGATCCGGTGTCGATGCCCACCTCGCGCTGGTTGATGATCGACAGGCGGTCGGTGTGCAGGATCTCGATCGGATCCTCCACGGTCACGATGTGCTTCTTCGTGGACCGGTTGATGTGATCGATCATCGCGCCGAGCGTGGTGCTCTTACCGGAACCGGTGGTGCCGGTGACCAGGACGATTCCGCGCTCCTCCTCCGCGAGGGCGCGCACGGCGCCGGGGAGATTGAGCTCGTGGAGCTCCGGGACCTTGAAGGGGACGGCACGCATGACGAGCGAGACCGAGCCGCGCTGGCGGAACGCGTTCACGCGGAAACGGCCGATACCCTCACGGGCGTGCGAGAAGTCGGCGCCGCCGGTCTCCTCGAACTCCTGGAGCTTGTCGGGGTAGTTCGCGAGCATCTCGTGCAGGAAGCGCTCGGTGTCGGCGGACGCCAGGGGCGGCGCCTTGGGGATGCGCTCCAGCGTCCCGTGCAGCCGGAGGGCCGGAGGGGACGGGACCTTGAGGTGGATGTCGCTCGCGCCGTTGTCGATCGCGAACCGGAGGATTCGTCCGAGGTCAATGCTCATTGAGTGCATCCAGTGCGTGGAGGAAGGACATCGCCACCCCATCGGCAGGAATCGCACGGACCTGAACGGGCGCCGGACAGATGACCCGCGTTCGACCCCGCGGGGAACCCCGCGCGAGGCCGTGTGCTTACCTATGGACCGTGACGACCGAGGTCAGCCCCCCGCCCGCGCCGGCACCGTCGCGGTTCGCGAACGTCAACCGCCGCAACCTGGCCATCGCCATCGGCGTGTGGATCGCCCTGGTCGGGGTCGCCCTCGTCGTGGCGACCGCGCTCGACGACTCGCCGAAGCCGGTCGAGAGCGCCATTCCCGAGGGGTTGCCGCCGCTCCGCCTGTATCTCGACCGGACGTTCCCCGCCGAGGTCCAGAAGGAGACGACCGCGGATGCCCAGATCCTGAAGCTCAAAGAGCTCGCCACGATGGACAACACGCCCGAGAACTGGACGAACCTCGGATTCGCCTATCAGTACCTCGGTGATCTGAAGAACGCGTCGCTCTTCTACGGTCGGGCGCTCGCCATCGATCCGGACGCCCTCGACGCACGTGTGGGCACGATCCTCCTCGACGCATCCGCGTCCGGGGAGGAGGGCCTCAACCGTGCCGCCGTCGCACTCGACGATCTCGCCGCGGCCCACCCGACGAACCAGCTCGTGGCGTTCCATCAGGCGATGGTGGCCACCTATCGCAGCGATCGTGAGGCGCTCGTACCCGCCCTCAAGAGGACCATCGCCCTCGACCCGGACAGCGACTTCGGTAAGCAGGCGGCGACGTTCCTCGCGGCCGCCACGTCCTCGACCACACCCCCCACGACCCCCTAGTCCCGAGAACGCCCAGGGTCGGCGCCGACCCTGGCAGGGATCTGGGCGTGGAGCGCCAACCTTCACCCCCCTGCCACCCCGGCTTAACCCGGTGCTAAGCAGCGAATGGGAGCATCGTTCGCGATCGGGCTCCAGACCTCCGACGTACCCGGAGCCCTTTCAAGTGCCGTACGGCTTTTGCCGATGGTCCACGGAGTCGACGGCGACCACTTGACTTTCAAAAGTAAAGCGGTACAATCGAACACGTGTTCTACCCTGTGTCGTCGGTGAACGTGAAAGAGGATTGATGAAGCTCAAGGAACTGCTGGCAAATCCGGATGTCCGCTCGCTCGTCGCGCGCGGCCAGGAGTTCGGGTTCCTCGCGATCAGTCAGCTCGAGGAGACGCTCGAGACGGCTGACCTCGATGCGCCCCCCGTCGAAGAGGTTCGCCCCGCCCTTGAGGACCTGGGTGTCGAACTCGTCGACGACGAGGAGGCCGAGGCCCGGAACGCCAAGCTCGCCGAGGAGGCCGACCGGCCGCCCCGCAAACTCAACCTTCGTGCCGACACCACCACCGACTCCCTGCAGCTCTTCCTGAAGGACGTCGGCAAGGTGCCGCTCCTCACCGCCCGCCAGGAGGTGTCCCTCGCCAAGCGCATCGAGCTCGGTGACCTGGACGCCAAGCGGCAGATGGTCGAGGCCAACCTGCGCCTCGTCGTGTCCATCGCGAAGAACTACCGCAACCAGGGCCTGGGCTTCCTCGATCTCATCCAGGAGGGCACCATCGGCCTCGTCCGCGCGGCGGAGAAGTTCGACTACCGCAAGGGCTTCAAGTTCTCGACCTACGCCACCTGGTGGATCCGTCAGGCCGTGGCACGCGCCATCGCCGACAAGGGCCGCACCATCCGCATGCCGGTCCACGTCGTGGAGAAGCTCAACAAGATCAACCGCGCCGAGCGCAAGCTGGTCGCCGAGTTGGGGCGCGAGCCCAGCAACGAGGAGATCGCGGAGGTCACCGAGCTCCAAGTCAAGGAGATCGAGTCGATCAAGCGCAGCGCTCAGACCCCGGTCTCGCTGGAGCGTCCGGTCGGCGACGACGAGGAGTCGGAGTTCGGCCAGTTCATCGCGGACGACAAGGCGCCCTCACCTGAGGACGCCACCGACGCCCTGCTCCGGTCCGAGGCTCTGCGCGACGTCCTCAACACGCTCAGCTACCGCGAGCGTCGCGTCCTCGAACTCCGGTACGGCCTGGGCGGCGAGCACCCCCGCACACTCGACGAGGTCGGCCGCACGTTCAACGTCACGCGTGAGCGCATCCGGCAGATCGAGAACCAGTCGCTGCAGAAGCTGGCATCCCTGATGGAGGCCCAGGGCCTCCGCGAGGTTGCGTAGCCCGAACCCCCCCCGGGATACGCACAAAGCCGTTGGGCCCGGGTTCGGGCCCAACGTGATTTCGGGGTCGGGCGGGACGGACCGGCTTCGCGCCGACCATCACGACTCCTCGTGTTCCTGCGGGCCTACGGAGCCAGGTCCTCGTGCAGGCAGAGGTAGTTCCCCTCACTGTCCTTGAACCAGGCGGCCTTCTCGGACCCCAGCACGCAGACGTGGTCGACCGTGGTCAGACCGGGAAGGTCGTAGTCCTCGAACACCACGCCGGACCGTTCGAGGTCGGCGACGCTGGCGATGATGTCCGTCACCTGGAAGCTGACGACGGTGTGGTCGGCCCGAACGCCGTCCGGCTTGGGGAACAGCGCGAGAACGCTGCCGGCCACCGAGTAGACGAACTTGCCATCGGGTTTCAGCTCGCCGGGAACCAGCCCAAGCTTGCCTTCATAGAACGCACGTGCACGCTCCAGGTCGGTGACCGGGAGCATCGTTGTCACGGATGATGTGGTCAGCACGGCCGCTCCTTCTGTCGGGCCTGCGGTCGTATGACGACCGTCCACGAACTCCGGTGCGCGGTCCACGATAGTCCTCGCCCACGGCTTTTCCCAGCATCGATCCCGTCGCGGCCGGACGACCGTGGACGTCCACGGAATAATGACTCCCGTCGTCATCCGGATTCCGTCCGATCGACATACAAGACGGAGCGTCGGCGCCCGATCGGCGCGGACCGCCGCTTCAGGCCGCGGATGGAGCCTGGGCGATCTGTTCCAGCGGCCAGACCTCGACCACTCCGTACGCGACGGCACATGGTGTCGCCGCGACGAGATCGATGGCGGCGTCCATGTCGTCCGCCTCGATGACGGCGAAACCGGCCACCGGCAGGTCGGTGCGCCCGAACGTCCCCTCCGAGATCTCCACGCGCTGAGCGCCGTGGTTGCGTACCTGGACCGGGGTGCCCGCGATGCCGATGAGTACGCCGTCCGCACGGAGGCTGTCGTCATGTGCATGGGCGCCGGCGCGAACGGAGGGATCGGTCCGGTCATAGCCGTCGCGATCGCCGTAGCCGATGGTGATGAACGTGGGCATGTCGTGCCTTTCTCTCCAGGATGCGAACGGAAACCCGCACCCGTATGTCCAGACCGGCCGGACGTACCGGAATCATCGCCGTGTCCGCCCCGTCGTCGTCGCGCTAATGTCCGTACATGGGCTGGGACGACGAGGACGACGACTGGGGCAAGCCCCTTCCCGATGATCCGGAGTCCCGCCGGCGCCGCGAGGAGACCACCCGCGGGATCTTCAGTGCCGGTGGGCGCGCGCTCCGCTACACCTACATGGTGATCGGCCTCCTCGTCATCCTGATCGTCGTGCTGTGGTGGACCCAGAGCTGATAGCCCCGACACACGGAGGCTGAGTCGCCGGCCGGCCCGTCGACCGCGGCCCGATGAGTTTCGTCCGCGGCGTCGGTCGATAGAGCATGACCAATCGCACCCCGTCCCTCGATGCGTTCGACGTGCTCGTCGGAACCTGGACGACGAACGCCACCCATCCGACGGTGGACGGTGCCGCATCCGGCACCCTCACGTTCGAGTGGACCGTCGGCGGGCACTTCCTGCTCGCCCGGGCCACCAACGACCACACGCTGTTCCCGGACGCGATCTATGTCGTCGGCCCCCCGGAGACGGGTGACGGGCTGGTGATGGAGTACTTCGACTCCCGTGGCGTCCGTCGCACCTACGGCATGTCCCTCGAAGAGGGCGTGCTCCGGATATGGCGTGATGCACCCGGCTTCGCTCAGCGCTTCTCCGCGACGGTCCACCCCGAGCACTTCGCCGGCACATGGCAGCTCGCCAAGACCCCGGGCGAGTGGCGCGACGACGTCCGAGTGTCGTACCGCAGGTGCGAACCCTCCGCGCAGCAGACGTGACGCACCGACCACCCACCGCAGACCGCTCCAGCCACCTGCGGTGACGGCTCCCGCCGGTTGAGAGGCGAGCCGGAATCTGGCATACTGATCGGACCGCCGCGGGGTGGAGCAGTCTGGTAGCTCGTCGGGCTCATAACCCGAAGGTCGTAGGTTCGAATCCTACCCCCGCTACTCCGAAAAGTCC
>CAYOSM010000004.1:42857-49592 GCA_964406645.1 uncultured Bifidobacteriaceae bacterium | reverse complement strand
CGGAGCGCTTCCTCGGGCGGTCGTGCTCGGAGGTCTGGATCACACCGCCGTCCTTGTGGACGACGAAGTCGCCGTCCTTGCGGGACTCCAGGAAGTCGACGAGCTCGGTGATGGTGGGCGTCCCGAGGATGTTGGCGAGGCGCAGCGCGATCGCCGCGCGATCGACGCTCACCAGGGGCTCGGCGCCCGGTGCGTCGATGGGGGTGACGCGACCCGGCCGCTCGACCGGGCGGCTGGGAGCCGGAACCTTGCGGCTCTGCAAGTGGTGCCAGCAGTACGGGCTTCCACGAAACGGGCTTTGCTGACATCGCCGGCCGTGTGAAGCCACCGCGACGCATCGGCGAACGGGGCTTCCGGCCATCTCACACGTCCGAGTCGTGTAACGGGTGACGAATGTCGTGCGTATCCACGTGACTGTTATACCGGACGGTTCAGACGGCAGCCTCATCTGGACCGGATCCAAAATCCGCTCGGACCGGTAGGGTTCTCGGTCCTGCGCGTGCCGGTGGGCGTTCGTTTGCGATTTCACGGGGCCATCACTAGCATTCGCGGGCCGCACATCGGTGCGCGACGAATTCGCGCGCCGTCGATCGGGCTGAAACCGAAGGAAGTGAAGTGACGACGCAGAGCGCCAAGTTGGGAACGGTCGACCGGAGCTGGTGGATCGTCGACGCAGACGGACAGAATCTGGGTCGCCTGGCCACCGTGATCGCCGAGACCCTCTCCGGCAAGCGGTCACCGTGGTACACGCGGCACCGTGACACGGGCGACTTCGTCGTCGTCGTGAACGCCGAGAAGGTGGCGGTCACCGGCAACAAGCTCACGCAGAAGAAGTACTACCGCCACAGCGGCTACCCCGGCGGCCTCCGCGAGCGCACGCTCGCCGAGCAGCTGCAGCGGGGCCCCGAGGAGGTGCTGCGCATGGCGGTTCGCGGCATGCTCCCCAAGAACCGGCTGGGTCGCGCCCAGCTGCGCAAGCTCAAGATCTACACGGGTGTCGAGCACCCGCACGCGGCCCAGAAGCCGGAGCCGCTCCGACTGACACGAAAGGCTGAGGCATGACGGACGAGACGAACGAGACCCCGGTCGCGGAGTCGGTGACCGTGGAGGTCGTCGTCGAGGAGGAGCCCACCGTCGCTCCCGTCCCGACGCCCAAGCCGGGTGTCGAGCGCCCGCAGGCCACCGGCAAGCGCAAGACCGCCATCGCCCGCGTCATCGTCACGCGCGGCGGCGACGGCAGCATCACCTGCAACGGCCGGCCCGTCGACGAGTACTTCCCGCGTAAGGCACTCGTCACCGCGGCCCGCTCCCCGCTCACCGTCACCGGCCTCGAGGGCGACGTCTCCGTGACCGCGCGTCTCGCGGGTGGCGGCGTCACCGGCCAGGCCAGCGCCCTTCGCCACGGCATCGCCCGTGCGCTCGTCGACCTCGACGAGAGTCTTCGCCCGGACCTCAAGCGTGAGGGGCTTCTCGCCCGTGACTCGCGCATCAAGGAGCGGAAGAAGGCCGGACTCCGCGGAGCGCGTAAGCGTCCGCAGTTCTCCAAGCGTTAGAGCCGCACATGTCAGGTGGGGAAGCGGGACCGGTTCGTCGACTCTTCGGGACCGACGGTGTTCGCGGCGTGGCCAACGAAGAGCTCACGCCCGAACTCGCCCTCGCGATCGGGCGGGGACTCGGCGTCCGGCTTGAGGCCGGCAGCACCGTCCTCATCGGTCGTGACACCCGTCGTAGCGGCGCGTTCCTGGAGGCCGCCGTCGCTGCGGGGCTTGCCAGCGCCGGGGTCGACGTCGAGCTGGGCGGTGTCCTTCCCACTCCGGCGGTCGCCGAGCTCGTCGCCCGCGGTGAGCAGGTCGCCGGCGTCGTCATCAGCGCCAGCCACAACCCCTTCCCGGACAACGGGATCAAGCTCTTCGGACCCGACGGCTTCAAGCTGCCGGACGAGGAGGAGGCCCTCATCGAGGCCGTCATGGCCGACGACGACGGACGCCGGCCCACGGCCGGCGACGTGGGGGACATCATCGCCTGGCCGGAGGGGCTGGACCACTACCGCGATTCGCTCGTGGCGCGCTTCGAGGGTGACCTCTCGGGGCTCTCCGTCGTGCTCGACTGTGCCCACGGGGCCACCGTCGCGACCGCCGCGGACGTCGTCTCCCGGTCCGGCGCGCAGGTGCTCGCCACCATCGGGGCGACACCGACCGGTGACAACATCAACGTGGACTGCGGGTCCACCAGTCTGAACGCGCTCTCCCACGTGGTCGTCGACATGGGCGCCGACCTCGGTCTCGCGTTCGACGGCGACGGTGACCGTGTGCTCGCGGTCGACGGCTCGGGCACCATCGTGGACGGCGACCAGATCCTCGCCATCCTCGCGCTCCGCCTGAAGGAGCGTCGCGAGCTGGCGCAGGACACCGTGGTCACCACCACCATGACCAACCTCGGCTTCCGCCGTGCCATGCGCGAACGTGGAGTGGAGGTACGCTGGACCGACGTGGGCGACCGGTACGTGGTCGCCGAGATGCGGTCCGGCGGATTCACCATCGGCGGCGAGCAGAGCGGCCACCTCATCAACCTGGCCTCCGGCCCCACCGGCGACGGAGTCGCCGCGGGGCTCCAGCTCCTCCACGCCGTCGCCGATTCCGGCGGCACGCTGACCGATCTGGCCGCCGTGATGGAACGGCTGCCGCAGAAGCTCGTCAACTACCGCGTCGCCGACAAGTCGCGGCTCGCCGACGCGTCCGAGGTGTGGGACGCCGTCGCGCGCTGCGAGAGCGAACTCGGTGAGGACGGGCGCGTCGTCGTCCGCCCCTCAGGCACGGAGCCCCTCGTCCGGGTAATGGTCGAGGCACCGACGGCCGATGATTGTGACAGGTGGTGTGACGAGATCGGTGCCGCAGTGACGGCCGCACTCGGCAAGTAGGACATCCGGGCAGGACGCCGCCGAAGCGAGGTGCGGCATCATGATGGGATCGTCCGCGTGAGGGAAGGACCCGTTTATGTGCGGAATCATCGGTTATGTGGGAACGAGGTCCTGTAAGGACCTGATCCTCGGCGGGCTCGAGCGCCTCGAATACCGGGGGTACGACAGCGCCGGAATCGCCCTCCTCGAGGCGGACGCCGCCGCTGGCATCGGCACGGTCCGCGCCGTCGGCAACCTCGCCGCCCTACGGCTCGCCGCGAACGGGAACGACTCCGCGGCCACCACCGGACTCGGCCACACGCGGTGGGCGACGCACGGCAAGGTCACCCGGGAGAACGCCCACCCGCACGCCGACTCGAGCGGAAAGCTCGTCGTCGTGATGAACGGCATCATCGAGAACTACGTCGACCTGCGCTCCGAACTCGCCGGCCACGGGATCGCGTTCTCCAGTGAGACGGACACCGAGGTCATCCCGCACCTCATCTCGCAGGCGTACCACGGGGACCTCGTCGAGGCCGTCCGCACCATCCTTCCCCGCCTCGAGGGTCACTACGCCTTCGTCGCGATGCACGCCGACGAGCCCGGCAAGCTGGTCGGCGCCCGCAAGGAGTGCCCGCTCATCGTCGGCGTCGGTGACGGCGAGCGCTTCTTCGGATCGGCCATCCCGGCCTTCCTCCGCGAGACCCGCGACATCCAGCTCGTCGAGGACGGCGAGATCGTCGTGCTCGAACCGGACTCCACCACGATCCTGAACGGCGGGACCACCCCGATCGACCGTCCGGTCACCCAGGTGGAGATGGACGAGGACGCCGCCGAGAAGGGCGGTCACGAGACCTTCATGCTGAAGGAGATCTACGAGCAGCCCGACGCCCTCTGGGACACGCTGGGCGACCGCCTCAAGGAGGACGGCAGCGTGGACCTCGTCGAGCTCGGTCTCGACGACGCGCAGCTCGCCCGTGTGGAGCGCATCCACATCGTGGCGTGCGGGACCTCGTACCACGCCGGTCTCGTCGGCCGGTACCTCATCGAGGACTGGGCACGCGTCCCGGTGCACATCGAGGTGGCCAGCGAGTACCGCTACCGGACCTGCCTCGCCGGCCCCGGCGACATGGTCATCGGCATCACCCAGAGCGGTGAGAGCGCCGACACCCTCGCCGCCATGCGCGTGGCGCGTGAGCGCGGTGCCCACGTCGTCGCCCTCACCAACATCATGGGTTCACAGGCCACCCGCGACTCCGACGGCGTCATCTTCACACGCGCCGGACTCGAGATCAGCGTGGCCGCGACCAAGACCCACACGGCGCAGATCATGGCGCTCGCGCTGCTCGCGCTGAAGCTGGGCCGCCTCCGCTGGGCGCTCACGTCCGCCGGTGCCGTCGAGCTCGCGCACGACCTGCGGTCGCTTCCGGATCTCGTCCGCGGCTATCTGGACTCCGAGGGGCCCGATCAGGTCGCCGAGGTCGCCGGCCGCTACTACGAGCACCCGTTCTTCCTGTATCTCGGACGCCACGTCGGGGTGCCGGTCTCGTTCGAGGGCGCGCTGAAGCTCAAGGAGATCAGCTACATCCCCACCGAGGCCTACCCGGCCGGTGAGATGAAGCACGGCCCCATCGCACTCCTGTCGGAGGGGTCGCCCGTCGTCGTGGTGGCCACCGACGGCCACGTCTTCGACAAGGTCGTCTCCAACATCGAGGAGGTCCGGGCGCGTGGCGCGCAGGTCATCGCGGTGGCGACCGAGGGCAACCGCACCATCGAGCAGCACGCCGACGACGTCCTGTGGGTCCCGCGGACCCCGCCCATCCTCGCACCGATCACGGCGAACGTCCCGCTGCAGCTCTTCGCCTACGCGGTGGCCCGAGCGCGCGGCCTGAACGTGGACCAGCCGAGGAACCTGGCCAAGACCGTCACGGTGGAATAGTCGCGTCACGCCTGGTGTCAGGCATGTGACCGACGTGATCGTCCGCCCGGGTTCTGGCGGAGTCAGGCGCCCGTGCAAGCTTGGTGTCAGGCACTTAACTTGCACGCCTGAGAAAGAGGGTGTCATCACGCCTGTTGCCTGGCGCCTGACATGACGCTCAAGGCTGCCAGCGCACGCAGGTGGCGGGGGGGGGTAACCCTCCGATCCGTGCAAGTTAATTGACTGACACCAAGCTTGCACGCCAAGTGGGTGCGGATCCGGGGCATGGCGATATGCTCGCCCCATGGACAAGGTGACGATCTACCACAACCCGCACTGCAACTCGTCGGTCAGCGCCGTCCGGGTGGCCGAGGATCTCGGCATCACGCCCGAGATCGTCATCTACCGCAAGACTCCGCCCGATCGTGAGGCGCTCACCTGGCTCGTCGATCACCTCGAGGATGAGCCCACGGCTCTCATCCGACGCGACAGCCTGTTCAAGAAGCTGGAGCTCACCGACGACGACGTCGCCACCAAGGACCAGATCATCGAGCGGCTCCTGTCGCACAAGATGCTGCTCCAGAGGCCGATCGTCGTCCGCGGGGACCGGGCGATCGTGGGCCGGCCGAAGGCGCGCGTCCAGGAGTTCCTGTCGGAGTGACGGGCGAACGCGGTCGCGGATGCCCGTGCTCCGCCTGAGCCGCGCGATGGACGCTCCGGTGCCGGCGACGCTCACATCCGTGGTCCGCTCGAACCGGCTCGTATCGCTGTCGCGTCGTCTCATCGGAAGTCGCGATGCGCCGGAGTGATGCGCTGCCCGATCTTCCGATCCACCCCATACCGGTCGACCAGGTCGTGGTGGAGGTCGTGGCCGATCCGTCCAACCCGTCCGGTCGCCTCGTGCTGCAGGACGGGGTCGAATCGAGCTACGTCGACATCGCCCACCCCGAGCGTCTGGGATTCGAGTATCAGCGGCACCTGGCGTCGGTCATCGACGTCGTGCATCCCAAGCGCCTGCCGCTCGACCTCGTCCAGATCGGGGGCGGGCCCTGTGCGGTGCCCCGCTACCTCGACGCGACCCGACGTGATCTCACGGCGACGGTGGCCGAGATCGACGGTGGCGTCATCGACGTTGCACGGACGTATCTGGGCCTCGATCGCCACCCCCGGATCGCGACCCGCATCGGCGACGGACGCCGCATGCTGGAGGACATGACGCCCGGCTCCGCGGACGTCGTCATCGTCGATGCGTTCCTCGGCGTCGTGGTGCCCCATCCGCTGGTCACCCGGCAGTTCGTCGAATCGGTCCGTCGCGTCCTGCGGCCGGGCGGCCTCCACCTGGTGAACATCATCGACATCCCGCCGCTCGGATTCGCGCACGCCGTTGCCGCCACCATGACCGCCGCGTACGGTGAGGTCATCGTGCTCGCGGACCCCCGAACCATCTCGGCCGACTCCTCCGGGAACCTCGTCCTCGCCGGCTCCGACCAGCCGCTCCGCGGTGAGATCGTGGAGCGCCGAGCCGCGCATGATCCGTCCCCCTGGCAGCTGCTGAGGGGACGCGGGCTCGCGAGATGGGCGGGTGATGCCGCACCGCTCGACGACGACGTCGCGCCCTCCCACGACCTGGCCCTCCTCGGCGACCTCTTCGGTCGTGCCCGCCGGCGCCCGGCCGGGGACGGCGGCGCATGATCATCGGCGTCGGACTGGACCTCATCGAGATCGAGCGGATCGCGCGTGCGCTGGAGCGCCGGCCGAGGTTTGCCGAGCGCTGCTTCACGGAGGGCGAGATCGCCTATTGCTCGGCGAAGCCCTTCCCGGCGCAGCACTACGCCGCGCGATTCGCGGCCAAGGAGGCCGTCGGTAAGGCGCTCGGGCGGGGCATGACCCGCTGGCGCGAGGTCGAGGTGGTGCGCGGTCG
>CAYOSM010000004.1:0-42757 GCA_964406645.1 uncultured Bifidobacteriaceae bacterium | reverse complement strand
AGGCGCTCGGGCGGGGCATGACCCGCTGGCGCGAGGTCGAGGTGGTGCGCGGTCGGGGTGCCCCCACCGTCGGGCTGCACGGTCACTACCGGGAGTGGGCGGAGCGCCTGGGCGTCACGGGCATCGTGCTCACTCTGACCCACAGCAAGGGCATGGCGGCGGCCACCGCGATCGCCGAAGGCCCAGGCGAACCCGCGGGCATCGACGTCGGCATCTGATCTGACCTCACCCGGCGCGTACTCGGCATCGGGGCCGGACGCCATCGGTGGTGTCCTATCGTCAGGTGCGTGTGAAGGCACTGGCTCCACGGTGGCCGTGGAATGACTGCCCCGGGACCACGGGAGAGACCTACCACGCCGCCATTCTCCTACGGGAGGCCGACGAAACCCGAGACGGTTCAGGCTTGATCCGCCGGGTGGGCGGCCGTATCCGGAAGCCCGGTGTCGGACACAGGACCGCGGTGTCGGTACCGAGCGATACACGCGGTTCTGCAAGTTAAGTGCCTGACACCAAGCTTGCACGAGCCGGTGACTCCCGGGGGTCCTGCAAGTTAAGTGCCTGACACCAAGCTTGCACGGGTCGGTGCCTCGGGCCCGGTCCGTAGGATGGGGGAATGCGCGCACAGCCATCCTCCGATCCCCCGATCTCCGGAGCGGTGCCCCTCTTCACGGCGGCGGCGCTCGGCACGGCGGACCGACGTGCGACCACCCGGCACCGCCTTCCCTCCGTCATCCTCATGGAACGCGCCGGGCTGGGCGCCGCCGAGGCCATCATGGCGAGGTATCCGGACCATCGTGCCTGCCTCATCGTGTGCGGACAGGGCAACAACGGCGGTGACGGCTACACGGTGGCGCGTCATCTGGCGGACGCGGGCTGGGACGTGGAGATCGCGACGCCGCGCGGCCACTCGCCGCGCACGCCGGACGCCATGACGATGGCCACGGTCGCCCGCTCGATGGGGCTGCGGCCGCGCCCGTTCACCGCGTCCATGCTGGAGGGCGATCGCATCGTGGTGGACGCACTCCTCGGCACCGGGACCCGGGGTGCCCCCCGGGATCAGATCGCCGGGACCATCGAGCAGATCACGGCGTCGGGCCACCCCGTCGTCGCGATGGACGTCCCCTCCGGGGTCGATCCGGACACCGGACGCGTCGACGGCGTGGCCATCCGCGCCGACCTCACCACCACCTTCCACGGAGGCAAGCCGGGCCTCCACATCGAGCCCGGCAGGAGCTATTCGGGGCACGTCGAGGTGATCGACATCGGAATCCCGACGCCCGTTCGGTCCGCGGTCGCCGGATGGCTGCTGTCCTCGCAGACGCGCGCCGAATCGCACCGCGACGTCACCTCCGACAAGTACGCGTCGGGCGCCGTCCTCGTCATCGCCGGATCGCCGGGACTCACCGGTGCCGGGGTCCTCACCTCGCGCGCGACGCTCCGCGCGGGTGCCGGCCTCACCGTGGCGGCGGTACCGGCCACCGTCCAGCCGATCTACGCCTCCACTCTCGTGGAGGTCATGGCGGCCCCCATCCCGGACTCGGACGGCCACTTCACCGCCGAGTCCGTCGAACCCGTCGTGGAACAGGCGAATCGCGTGGGCGCCATCGCCATCGGCCCGGGACTCGGACGTGACCAGCGGACCAATCCGTTCGTGCGCGCGGTGCTGGACGCCGTCGACCTGCCCGCCGTCATCGACGCCGACGGCCTCTTCCACCTGGGGCGCCGCCCCGCGTGGCTCCGCGATCGAACGAGCCCCACCATCATCACTCCGCACGCCGGTGAGGCCGCCCGCCTCCTCGGCCGCGAGCGGCGCGACATCGAGAACAACCGGCTCGTCTGCGCCCGGTCACTCGCCGACATCACCGGGGCCGTCACCGTCCTCAAGGGGCCCGGCGCGATCATCGCCTCCCCCGACGGCACGGCGATGGTCGACGGCATCGGAACCTCCGCGCTCGCGACGGCGGGGAGCGGAGACGTGCTCACCGGCATCGTCGCCGCGCTTCTCGCCAAGGGACTCGACGCGACCGTCGCCGCGGGCACGGCGGTCGTCCTGCACTCCCGCGCGGGCATCGCGTGCGGCAAGGGCGGAGGGACCATGGCCGGCGACATCATCGACGCGCTCCCCGAGGTGATCGCCGCGTGAGCGCGGAGCGCAGTGTCGCCCACATCGATCTCGCCGCCATCCGTCACAACGTGCGCCTCCTGGCCGCCGCGGCGCCGCGCAGTGAGCTCCTCGTCGTCGTCAAGGCCAACGGCTACGGCCACGGGATGATCGACGTCGCGCGCGCCGCCCTCGAGGCGGGCGCGTCGCGTCTGGGGGTGGCGGCGGTCGCCGAAGTCGAGGAACTCCGCGAGAACGGTGTCACCGCGCCCGTCCTCATGTGGGGTCCGATGGTCGGTGACGAGTGGACGCGGGCGGCGGCGACCGACTGCGAGATCGCGGTGTGGACCGCCGAGGGATGCCGGACCGCGGCCGCGACGGGGATCCGCCGGATCCACATCAAGATCGACAGCGGGATGGGACGTCTCGGCGCACGACCGGAGGCGCTCGCCGCCGTGGCGGACGCCGCAGACGACCCGGCCCTCGACGTCGTCGGCCTCATGACGCACTTCGCCACGGCCGACCAGACCGAGGGACCGAACGCGGCGTTCATGGTGGAACAGCTCGCCCGCTTCCGGTCGATGGTCGCGCCTCTGCGCGCGCGTTTCCCCGATGCGCTTCTGCACGCCGCCAACTCGGCCGCGACGCTGCGCAATCCCGACACCCACCTCGACATGGTGCGGTGCGGCATCGCCACGTACGGATGCTCGCCCTTCATGGGCGACCCCGCCGACCACGACCTGCGGCCCGTCATGGCGCTCGAGTCGTACCTGGCCTCGGTCAAGCCGATCCTCGGACGCGAGAGTGTGGGATACGGCCGGCTCTGGCGTGCCGCCCGCGGAACCATCATCGGCGCCATCCCGGTGGGATACGCCGACGGATACTGTCGAAGCTACGCGAACACCGCGGAGGTCCTGGTCGGCGGTCGGCGCGTCCCGGTCATCGGCATGGTCTCCATGGACCAGATCACCGTGGACCTCGGGCCGGAGGCGCCGGACCGGGTGGGCGACCCCGTGATCCTCATGGGCACGCAGGGGGAGGAGACCATCACGTCGGAGGATCTCGGGCGCTGGCGGGACTCCATCAACTACGAGGTCGTCTGCGCGGTCGGCGACCGCATGCGCCGCGTATCGCGCGGATGAACGGTCCGGTCGCACTGGAGGAGATCCGCGCGAGGGTCGCCGGACTCGGCCTCTCCGGGTGGATCGTGGGGGGAGCCATCCGCGACGCGCTTCGCGGCCGCACCGTCCTGGACATGGACATCGCGGTACCCGGGGACGCACGGTCGGCGGCACGGGACATCGCCAGGGCCCACGGGGCCGCCACGTTCCCCCTCTCCGATGCGTTCGGGGCCTGGCGGGTCACGGGCGGAACCCTTCCCTTCCAGATCGACCTGACGCCTCTCCAGGGGGCGGACATCGGCGAGGACCTCGCCCGTCGTGATCTCACGGTCAACGCCATGGCCCTCGCCGTGGAGGGGGGCGATCTCGAGGACCCGTTCGGCGGCCGGGGCGATCTCGCCGCGGGCATCCTGCGAATGGTCCGGCCCGACGCGTTCACCTCCGATCCCGTCCGCCTCGTGCGCCTCGCGCGGATCGCCTGTCAGACCGGCTTCATCATCGATCCGGATACGCACCTCCGCGCGCGGATGGACGCGGCGACGGTCACCCGCTCGGCCGGCGAGCGCGTCCTCGGTGAGATGCGCCTCATCGCGCAGGAGGACGAGGCGTGGAGGGGCATCGACGTCCTCGACGAGATCGGCGTCCTCGGCGTCCTCGTGCCGGACCTGGAGGAGGGACGGGGCCTCGAGCAGACGCCGTACCACCATCTCGATGTCCTCGGCCACACGCTGGAGGTCGTCCGCTACGCGTGCGAGATCCGTCGCGATCCGGAGGACCTCTTCCGGGGCGACGCGGCCTTCGTCGCCGACGCGCTCCGCCAGCCACTCGCCGATGGACTCACCCGCTGGGACGGCCTCCTGTTCGCGGCGCTCTTCCACGACGTGGGCAAGGCCCGGACCTTCGGCGTCACGGCCGAGGGGCGCATCACGTTCATGGGGCACGACCGGGTGGGCGCGGAGATCGTCGACGAATGGTGCCCCCGGTTCGGCGCGTCCACGCGGTTCCGGGAGGTCGTCGTCCAGTGCGTACGCGAGCATCTGCGCCTCGGCTTCCTGGTCCACCGTCAGCCACTCGGTCTTCGGACGATCATCCGCTACTGGTGGGCGACATCGCCCGCGGACATCGAACTCCTGATCCTGTCCGCGGCCGACCGCCTGGCGACCGACGGTCCCCGCACAACGCCGCCGCAGATCTCCCGGCACCTCGACGTCGTCCGTCAGGTCACGCGGGTCATCCGGGAGCTGACCGAACGAGGCGAGCCGGATCCCCTTCTGGACGGCAACGAGATCATCGCGCTCGCGGACCGGACCCCGGGACCCTGGGTGCGGGACATCGTGACCGCGCTGAGGGAGGATCAGCTGGTGGGGCTGGTGACGACGCGCGCGCAGGCGGAACGCCTCGTGCGTGAGCACATCGACGGTGACGCGTGATGAACGGAGGTATGGCGTGGTTCGATTGACGAGGATCTACACACGGCTCGGCGACGGGGGAGAAACACACCTGGGGGATATGAGCCGGGTGCGCAAGACGAGCGCCCGCATCGCCGCGATCGGGGACGTGGACGAGCTCAACGCGACCGTCGGGGTGGCGGTCACCAGCGGTGTGGACGCCGACCACACGCGGTGGCTCACGCGGATCCAGAACGATCTCTTCGATCTCGGCGCCGACCTCGCCGTTCCGCTGGAGGCCGAGGGCGATCGCCTGCGGATCACGCCGGAACAGGTGACCCAGCTGGAGGCGCACTGCGACGAGGCCAACGAGGAGCTCTCCGATCTCACCAGCTTCATCCTTCCCGGCGGGACCCCCGCGGCCGCCGCGCTCCACCTGGCCCGGTCGGTGTGCCGTCGGGCGGAGCGGTCCGTCGTGGCCCTGGCGGAGTCCGACGAGATCAACCCCAACACCGCGTCCTACCTCAATCGCCTGTCGGATCTCCTGTTCATCCTCGCCCGCCACGCGAACGATCGCGGCCGGGGGGATGTCCTGTGGGTGCCCGGCGGATCGCGCGGTACGTGACGGCGATCCCCGGTCGCGGTCCGGGTCCCTGACGTCAGTCCGACGGGCCGACGTCCGTGGCTCGGAGGCGCCACAGGGTGAGTGAGTGACCCTCGGCCGTGAAGCGGCCACCGGCGATGTCGGTCGGCGCGCTCCCCGTCGTGACGAGGCACTCGGGACCGCGTGAGGCGATGCGGTCGGGAATGGTCACCTCGACCGTCTCCCCCCCGCCGTTCACGACGAGGAGAAGCGAGTCGGCGACGATGCGCTCGCCGGTCCGTGGATCGCCGTCGGGAATCCCCTGGCCGTTGAGGAAGACGGACAGGACGCGGACATCGGGATCGTCCCACCGGTGGGAGTCGATCGCCTCGCCGTCCGCCCCGAACCATTCGACGTCCGGGCTGCCGGATCCGCACTCGTCGGTGCCGGTGAGGAAGGAACGACGTCGCAGGACCGGGTGGTCGCGTCGGATGGCGATGAGCGTCCGCGTCAGATCGACAAGCCAGCGTGCCTCCTCCGACGGGTGCCAGTCGTACCAGGAGATGACGGAGTCCTGGCAGTACGCGTTGTTGTTGCCGTGCTGCGTCCGGCCGATCTCATCGCCTCCGGAGATCATCGGGACGCCCTGCGAGAGGAGGAGGGTGGCCATCATGTTCGCCATCTGACGCCGGCGGAGGGCGCGGATCGCGGGATCGTGGGTGGGGCCCTCGGCGCCGCAGTTCCAGCTGCGGTTGTCGTCGGTCCCGTCCCGGTTGTCCTCGCCGTTGGCGTCGTTGTGCTTGTGCTCGTAGGAGACGAGATCGTGCAGCGTGAAGCCGTCATGCGCGGTCACGAAGTTGATCGAGGCCGTGGGCCGGCGCACGCCGTGGTTGTAGATGTCGCTCGACCCGGAGAGCCTCCGTGAGAACTCGCCCAGCGTCCCGTGCCCCCGCCAGAAGTCCCGGATGTCGTCGCGGTAGCGGCCGTTCCACTCGCTCCACGGCGGCAGGAACGACCCCACCCGGTATCCGCCCAGGCCGAGGTCCCAGGGCTCGGCGATCAGCTTGACCCGGGAGAGGACCGGGTCCTGCATGAGCGCCTGCAGGAACGTCGCGGTGGGCGTGAAGTCCCACGGGTCGCGTCCGAGCGTGGCCGCGAGGTCGAAGCGGAAGCCGTCGACGTGCATCTCGGTGACCCAGTACCGGAGACTGTCCATGACCATGCGCAGCACGTGCGGATTGGTCGTGTCGAGCGTGTTCCCGGTTCCTGTCACATCGACGTACTCACCGGGGTCATCCGGATTGGTCCGGTAGTAGGCGAGGTTGTCGATGCCGCGGAACGCGATGACCGGGCCGTCCGGTCCGCCCTCCCCGGTGTGGTTGTAGACGACGTCGAGCAGCACCTCGAGTCCCGCGCCGTGGAGGGTGCGGACCATCTCGCGGAACTCCGTCACCTGCTCGCCGCCCGACCCGGTCGATGAGTACCGGGCATCCGGCGCGAAGTAGCCGATGGAGCTGTAGCCCCAGTAGTTGCGCAGCCCGCGCCGCCGGAGCATGGGCTCGTCGGCGCAGTGGTGGACGGGGAGGAGCTCGACGGCGCTCACGCCGAGGGACGTGAGATGCCGGACGGCGGCGGGATGGGCGAGGCCCGCGTAGGTGCCCCGGAGTTCCGGAGGGATGTCGGGATGACGCATCGTGAAGCCCTTCACGTGCGTCTCGTAGATGACCGTCGACGTCCAGGGATGGTGCGGAGGCCGGTCGTCGCCCCAGTCGAACGTGGGATCGACGACCACCCCGGCGGCGGTGAAGGGGCGTGAGTCGAGGGCGGGCGGACCGCCGTCCGCCGCGCCCCGGAGTGCCGGGCTGTCGGTCTCGATGACTCCGTCGATGGCCCGCGCCGATGGGTCGAGCAGGAACGTGTGCGGGCTGAACCGGTGACCGTTCTCCGGGGCCCACGGTCCCGACACCCGGTAGCCGTAGCGCTGGCCGGGGCCGATGCCGGGGATGTAGGCGTGCCAGACGTGGTCGTCGAGCTCCGTCAGAGGTACGCGCGACTCGGCTCCGTCGCCTCCGACGAGGCAGAGCTCGACGGCCGTGGCGTTCTCCGAGTAGAGGGCGAAGTTGGTGCCCTCGCCGTCCCATGTCGCGCCGAGCGGGGCGGGGCGTCCGGGGAGTGTGCGGGCTCGTGTCATGAGGTCGGCATCATGCCGGGTCGCGTCGGACGCCCCGGGGGACGCCGGCCACGTCGCGGAGCGCCCGTCACGCGGCGGGTGGGATCTCCGGTGTGAGCCAGAGGACGCCGAGCGGAGGGAGCGTCAGGGCGACGGAATGGGCGTGTCCGTTCCACTCGACGGGCTCGGTCGTCACGCGACCCCGGTTGCCGACGTTGCCCCCGCCGTACAGGGAGGAGTCGGTGTTGATCACCTCTCGCCAGCGGCCCTCGCAGGGCAGGCCGAGGCGGTAGCCGTCGCGTACCACGGGCGACATGTTCGCCACGCAGACGAGGTCGGGTGTGTCGCCTCCCATCCGCGTGAAGGCGAAGACGTTGGCCTCGGCGTCGGCTCCCTCGATCCAGGAGAAGCCGTCGGGCGCGGCGTCACGGAGCCAGAGCGAGGGCGTGCCGCGATAGACGGTGTTGAGGTCGCGGACGAGGCGCTGGATGCCCCCGTGCTCGGTGTACTGGAGCAGATGCCACGGCAGGCTGGTGCCGTGGTCCCACTCGCCGGGCTGCGCCATCTCGCCGCCCATGAAGAGCAGCTTCTTGCCGGGGTGCGCCCACATCCACCCGTACAGGGCGCGCAGGTTGGCGAGCTGCTGCCAGCGGTCGCCGGGCATGCGCGACAGGAGCGAGCCCTTGCCGTGGACCACCTCGTCGTGGGAGAGGGGGAGGATGAACTGCTCGCTGAACGCGTAGACGAGCCCGAAGGTCAGGTCGTCGTGGTGATGCACCCGGTAGATCGGGTCGCGCGCCATGTAGCGGAGCGTGTCATGCATCCAGCCCATGTTCCACTTGAAGTCGAAGCCGAGGCCGCCGGAGGAGGTGGGGCGCGAGACCCCGGGCCACGCGGTGGACTCCTCGGCGCACATGATTACGCCGGGCGCATCTGAGTGGGTGACCTCGTTCAGGGTGCGGAGGAAGTCGATGGCCTCGAGATCCTCGCGCCCGCCCTCCGCGTTGGGGACCCAGTCACCCTCCTCACGTGAGTAGTCGAGGTAGAGCATGGACGCGACCGCATCGACGCGAAGGCCGTCGACGTGCATCTCCCGCAGCCAGTAGAGGGCGCTCGCGATGAGGAAGTTGCGGACCTCGTTGCGCCCGTAGTTGAAGATGAGCGTGCCCCAGTCCGGATGCGATCCCCGGCGTGGATCGGCGTGCTCGTAGAGCGCGGTGCCGTCGAAGCGCGCCAGGGCGAAGTCGTCCCGGGGGAAGTGGGCCGGAACCCAGTCGAGGATCACGCCGATGCCGGCGGCGTGGCAGGCGTCGATGAGGGTGCGGAACTCGTCCGGATCGCCGTACCGGCCCGTCGGACCGAAGTAGCCGGTGCACTGGTACCCCCACGAGCCGCCGAACGGATGCTCGGTCACCGGCAGGAACTCGATGTGGGTGAACCCCATGTGGCGGACGTACTCGACGAGCTCGGCCACGTGCTCGCGGTATGTCAGCGAGCGCCCGCCCTCGTCGGGATTGCGCCGCCAGGAGCCGAGGTGGACCTCGTAGACCGAGAGGGACTCGTCCCAGGGGCGACGTGACGCGCGTTCGGCCATCCAGGCCTCGTCGGTCCACGCGAACGCCGAGTCATCCACGATGGACGCCGTGAGCGGCGGGACCTCCGACCTTCGGGCCAGGGGGTCGGCCTTGGAACGGATGACGCCGTCCGCGCCGTGGACCGCGAACTTGTACTCGGCTCCGGCGCCGACACCGGGGATGAAGAGCTCCCACACGCCGGACGCGCCGAGCGATCGCATCGGGTGGGTCTCGTCGTCCCAGCCGTTCCAGTTGCCGGTGACGCTGACCCCGAGGGCGGACGGCGCCCACACGGCGAAGGCGACGCCGTCGATCCCGTCGATCGTCCGGCACCGGGCCCCCAGCACCCTCCAGAGCCTGTGGTGGCGCCCCTCGCCGATCAGATGGAGGTCGAGCTCACCGAGCGTGGGGGGAAAGAGATACGGATCGGCACCGCGGTGCTCGCCGTCCGGGTAGCGGGTGACGATCTCGGCCGGTGCCGCGTCAAGCGTGGCGACGAAGAGCGCGCTCGCCTGTCGCGGGATCGAGACGAGCCGTCCGTCGGCCGTGCGGCACGAGACCTCCTCGGCGCGCGGGCGCCACACGCGGAGGGTCCCGCCGGTTCCGTCGGCATGAAACCCCAGGATCCGGTGCGGGTCGTGGTGCCGGCGCTGTTCGAGGAGGGCGATGTCGCCTGAGAGGTCCGTCACATCCCTCCGATCATGCGGTGGAGGCCCTCGACGGGGATGGAGACCCAGTCCGGGCGGTGGGACCGCTCGTAGGCGATCTCGTACAACACCTTCTCCAGCTCGAAGAGGGCGATGAGCTCGTATCGCACGGTGTCGGTGGGAGGCAGAAGCCCCGTTGACTCGACGGCGTCGATGTAGCCGCGCGTGAGGATCTCGCGCGCCTCGGCCGCCCAGCCGTCCGGGACGGTGATCCCCTCGCGCCGTGCGGCACCGGCGACGTAGTCGATGGATCGCAGGAGTCCCGCCAGGTCGCGCAGAGGCGAGTGCTTGCGCCGGCGCTCGCTGAGCGGTCGGTCGGGCTCGCCCTCGAAGTCGGTGATCTCCCACCGGTCCCCGACCCAGAGCGCCTGGCCGAGATGGAGATCCCCATGAACCCGGATGCGGCGTCCGAGGCCGGCCGCGGCGGACAGCTGGCCGGCCAGCGAGCGCACGTCGTCGCACCGGTGCCGCAGCGGCCCGAGGATGGGGTCACCGTGCGGGAACTGGGTGAACATCTCGAGGATGCGCTCGTCGAGCGTCGCGGTCTGCAGCGCGACGGACTGGGCGTCCACCTCCTCCGGGGCGAACGCGGGGTCCGACTGGGCGGCGAGCGCGGCGTGCAGCCGCCCGATGGTGTCGCCCAGTGCGGCGATGACGGTGAAGAGCGGCTCGCCGCGGTCCTCGCGAAGCCCGGTCAGGATGAGGTTCCAGCCGTCGATCGCGCCGGCGCGGAACGGCTGGAGGATGCCGAGGGTGGTGTCCATGAGGCCCCCGCGGTGCTCGTACCAGCCGAGGAGCGGCGGGACGAGTCCTGTCCCGTGATCGCGGAGCGCGTTCAGCATCTCGAGCTCCGGGTGCAGACCGGGCTCGAGTCGCCGGTAGCACTTGAGGAGGAGCCGACGATCGACGATCACCGAGGTGTTGGACTGGGAACCCGCGATGAGCTCGGCCTCGTGCGGCATGGGCTCGACCGACTCGGCGTCGGTGGACGCGAACGCGATCGAATGGCCCTCCGTGCCGATGGTGATCCCCTCGCGCATCCGGCGGACGATCTCGATCATGTGGCCCGGAGTGCCGGCGAGTTCGTGGATCTCGACGTCGTCGACGACCGCGATGGCGTCGTCTCCGCCCTGCGGTGCCCGGAACCCGAGCAGAAGCTGATGCACGGTGTGCGTGCCGAGGGCGACGTACGCCTCGACCAGGGCGATGGCCACGACGGGATTGCCGGTGACGGTGTGGACGCCCGCGATCGCGGTCCCGATGATGGGGTCGCCGCCGGTCCACCGCTGGCGGACCAGGAAGCCGCGGAGCGCGTCCGGGTCGATGCGGAGGATGCGCGCCTCGACATCGTTGGACGTAGCGGTCATGTCGGCTGCTCCAGGTGGAACCAGAAGTACCCGCGCGGAGCGAGGGTGAGAAGGTAGGGAAGCTCGCCGATCAGGGGGAACTCGGCACCGCCGAGCAGTTCGACCGGTCTCCAGTCACGATAGCGCGAGAGGTCGAGCTCGACGGCCTGCGCCGAGCGTGCCGTGTTGTGCACGCACAGGACGGTGTCGTCCTCCCAGGTGCGCACGTGGGCGAAGATCGCGTGGTTGGAGGTCATCAGGGACTCGTAGCCCCCAAGGCCGAAGACGGGACGCTGCTTTCGGAGCGCGATGAAGCGCTGGGTCCACCGCAGGAGCGAGTTCTGGGAGCGGAGCTGCGCCTCCACGTTGACGGCGGCGAAGCCGTGCACCGGGTCCATCAGCGGCGGCAGATAGAGCTGCGCGAAGTCGGCGCGCGAGAAGCCGCCGTTGCGGTCGCTCGTCCAGTGCATCGGGGTGCGGACGCCGTCGCGGTCGCCGAGGTAGATGTTGTCGCCCATCCCGATCTCGTCGCCGTAATAGAGCACCGGCGAGCCCGGCAGCGAGAAGAGGATCGCCATCATGAGCTCGATCTCGTCGCGCCCGTTGTCGAGGAGCGGCGCCAGGCGCCGGCGGATGCCGAGGTTGAGCTTGGCGCGCGGATCCCGGGCGTACTCGGCGTACATGTAGTCCCGCTCGTCGTCGGTCACCATCTCGAGTGTCAGCTCGTCGTGGTTCCGCAGGAAGAGACCCCACTGGCAGGACTCCGGGATGGCCGGGGTCTGCTCGAGGATGTCGACGATGGGCTGCGCGGTCCCCTTGCGGATCGCCATGAACATGCGGGGCATCAGGGGGAAGTGGAACGCCATGTGACACTCGTCGCCGTCGCCGAAGTAGTCGACGACGTCCGCCGGCCACTGGTTGGCCTCCGCCAGGAGCACTCGGTCGGGGTAGTTCTCGTCGATCTCACGTCTCACGCGCTTGAGGTAGGCGTGGGTCTCCGGGAGGTTCTCGCAGTTCGTCCCCTCGCGCTCGAAGAGATAGGGCACCGCGTCGAGCCGGAAGCCGTCGAGGCCGAGGTCGAGCCAGAAGCGCAGGACCTCGATCATGGCCTCCTGGACCTCGGGGTTGTCGTAGTTCAGATCCGGCTGGTGGCGGAAGAACCGGTGCCAGTAGTAGGCCCCGGCGTCCTCGTCCCAGGTCCAGTTGGACTCCTCCGTGTCGATGAAGATGATCCGGACGTCCTCGTACCGGTGCTTGGTGTCCGACCACACGTACCAGTCGCGCTTGGGACTTTCGGGTGAGGACCGGGCCTCCTGGAACCAGGGGTGATCGCTGGACGTGTGGTTCATGACGAGGTCGGCGATGACGCGGATGCCGCGCTGGTGGGCCGATTCGATGAGCTCCTGGACGTCACCGACGTTTCCGTAGTCCGGGTTGACGCCGAAGAAGTCCGCGATGTCGTAGCCGCCGTCACGCATGGGCGACGGGTACATGGGGAGCATCCAGATGCAGTCGACGCCCAGCCACTCGAGGTAGTCGAGCTTGTCGATCACCCCGCGGATGTCGCCGTGGCCGTCTCCATCGGCGTCGTTGAAGCCGCGGACATAGACCTCGTAGAAGACGGCGGTCTTGAACCACAGGGGCTGGGACTCGAACCAGCCGGTCTCGGTGGCGGGCTCCGGCTCCATCATCGGCGGATCCCCACGATGTGCGCGTCGCCGGGCTCCAGGGCCACGTAGTTGCCGCCCGTGCGCCAGTCGAAGATGCCCCCGCCCAGGTGGTCGATGACCTGGAACTCGTCCGGCAGCCCGATCTCGTGCGTCACCGTGACGAGGCCGACGCGGCGGGAGACCGGATCCGTGTTGACCACGACGATGAGGGCGTCCGTCCCGCGTCCCCGCGCGTACGCCATGAGCGCGTCGTCCTCGGTGGACAGGATGTCGACCGGCGATATGCGGTGCAGTGACATGAACCGGCGGCGGATCCGGTTCAGGTCGCGGAAGAGGGGGAGGAGCGGTCCGTCTAGGTCGCGGCTTCGGATCGCGTACTTCTCCGAGTCGGCGTACTCCTCGCTTCCACGGCGCACGGGTGTGTGCTCGATGTTCTCGAAGCCGGAGTAGATGCCGTAGCTCGGTGAGAGCGTGGCGGCCAGCACCAGGCGCGCCCGGAAGGCCGGCTCCCCGCCCTGCTGCAGATACTCGGTCAGGATGTCCGGGGTGTTGACGAAGAAGTTGGGGCGGAAGGACCGCGCCACCTCCGGGCTCGCGAGCTCCCGGATGTAGTCGCCGAGTTCCGCCGTCCCGTTCCGCCAGGTGAAGTAGGTGTACGACTGCTGGAAGCCGATCGCCCCCAGCTCGTACATGAGGGCCGGGCGCGTGAAGGCCTCGGCCAGGAAGACGACGTCGGGGTGCTCCGCGCGGACGCGGGCGAGGAGCCACTTCCAGAAGCGGATGGGCTTCGTGTGCGGGTTGTCGACGCGGAAGACGCGGACGCCCTCGCCGATCCAGTGGTCGATGACGTCGGCGAGCGCCTGCCAGAGCCCGCGCCAGTCCTCGCAGTCGAAGTCGACGTTGTAGATGTCCTGGTACTTCTTGGGCGGGTTCTCGGCGTACTTGAGCGTGCCATCAGGACGGCGGGAGAACCAGTCGGGATGCTCCCGGAGCCACGGGTGGTCGGGCGAGCACTGAAGCGCGAAGTCGAGGGCGATGTCGATGCCGCGGTCGCGGGCCTCGTTCACGAGCTCGCGGAACTCGCCGGGCGTGCCGAGGTCGGGGTGGATGGCGGTGTGGCCGCCGGTCGCGTCCCCGATGGCCCACGGGCTGCCCGGATCTCCGGGTGCGGCCGTCAGGCTGTTGTCGCGTCCCTTGCGGTGCGTGAGCCCGATGGGGTGGATCGGTGGCAGGTAGAGGACGTCGACACCGAGCTCCGCGAAACGGTCGAGGCGTGCCGTGACCCCTCGGAAGCCGCCCCAGGAGCGGGGGAAGAGTTCGTACCAGGTGCCGAATGCGGCGCGCTCACGGTCGACGATGAGCCGATGGGGCTCCGTCTCCACCCGCTCGGACCGTGGGCCGTAGGTGGCCATGGCGCCGGCGATCTCGTCCGAGAGCGCGGCCTCCACACGCGCCGCCTGTGACGCGTCGTCGGCTCGAAGGGCGGCGAGCGCCGCGGCGACGGCCGGATCGTCCGATGCGATATCCGCGGCGTCGATGAGGGCGATGCCCTCCAAGAGCTCGCTGGCGAGATCCGTCTGGCCGCCCTCGATGCGCCGGTGCATCTCGTGGCGCCAGGACGCATACCGGTCGGTCCACGCCGCGACCTGGAACTCGTGGTCGCCGATCTCCTCGCAGTGGAACGTGGCGGACCACCGGTCGGTTCCGGGCGCCTCATCCATCGGGACGTCGACCCAGTCGCCCCCCGACGGTCGATGCCGGACCACGGCGCGGAGCACCTCGTGCCCGTCACGGATGACTGTGGCCGACACGGTTATCGCGTCCCCGATCACCGTCTTCGGAAAGCCGCCGGGGACGACGGGGGCGACGTCCTGGACGAGGATGCGCACAGGACGGGTGGTGGGCGGTGCCGTGTTCACCTCCCCAGCATGCCGAACCCGTGCGAAGGCTGCACGGGACGCGGTGAGCGGGTGTTAGCGTCCGTTCGAGCACACTCGGTGTGGTGTGCGGTCTCGCGGCGTTCATCGACATCCGACGGGAGTGGCGAGATGATGCACAGCGTTCACACGCGCGGACGAAGTGGGATCACGAGGTCGGGGCGCTGTCGGGGTTCGATCGCGGTGGGAACCGTCGCCCTCGGTCTGGTGGTCTCCTCTCCGATGGCCGGCGCCGCGGTTGCGCGTGACGGATCGTCGTGGGTGCCCGTCGCCGCGAATGGAGAGACGCTGCGGATCGCTGCCTTCGATGTGCGTGCGGATCGGGGAATCGTCGTCATGGACACCCATCGCGCCGGCGGCGCGCGGTTCGCCGTCGCGACGTTCCGTCGCGACCGTTCGACGGGTGCGGTCCGGACCGGAGCCGGGACGCTCGGGCTCGGTCCGTCTGTGGTGCTGGACGTGGTGAGCGACCGGCGCGGGGGATGGATCGTCCTCACTCATCCGACAGACACGGCCGGTGTCTCACGGGTGACACGGGTACTCGGGACCGGGCGCATCGACACGGCTTACGGAAGTGCCGGGTCCACGATCTTCAACGTTCACGCGAGTACGGTCGCGGTCGACCCGCCGGGGCGGACGTGGGCCGTGGGCTCCGGGTTGCTCTCGGGCGTGCCGTCGGACCTCATCGCCGTCACGCGTCTCGCGAGGACCGGCGCCCTCGATCCCTCGTACGGCGTGCGGGGGACGACGCTGATCGCGCCTCCGCGAGATGGCATCGCCCGCCGCCTGGGGGTCGCGGAGACGGCTCCGCGCTTCTCTTCCGGTCGCGTCGCCGTCGGGCCCTCAGGGGGCGTCGTCATCGCGGGGACCGTCTCCGTTGCACAGGAGCCGCCGCCCGTGGCGGGCACAGGTTTCCTCACGCGCCTCGACCCGTCCGGTGCGCTCGACAGCACGTTCGGACGCGGTGGTGTCGAATCGTACGGTCCCATTCGCCCCGTTCGCGGCGTCTCAACAGGATGGTACGGGCAGGCGCTCAGCATCGAGCCGGCGTTCGAGAACATCTACGTGGCCGGGGTCCCGGCGCTCGACTCGAAGACGGTCGTGTGGAAGCGCACGGCGCGCGGATCCCGCTATGGGAGCGTCATCAATCACGGCTGGCTGCGTCTGCACGCCCTCAATCAGCTGCGTCTGAACCCGCTCGATCAGACCTCGGGTCTGGGTGCGACGTGCAACGGAGGTCTGTGGATCGCCGACACCTCCCTCATCCAGGTGCGCACGCGCGCGGGGCGTCCGGACCGGCGTTTCGCGCCGGCTGGCCAGATCTCACTTCGTGGTGGCGCGCAGCTGCGGCGGGTCCATGCGGCCTCGTTCGACCCGGTCGGCTGCCGGGTGGCGGCGGCGCAGATCGGCGTGCGCGGCCGGACCGCGGGCGTCGTCGTCCGCTGGTTCGCGACGCCGACACGCTGACCGGGACGCCGCCGGGTACCTGACGAACGGGATCATGTGTCGCGGGTGGGCCCGCCCGGCGCGGATCGTCGGGCGGAGGGCCGCTCGTGGGTCAGGTCGTGAGCGGCGGACCGAGCCGGCTGCCGGAGTCCGTGGAGGAGGCCGCCATCACGTGATCTGCGCTCCGTGTCCACGGTGAGATGACGATCGGCGCGTCCGCTGTGAGTGTCGTCGCCGCGGTGGCGGCGTCCGCGTGTGCGTGGTCGTGGCGGTCCACGAGCATCGCGGGTGCGGCGCCGATGACGAGGGCTGCCCAGATCGCGGCCACTGCCTTGGTGGGGGCCGTGCCGTTCCGCGTGACCCAGAGGATGGCGACGCCGACCGCCGCGATGGCGATCGAGACCCACTGCGGGAGCGTGAGGCCCAGGGCGACCGGGTCGTTGAGCCGGAGGAACTCGACCAGGAAGCGTTCGACGGACTGGAGGACGCACCACAGGCCGAACAGCTGCCATGGCGCGGACAGGCGGTGGCGGAGCCTCCAGAGCACGACGAACACGATGAACATCGCGATGGTCTCGTAGACCGGGGTGGGATGGACGATGTCGGTGGTGGGCACCGTCCCGTCGGGATAGGACATCCCCCACGGGAGCGAGGTCGGCCGCCCGTAGTCGCCGTCGCCGGACAGCTGGCAGCCGATGCGGCCGATCGCGTAGCCGAGCGCGAGCCCCGGCGCGGCCACGTTGGCGACCACCCCCACGGGGACCTTCCGCCAGAGGGCGACGGCGATCACGCCGATCGCCCCGCCGATGACGCCGCCGTACCAGACGAGCCCCGTCGCGGAGAAGAGACCGCCCTCGAAGTCGTTCTGGATCAGATAGTCGATCCGCGCCCCGATGAAGCCACCGATACCGGCGCCGAGGACGATCTCCCAGCCGATGCCCGGGTCGTAGCCGCGCTCCTTCAGGTCCTTCGTCGCGAGCCACGCCGGGATGATGAGGGCGAGCGCCACCATCAGGCCGAAGCTGTAGAGCGTGAACGGGCCGATGCTGAAGAGTTCCGGCCTCATGCGTCATCTCCGGGTGTGGCGGGCGTGGGTCGGGGCGGGTGCGGGTGGCATCCGATGGTCACAGGCGCTCCTTCATGGTCCCGGCATCGTAATGGGAGACGCGGGTCGCCCTGGCTATCATCGGTCCATGGATGCGCGCGCGGATCTCCGGACGCACGGGTTGCGGGTCACGCCGCAGCGGGTGGCGGTGCTCGAGGCCATGGACGGGGGACGGGCGATGTCCGCGCAGGAGGTCCACCAGGCCGCGCAGGACGACTGGCCGGACCTCGGCCTGTCCACCGTGTACCGGACGCTTCTTCGCTTCGTGGACGCCGGGGTCGTCGACGAGATCGGCCAGTTCGCCGGCGAGGCCACCTACCGGCTCTGCAGCGGCCACCATCACCACCACCTCGTCTGCGACCGGTGCCGATCGGTCATCGAGCTGGGCGACTGCGACCTTGAGTACAGCCACGATGCGATCGCCGAAGAGCACGGCTTCGAGGTGACCGGCCACGCCGTGACCTTCCACGGTCTCTGCCGCTCCTGCCAGACGGCCTGACCCTCACTCCCGTGTCCCATCGCGTGGTCGTGACCACTCGTCCGACGTTTTATAACCCTCAAGTCGACGGTGAGACTGGAGCCGGTGATGGCGTCGGCCGTTGCATGGCGCGTGCGGCACGGGCCACGGCCCAGGCCAGGACGGCGAGGCCGATCGCCACGAAGACGACGCTGGGCCCGGTCGCGATCCCCGCGTAGTAGGAGAGGTACAGCCCGGCCAGGGCGGTGAGGGCGCCGATCCCCATCGCCGCGGCGACGCATGAGAAGAGGCGACGGGTGAGGATGCGGGCCGTGAGGGCCGGTGCCACCAGGAGGGCGATCACGAGCATGTTCCCGATCGCCTGGGTGAGGATGACAACGACGACCGCCAGGACGACGAGGACGATCGCGTCGATCGTCGTGCGCCGCGTGCCCTCCGCTCCCGCGAGGACGGGGTCGAAGGTCGTGGTGATGAGAGGGCGCCGGATGGCGGTGAGCACGGCGAGGCAGAGCACGGCGCACACCGACAGTACGATGAGGTCCCGCGAGGACGTGCCGAGCACCGATCCGAACAGGATCGACCCGACGCTCCGGTCGAACGGCCCGAGCTCCGCGAAGAGGATCGCACCGACCGCGAACAGGCCGGTGTAGACGACGGCGATCGCCGTCTCGTGCGATGTGGTCGAGTGACGTGCGAGCACGGCGATGCCGAGGCCCGCGACGATGGCGGCGACGAGCCCGCCCACCATCAGCGACGTGCCTGCGGCGGCTGCCAGCACGACGCCCGGGAACACGGTGTGGGCGTAGGCGTCGGTGGTGAACGCCAGTCCGCGCAGGAGGACCACGACGCCGACGGCTCCGCCCAGGATCCCGGCGATGAGGAGCGCCAGCCCCGCCCGGGCGACGATGCCGGTGTCCCACGGCTCGGCGAGCCAGTCGATCACCGGGGCTCGGTGGCGCCGTGGTGCTCGGCGTGGATGTGCTCCGCCACGTGGTCGATCTCGGCGTCGTGCTCGCACACGTGGCCGCCGGCGTCGATCATGGTGACCGGCGATCCCGGCCCGCCGAGGGCGACCATCGCCGGTCCGTACGTCCGTCGCAGCGGGTCCGGAGCGATGACGTCGGCGGGGGGTCCGTCGGCGCGGATGGTCTCGTTGAGGAGGATCACCCGGTCGCACAGTCGCGCGGCACCCGGGATGTCGTGGGTCGAGATGACGACGCAGCGTCCGTCGGCCGCCATCGCGGTGAGGGCCTCCTCGATGACGCGCGTGCTCGTGGGATCGACGCCCGTGAAGGGCTCGTCCAGCAGGATCGTCCCGCGGTCCTGGGCGAGGGCCCGCGCGATGATCGTGCGCTGGCGCTGTCCGCCGGAAAGTTCACCGAAGCGGCAGGCGGCGTGCTCGTCCATTCCCATCCGGGTCAGGGCGGCCCGTGCGCGATCGCGATCCTCCGTGGAGAGGCGCTGCCACCATTTCCGCGCGCCGTAGCGGCCCATGAGGGCCACGTCGAGCGGAGTGGCGGGGAAGTCGCGCTGATAGTGCTCGCCCTGGGGGACGAAGGAGATCGGCCCGTCCGCCCGGATCGTGCCGTCGTGCGGGATGAGCCCGAGGATGGCCGAGAAGAGCGTGGACTTGCCGGCACCGTTCGGGCCGAGCACACCGACGACCGAGCCGTGGTCCAGCGTGGTCGTGACGTCGCGGAGCGCCGTCCGGGCACCGAAGTGCACCGAGACGTCCGTGAGCGTCACGGCCGCTTCGCTCACCCGCGCATGCCCTCCACGAGAGCCGTCATGTTGGTCGTCATCATCTCGATGTAGGTCTCCGCGCCGCTTCCCTCCGGGCCCAGCGAATCGGCGTACAGCACCGGACCGACACGAACGCCGGCTTCCTTCGCGAGCGCCTCGGACAGCTTGGGGCTGATGGCCGCCTCGGGGAACACTACGCGGACGCCGGCCTTCTTGAGCTCATCTGCGAGGCGCGCGAGATCCTGGGCGCTCGGCTCGGCGGAGGTGCTGAGGGAGGGGAGGATCGTTCCGACGGTCGTGATCCCGAAGCGGTCCGTGAGGTAGCCGAACGCGTCGTGGTCGGTCACGATCCGCCGCTCGTTCGCGGGGACCGTCGCGATCATGTCGTCCAGCTTCGTCGTGAGCTCGGTGAGCTTCTTCTCGTACGCGGCGGCGTTGGCGCGATACGCATCGGCGTGCTCCGGGGCGGCCGTGGCCATCGCATCGGCGATGTTGGTGACCATGATCCGGGCGTTGTCCGGATCCATCCATGCGTGCGGGTCCTCCGCGTGATCACCGTGATCGTGATCCTCGCCGGTCTCGGTGGCCTCGTGGGCGTCGCCCTCCTCGTGGCCGTGCTCGTCCTCGTCCGCCCCGCGGGCCGTGATGCCCTTGGTGGTGACGACGACGGACGCCGAGGTGCCGGAGCTCTCGCGCAGCTTCTCGACCCAGTCGTCCAGGTGGAGGCCGTTCGCGAGGATCACGTCGGCCTCTGCCACTGCCTTCAGGTCGTCGGACGTCGGCTCGAAGTCGTGGGCGTCGGCGTTGGCCGGAAGGAGCTGCACGACCCGGCCGTTGTCTCCGACCACGTTGCGTGCGAAGTCCGCGATCTGGGTGGTGGTGGCCACGACGGTGGGGCCGTCGCCGGAGGATGTCTCCGAGGACGATCCGCAGCCTGTGGCGGCGAGGACGACGGCGGTGGCGGCGATTGCGCCGACGAGGGCGCGCATAGGACTCATTCTCATGCGGGCAGTGTGCCCTTGATGAGAATGATTGTCAAGTGGGAAAGAGTCTCGCCAATGGCCGCACATGTCGCGCGGCGGTCGCGAGTGCCATGACGACGATGAACGTCGCCGCCGACGTGACGGCGATGGTCGCGCCCGGCGGCCATGCGGTGGCATCGGCGACGACGAGGCCGACGGTACCCGTGGCGGCCGCCAGGAGCACCGCCACCGGCATGAGCGTGGCGATGCGGGACGTGAGGAGACGCGCCGTGGCGGCCGGGATGAGGAAAAGCCCGCCGACGAGCAGCGTGCCGACCATGCGGACCGATACGGCGACGGTCGTCGCGAGCAGGACGAGCACGAGGATCTCGGTGAGGCGGGTGCGGCGCGAACCCTCCGTACGGGCCAGCATCGGATCGAACGTCGCGACGGTCATCGTCCGGCGGGTCACCACCGCGGCGACGAGGGTCACGGCGGCCAGGATGCCGGCGGCCCACACGTCCTCCCGGGTGGTGCTGAGGAGGCTGCCGAAGAGGAGGCCGTTGACGCTGACACCGGGATCGGCGACGTCGCTCACGAGGAACGCACCGAGGGCGAGCGCCCCGGCGAGAGCGAGGGCGACGTGCGCGCTCTCCTCCAGTCGCCGGCCGCCGGCGATGAGACCCAGGACGACCGCGACCGCGGCGGCGGCGACGATCGAGGTCGCGAGAAGACTCCACCCGACGATGGTCGCGAGCACGAGGGCGGGGAAGGTGGACTGTCCGACCACGTGGGTGAAGAACGCCATGCGGCGGAGGATGATCCACACCCCCAGGATCCCGGCGGGGATCGCGAGGAGCAGGACGATCAGGAGCGCGCGGGTGAGATACGGCGCGGTGAAGAAGTCGCCCAGTGCGGCCGACGGGCCCTGGGCGACGAGGTCGCGGATCATCGCGAGGTCGGAATGGGTGCGAACCGTGTCCATCGACGGGCCATGTTACGACGCATCGGCGTCCGGCGCGGCGCGTGCGTTCGGCGGCGAGCCCGTCGATCCACGGTGCCGAACGATTGCAGGCGTCGTCGTCGAGAGCTCCGGGCGGTGGCCGCGATCGTGAATCACCATGAGACGAACTCTCATGAACCGGTGCGGTGACGCTCCCGCGCGTGGCGGAGGTCGAGGGGCGTGTCCACGTCCGCACAGGTGTCCGACGCGCCCTCGCGGATCCGGTCGGCGTCGAGCATGGCGGGAGCCAGATCGGCCAGGGCGGTGCGCACCGCGAGACCCGCCTCCGCGGCCGCCTGCAGGTGCGCGGCGGACGACGGCGCGTGGCGTCCGATCAGCGGCTGGAGCACACCGTCCGCCACGATGACCGCGGTGTCCCCGTCGTGGGCGGCCAGTGCCACGAGCAGTCCGGGATCGAGGAACGGCGTGTCGCACGGCATCGTGACGACGGCCTCGCCGAGGGTGTGCAGGGCATGGGCGATGCCCGTGAGGGGGTGGACCGGGGTCGGCGGCTCGACCAGGGTGGTGACGAGATGGTCGCCGCCGGGGCGGAAACCGGGCTTGGCGCAGATGACGGGGTCGAGTCCGGCGGCGATCACGATGTCGACCGCCCGGTCGATGAGCGTCCGTCCGGCGATCGTCGCATGCGGCTTGTCACCGCCGAGGCGCCGGCCGTCGCCACCGGCGAGAACGACGCCGATCCTGACGCGGGCCGGCACGGACGCCTACCCGCCGATCTGCGACATGGTGCGCTCTGGCGACCGGAACGCGGCCGAGTCCATGAGGTGCCCGCGCTCCTTGTCCCAGACGGCGTCGCGGATGATCGCGCCGATCTCCGCGTCGGACGCGCCCGCGCGCATCGGTCCGCGCAGATCCGTCTCGCGGTGGCCGAACAGGCAGGTCCGCAGATGGCCGTCCGCGGTGAGGCGGATGCGGTTGCAGTCCTCACAGAACGGCTGCGAGACCGGGTTGATGAAGGCGATCCTCCCCGGTGCCGACGTGAGATCGAAGACGGTCGCCGTCGCGTGGGGCTCACGGCCCCGCGGGGTGAGGGGATGGACGGCCTCGACCATCTCCCGCACCTCGGTACCGCTGAGCATGCGATCTCGGGCCCAGACCGCCCCGGCTCCGAGCGGCATCTGCTCGATGAAGCGCACCTCGATGTCGAACTCCTGCGCCAGGGCGACGAGCGCGGGCACCTCGTGATCGGTGATCCCGCGGATGGAGACGGCGTTCACCTTGACGCGGCGCACCCCGGGCAGTCCGAGGAGGAGGCGCAGTCCGGCGAGGACGCGGTCGACGCCCCGGCGCCGGGTCACCTGCTCGTAGCGTTCCGGGTCGATGGCGTCGAGGCTGACGTTGAACCGATGGATCCCGGCGTCGGCCAGACCCTCCGCATCGCGCTCGAGGAGGAGGCCGTTGGTGGTGACCGAGAGGTCCTCGATGCCGGGGACCCCGCCGATGGAGCGCGCGAGGTTCGGGAATCCGCGGCGCACGAGCGGCTCGCCGCCGGTCAGGCGCACGGAATCCACGCCGAGATGGACGAACACGCCGACGAGTCGCGTGATCTCCTCGAAGGACAGGATCTCCTCCCGGGGGAGCCAGGCCACCCCCTCGGCGGGCATGCAGTACTGGCAGCGAAGGTTGCAGAGGTCCGTGACGGACACGCGCAGGTCGTCCACGACGCGACCGAGACGGTCGTGCATCACCGGCCCGTCAGTCATCGGGGACCTCGACAGGGGTCCCGGGCACCCGCACGGCTTCGCCGTCGGCGTCGATCTCGACCTTCCAGACGGGAAGGCGCTCCTTGATGCGGTCGATGGCCGCCCGGGCCGCGGCGAACGCCTCCGCCCGATGGGCGGAGCTCGCGGCGATGACCACGGACGGCTCGCCCAGGAGGACGGTTCCGATCCGGTGCTCCGCGGCAAGCGCGATGACCTCGTGTTCCTGCGCGATCTCATCCAGGATCTGGGTGAGTAGCGGCACGGCCATCTCGGCGTACGCCTCGTACTCCAGACGCGGAACCTCGCGCGTGACCCCGGAGAAGGTGACGATCGCACCGGCGCCGGGATCGCGGACGAGCGCGACCACGCGATCCAGGGACAGCGGCTCATCGGTGATGCGCCCGTCCACCCGCCCGTCGGGGGCGCCGCCGCTGACCGGCGGGATCAGGGCGATCTCGTCGCCCTCACGCAAAAGGTGGCTCGACGGGCGGTACTCGCGGTTGACGGCGGTCGCGACCCTCATCCGCCGGAGGTCGTGCGCGGGTGTGACGTCGCGCTCGATCGCGGTCAGCAGATCGGCGACGGTCGCGCCGCTCGCGAGGGTGAGCGTGAGGTGTCGACGGCCGACGGTGTCGACCAGCCCGGCGAAGAATCGGACGGTCACGTTCACACCGGGAATTGTACCAACGCCATGTAGTATTAATGCCCGCGAGAGGGGCGCATTTCGACCGGATCGGGGCCATTCAGCCGTGGAGAAGAGGACGTTCAGCGGTGCCGACCCGAATGGTCCGGCGGAGGCGCTGACGCACGTCGACGCCGACGGCACGGCCCGCATGGTGGACGTGGGTGCCAAGGCGATCACCCGACGCGAGGCGACGGCGCGCGCCGTCGTTCGTGTCAGTCCGACGACGGCGGCGCGGATCGCCGCAGCGGACCTCCCCAAGGGGGATGTGCTCACGGTCGCCCGGCTGGCCGGCGTCATGGCCGCCAAGCAGACGGGGGCCCTGATCCCCCTCGCCCATCCTCTTCCGCTCGACGTCGTCGACATCGACATCGCGGTGTCGGACGACCATGTGACCGTCACGGCCACCGTGGCCACCCACGCCCGCACCGGGGTCGAGATGGAGGCGATGTGCGCGGTGAGCACGGCCGCGCTCACGGTCTACGACATGGTGAAGGGCGTCGAACGCGGCGTCGTCATCGAACGGATCGAGCTCCTGGCCAAGTCCGGGGGACGACATGACTGGAAACGAGACGGAGAAGAGATCCGATGAGCCTGCGCGTGGCGATCATGACGGTGTCGACATCACGACTGACCGGGGAGCGTGAGGATCGGTCCGGACCGGCCCTCGCCGAGTTCGTCGCCGCCCTCGAGGGCACCGTGGAGAGTCGCGAGATCGTTCCCGACGACCGTTCGGCGATCGCCGAACGCCTCACGTCGCTCGCCGACTCGGGATCGGTCGACCTGATCCTCACGTCCGGTGGGACGGGCCTCGCGGTCAGCGACGTCACGCCCGAGGCCACCCGCGCGGTCATCGACCGTGAGGCCCCCGGCCTCGCCGAGGCGATGCGCCTCGCCTCCAAGCCCCACACGAAGTACTGGATGATGTCCCGCGGGGTGGCGGGTCTTCGCGGACGGGTGCTCATCATCAACTTCCCGGGTAACCCCCGGGCGATCGCGGAATCCGGCGAACCCCTGGTCGACACCCTGGAACACGCGATGGCGCTGCTCCTGGATCCGAACCTCTCGCACGACTGAATGGCGATCTCGCTCGCGGACGCGGTGACCCTCGTCCGGAACGTGGTGACCCCGGTGGAGCGGGTGGACGGAGTGGGTGTGGACGATGTCCGCGGGCGCGTGCTGGCCGTGGACGTCTGCAGCCCACACTCCATTCCCGCGTTCGACAACTCGGCCATGGACGGGTTCGCCGTCCACGCCGAGGACACCGCGATGGCGAGCACCGACCATCCGGTCGCGCTCCGTCTGGCGGGCGAGTCGCGGGCGGGCCATCCGCACGCCGGCGCCGTGCCGCCGGGTGCAGCTGTCCGCGTTTCGACCGGAGCGGTGATGCCGGCCGGTGCCGATGCCGTCGTCCGGGTGGAGGACACCGACGGCGGAGGGGGCGGATCGGCGGTGGAGGTCCGTCGCGCGGTCACTCCGGGGCACGATGTGCGCCGCGCGGGTGACGACATCCGCGAATCGGACATCGTGCTTCGGTCCGGCACCCTCGTCCGCAGTGGCGAACGGGCCATGCTGGCCGCCGTCGGAGCGCGGGAGGTGCCGGTCCGAGCTCGGCCGCGGGTGGCCGTCGTCTCCACGGGATCCGAACTCGTGTCACGGGTGGAGGACCTCGCGCCCGGGAGGATCATGGAGTCCAACAGCGCCATGCTGGCGGCGCTGGCCGCGGCGAACGGCGCCGAGGTGGTCCACATCGTCACGGGTATCGAGGACACTCGCGCCGCCACAGTTGCCGCGCTGTCCGCGGCGCTCGCGGAGTGCGATGTTCTTCTCATCTCGGGCGGGGTGTCGATGGGCGCCCACGATCATGTGCGCCCGGCACTGGCGGAGCTCGGTGTGCGGGAGCACTTCTGGCAGGTCGCGCTTCGTCCGGGCCACCCCACGTGGTTCGGTACGGGCCCGGGGGACGCGGCCGTCCCGGTGTTCGGACTGCCGGGCAACCCCGTCTCCACGTACGTGACCTTCCAGCTCTTCGCCGCGCCGGCGATCGCGATCCGGGCGGGAGGCTCCGGTGACGCGCTGACGCTGACCGCCCGCTACGAGGGGCCGACCATCGCGAAGCGGACCGGTGCGGTCATGGCCGTCCGCGTGTCACTGCGATCTGAGGACGGGCAGCTGGTGGCCACGCCGACCTCCCCGCATCAGAGATCGGACGCCCACTCGTCGCTCGTGAAGGTCGACGGACTGGCGCTCGTCCCCGAGGACCGGCCGGAGATGCGGGACGCCGACACGGTCGCGGTACGGCTCATCCGATCGTGACCGCTCACGAGGACGCAACCGATCAGAGACCGGGTGGGGTCGCCGGAGTATCCGCAGTGCGTGGTGCCAGGCGGACGGTGCATGCGTCGACGGCGACGGTGGCCGGCTGATCGACCCGGATGCCGTCCGCCGTCGTGGCGTCCACGTCGGCGGAGAGAAGGCCGATCCGGAGGTGGACCCGCGCCCCGGTCCGCGTGAGCGAATGGACGTGGCCGTCCACCCGTGTCCAGCCTGCCCGGGCGGAGTCACGGTTGGCGAGCGTGATCTCGTTGGGATGGATGATCACGTCGACCGGCCCCGTCTCCGCGTCGCGTGACAGGAGCGTCGTGCCGTCGCCCAGCGTCACGAGGGTCAGTCCATCGTCGCCGGCCGCCGCCGTGCCGGGGATCACGTTCGCGCCGATCATCATGGCGATGAACGGGTCACGGGGGTCGGTCAGGACGTCCTCCACCGTTCCGATCCGGCTGATGCCGCCCGACTCCAGCACCCCGACGCGATCGGCGAGTCCGCGGGCGTCGTCGATGTCGTGGGTGACGATGATCACGGGCAGGCCCAGTTTGTCGAGCATCCCGCGCAGTTCGCGGCGGATCGTGGACCGGGTATGGGCGTCCAGTGCGGCGAGCGGCTCGTCGAGGACGAGCATGTCGGGCTCCCCGGCAAGGGCGCGTGCGAGCGCGACCCGTTGGCGTTCGCCTCCGGAGAGCTCGGCGGGATGCGCCTCCGCAAGGTGGGCGATGCCGAAACGATCGAGCATCTCCTCCGCACGGTTGCGCCCGCCGAACCGCACGTTGCGGATGACGCTCATGTGGGGGAAGAGCGCGTAGTCCTGGAAGACGAAGCCGATGTGGCGGTCTTCGACGGGGACGTCCACGCCGGAGTCCGCGTCGAAGAGCGTCCGTCCGTCGAGGACGACGCGGCCGGTCTGCGGACGCTCCAGCCCGGAGAGCGCGCGGAGGACGCTCGTCTTGCCGGAGCCGGACGGGCCCACAAGCGCGAGCGTCTCGCGGCCCATCGTGAGGCTCAGACCGACGGTGAACCGACGGCGGGGGAGTGTGATGTCGAGGAGGAGGGAAGCCATTGAGGAAGGAACTTCGCGGTGAGGAGGATTGCGGCGCTGATCGCCACCATGACGGCGCCGAGGGCGAGTGCGACGTCGAAGTTGACGTCGAACTGGGAGTAGATGGCCAGGGAGAGGGTCTGCGTGACCCCCTGCATGCTTCCGGCGAACATGATCGTCGCGCCGAACTCACCGACGCCGCGGCCGAAAGCCAGGGCCGCGCCGGCGGCGAGTCCCCGGCCTGCGAGCGGCAGCGCGAGCTGCACGAACACGCGCCCGGGGCCGGCGCCGAGGGTGCGTGCGGCGTCGAGGAGGCGCGTGTCGACCTCTCCGAAGGCCGCGATCGCCTGCCGCAGGTAGAAGGGGCTCGCCACGAACGTGATCGCCATCACGACGGCGACCTGCGTGAACGGGATCTGGATGCCGAGTGTCTCGAGCGTCCCGCCGAGGAGACCGAGGCGACCGAAGACGGCCAGGAGCGCCAGGCCGGCGACCGCCGGGGGAAGGACGAGGGGCAGTTCCGTCAGAGTGACGATGAATGTCCGGCCCGGGAATCGTCGCGTGGCGATGAGGTACGCCGCCGGGGTCCCGACCACGACGATGATGACCTGCGCGATCAGGGTGGACTGCAGAGTGACGATCATCGCGTCCCGCGCCACCGGCTCGCCGAGCGCCCGGACCAGGTCCATCGGGGGCACCCGCAGGAAGAGGGCCATGATCGGGAGGAAGAGGAAGAGGATCATGGCCGTCGTCGCGGTCACGAGGACGGTGGTGAACGCAAGCCGGCGGATGCGACGTGCGCGTGAGGTCACGACGCCTCGACCATCACGGATGTCGACTTGATGACGCCGGTCGCCGGTGACCCGGCCCGCAGATCGAGAGCCTCGAGTGCCTCGCGCGTGATGATGGCGACGATGCGCGTGGGCTCGGTGACCCGGATCTCCACCCGCGCGAGGAGCCCGTCCATCTCGACGGAGCTCACGATGCCGGGCAGGCGGTTGCGTGCGCTGAACGTGTCGGCGCGATCCGAGCGAAGACGTTCGATCTCCGACGCGGCGACGATGCGCCGGTTGGCGGAGTCCCTCTCGGTGGTGATGCGCCCCTGCCGGTCCCAGCGCCGGAGGGTGTCCAGGCTGATTCCCAGTGCCCGCGCCGCCTCGCCGACGGCGTAGTACTCCTCGTCGCGTTTCTTCGATGTCATTGCGCCTCCCCTGCGGTGTCGTTCGTCGTGGGCTCGGATCGAATATCTCCAATCCGACCCGTAGAATATCGCCTATGTGATGCATAGGTACAAATCAACAGGGGGTTTCGAGATGCTCAGGAAGACTTGGAGACGTTTGTCCATCGTGCTGATCGCGACGATCGCCATGGGAGTGGCGTTCGCGGCGTGCGGCGGTGGGGACTCCTCCGATGGCGAGCCCATCAACGTGTACGCGGCGAGATCCCTCCAGAAGGTCTTCCCGGAGATCGATTCCGCGCCCACCTACAACTTCGGCGGATCGAACACGCTCGCCGAGCAGATCCGTCAGGGCGCGCCGGCCGACGTGTTCGCAGCGGCCAACGCGAAGTACCCCGATGAGCTCCACGCGGACGGGCTGGTGGACGAGCCCGTCGTGTTCGCCTCCAACCGGCTCGTGCTGATCGTCCCCAAGGACAATCCCGCGAACATCGAGAAGGTCGCCGACGTCGCCCGGTCCGGTGTCAAGCTGGTCGTCGCGGGTGAGGCGGTCCCCGCCGGAAGCTACGCCCGGACGGTCCTGGACCGTCTCAAGCTGAATGCGGCTCTCGACAACATCGTCTCCAACGAGGCGGATGTGGCCGGGGTGACGGGCAAGGTCGCCCAGGGTGACGCCCAGGCCGGATTCGTCTACTGGACGGATGTGGCCGCGGTGGAGGACAAGGTCACGGTCATCGAGATCCCGGATGCTGCTCAGCCGCGTCAGGACTACAAGATCGCGGTCGTGTCGGCTTCGAAGAACAAGGAGGCGGCGCAGGACTTCATCGACGAGGTGACCGGAGAGGACGGTCGGAGCGCACTCGAGGCGGCCGGCTTCCAGCTTCCGTAGGTGACATAGCCGCGCAGCGACGTGGCGTGATCGGGGGGGTGGTCGGTGCTCGGCACCGGCCGCCCTGCTTCGCTCCCGACTGGGGATGGGCCGCGGTCGGTCGAGCGTCTCCCGTTCGTAGCGCCGGCACGAGCGGCCGCAGGACCTGATCAGGGGCCTGCCAACGGGACTCAGGTGCCAGGCACCACGGTCCCGTTGGCGAGGGCGATCAGCGGGCAGAAGCTTCGAATTTGCGGCCGTTTCGGCGTTTCGCGGGTTACTGAACGGGACTCGGGTGCCTGGCACCTCAGTCCCGTTCCTCGCTACGCGTCGCGAGGCCGAACGCCGCCGCGTGCGTCGTTCATCTCTCCGATGTCGGTCGTATCCGGCGATCGAGCCCGATCCCTTGCGCAGTACCCGATGGGGGTATATGGTGCGCCGTACACATACCCGGTAGGAGTACCAAGAGGAGGATCGTGATGACGGCGAGCGAGTACCAGGTGACGGGCATGACCTGCGGACACTGCGAGATGTCGGTCCGTGAGGAGGTCGGTGAGATCGCCGGCGTCCAGGACGTCCAGGTCAGCGCGCAGACGGGCAAGCTCATCGTGACGTCCGAGAGCGAGATCGACGACACGGCGATCCTTGCGGCGGTCGAGGAGGCCGGCTACTCGGCGGTACGCGTCTGATGAAAGCCGGAGCACGACTCGCGATCTACGGGGCGGGGCTTGTGGTGGCGTTCGGCGGTGCCTTCGCGCTCGCCGGTGCCGTCGTCCCCGACAGCTACGTCTCCGAGTGGAAAGAGGGAGCCGGCGCGGGCGCACATGACGAAGGACACGGCGGCGACGAGCAGCAGACGGTGGGCCATGCGGTGAACGGCGTCTCCCTCGACGCCGACGGTTTCGTGCTCTCGCCCGTTGAGGCGCCGCGGACCGTCGGCGCCAAGGGCACCCTCAGCTTCAGGATCCTCGGCCCCATGGGGAAGCCGGTGACGGAGTTCACGACCGCCCACGAGAAGGATCTCCATCTGATCGTGGTCCGTTCCGACGGTTCCCGGTTCCGTCACGTGCACCCGGTGCTCGACACGAGCACGGGCACCTGGTCGATGCCATGGAGCTGGGATGCGGCGGGGACGTACCGCGTCTACACGGACTTCACGCCGGTGGGTGAGGGGGCATCCGGTGTCACGCTCACCCGCACGGTCGACGTCGCGGGCGATGTCAGTCCGGTCACGACGGCAGTGCGGACGTCGGACGAGGTCGATGGCTTCACGGTCTCCCTGGACGGGCATCTCCGGGTGGGATCGTCGAGCGAGCTGACGATCTCGATCTCGCGTGACGGCACGCCGGTCACGGCCATCGAGCCGTACCTCGGCGCATTCGGCCACCTGGTCGCGTTGCGCGAGGGCGACCTGGCGTATCTCCATGTCCACGCGGAGGGCGACGATCCGCACCCCGGCGACACCGCCGGCCCCGACATCGCGTTCGCCGCGGAGGCCCCGACGGCCGGCCGCTACCTGCTGTATCTCGACTTCAAGGTCGATGGCACTGTCCACACCGCCGAGTTCGTACTCGACGCGGAGCACTGAGAGAACACGGCATCCACACGTCGTTCGACGGCCGCAACCCCGGTTCGGCCGTCACCAGAGCGGAGAGGGAAGGAAGAGGAAGAGGATGAGCACATCAGCACCACCAACGGGCGGCCCGGACATCGAGCTGGAGATCGGTGGGATGACGTGTGCGTCGTGCGCGAACCGCATCGAGAGAAAGCTGAACAAACTCGACGGCGTGTCGGCGACCGTGAACTACGCAACCGAGAAGGCGAGGGTCTCCGTGCCGGAGGGGTACGACCCGGCCCTGCTGATCGCGGAGGTGGAGAAGACCGGGTACGCGGCGGCGCTGCCGAAGCCGAAGCAGACGAAGGGCGAACACGTCTCGGCCGACGCGGACGAGGCCGATCCCGAGCTGACATCGCTGCGGCAACGCCTGATCGGCTCGATCGTGCTGACCGTCCCCGTGATCGCCATGGCGATGGTTCCCGCGTTCCAGTTCACGTACTGGCAGTGGGCGTCCCTCACGCTGGCCGCGCCGGTGATCGTGTGGGCGGCGTGGCCGTTCCACCGGGCGGCGTGGGCGAATCTGAAGCACGGCACCGCGACGATGGACACGCTCATCTCGATGGGGACGTCCGCCGGATTCCTGTGGTCGCTCTACGCGCTGTTCTTCGGCACCGCCGGCACGCCGGGCATGACACACGCGTTCGAGTTCACCATCGCCCGGTCCGACGGTGCGGCGAACATCTACCTCGAGGCCGCCGCGGGCGTGACGATGTTCATCCTCGCCGGCCGCTACTTCGAGAAGCGGTCCAAGCGGCAGGCCGGAGCGGCTCTCCGGGCCCTCCTCGAGCTCGGTGCCAAGGAGGTCTCGGTTCTGCGGGACGGTGCCGAAGTGAAGATCGCGATCGATGACCTGCGGGTCGGCGACGAGTTCGTCGTGCGTCCCGGCGAGAAGATCGCCACGGATGGCGTCGTGGTCACCGGGACCTCCGCGGTCGACGCCTCGATGCTGACCGGCGAATCCGTCCCGGTCGAGGTCGGGATCGGCGACCCGGTGACCGGCGCCACGGTCAACGCCGGCGGCCGGCTGGTCGTCCGTGCCACCCGTATCGGCAGCGATACCCAGCTCGCGCAGATGGCGAAGCTCGTCGAGGACGCGCAGACCGGCAAGGCCGACGTGCAGCGACTGGCCGACAGGATCTCCGGCGTGTTCGTGCCGATCGTGATCGCGATCGCGGTCGGTACCCTCGGTGCGTGGCTGGGAGCCGGGTTCCCTGCCTCGGCGGCGTTCACCGCCGCCGTCGCGGTGCTCGTCATCGCATGCCCCTGCGCCCTGGGGCTCGCCACGCCGACCGCCCTGCTGGTCGGCACGGGACGCGGCGCACAGATGGGCGTCCTCATCAAGGGGCCCGAGGTGCTCGAATCGACCCGCAAGGTCGACACCATCGTGCTGGACAAGACCGGCACCGTCACCACGGGCAAGATGACCCTGGTCGACGTGATCACCGAGCCGGGCGTCGACCGCGCCGAGCTGCTCCGTTTCGCAGGGGCGCTGGAGGATGCCTCCGAGCACCCCATCGCGCAGGCGATCGCCAAGGGAGCGACGCAGGAGGTCGGCACCCTCCCGACGCCCGAGGACTTCGCGAACGTCGAGGGCAAGGGAGTGCAGGGCATCGTGGACGGGACCGCGGTGGTCGTCGGTCGTGAGTCGCTTCTGGCCGACTGGTCGCAGAAGCTCTCTCCCGACGTGGCGGCCGCCAAGGCCCGCGCCGAGGAGGAGGGCAAGACCGTCGTCGCCGTCGGCTGGGACGGGGCGGCACGCGGCGTCCTCGTCGTCGCCGACACGGTGAAGCCGACCAGTGCCGAGGCGATCGCCCAGCTGAGGGAGATCGGCCTGACCCCGGTGCTCCTGACGGGGGACAACACGGCCGTCGCGCAGCAGATCGCGGCCGAGGTCGGGATCACCGAGGTGATCGCCGAGGTCCTGCCGAAGGACAAGGTGGACGTGGTCGCGGGTCTCCAGAAGGACGGCAAGATCGTCGCGATGGTCGGCGACGGCGTCAACGACGCCCCCGCCCTCGCCCAGGCCGACCTGGGCCTCGCCGTGGGCACCGGCACCGACGTCGCCATCGAGGCATCCGACATCACGCTGGTCCGCGGCGACCTCCGCGGTGCCGTCGATGCCATCCGGCTGTCGCGCAAGACACTCGGCACGATCAAGACGAACCTCTTCTGGGCGTTCGCCTACAACGTCGCGGCCATCCCGATCGCGGCGCTCGGAATGCTCAACCCCATGCTCGCCGGCGCGGCAATGGCGTTCTCCAGCGTCTTCGTCGTCGGCAACAGCCTCCGCCTCCGCGGATTCACGAGCGTCGCGAACGGGTGACGCTCGTGAACCTCGCATTCGGCCGCCCGGGCACCACACAGGGCTCATCCGCGATGGCGCCTCTCCCAGCGGAGACGGCCATCGGGATGCGCCCCGTCCGTGCGCGCGGGTCTTGGCGGATGATGAGGCGGAACCCGTCGTGGGCCACCGGTATGGGTCTCATCTCCGTTCTCCCGGCTGTCGGTATCCTCGCGTCGGTCGGGTCTGCCCTCCCGATGCCGGTCGCCGTAAGCCTGATGTCGTTTTCACCCGTGGTCGTCGCGTTCAGCGCCCGACTCCGTCGACGTATCGATCTCACCCCTGAAGCCAGCATCCGCGCCATCCTCGGACGCGAGAACTAAGGACCGCACATGTCGCCTGCGAGTGAACCCGACACCGCCCACGCCCACCACGGCTACATCGACAACAAGGATCAGTACCTCCAGCGCATGAAGCGCATCGAGGGTCAGGCGCGTGGCATCGCGCGGATGATCGATGAGGAGAAGTACTGCATCGACATCCTCACGCAGATCAGCGCACTGACCCGCGCGATCCAGGGCGTCGCCACCGGCCTGCTCGACGATCACCTCAACCACTGCGTCCTCGACGCCGCGAAGCTCAGTGACGAGGCGGCCAAGGCGAAGCTCCAGGAAGCGACCGACGCCATCAACCGGCTCGTTCGCTCCTGACGCCGGACCGCGCCGGACGACACTCATCGATTCCGTGAACGGGAGTCGAGTGCTGTCCATCGGTCGCGTCGTAGCCCCGCGCCACGTCTAGCTGTCGGGGAGTGTTGTGCGGATGGTGCTCGGTGTCCGGTACCCAGTGCGAGAAAAGGCTGGGACGGCCGCTCCTGACGGTCACCGCGCCAGCGTGTGCGAGGGCGCCAACGGGACTGAGGTGCCAGGCACCTCAGTCCCGTTCACGAGGGGCATCGGTCGGCGGAAGTTCCGCATTTGCGGCTGTTTGTCCGTCTGGCAGGTCAATGAACGGGACTCGGGTGCCTGGCACCTCAGTCCCGTTGCCGCTTCACGGACGCACTCTTCGGACCGCTGCCATGCGCCGAAGCGGGTCCGCGGAGAGGTCCCATCGGGCCCCTCCCGCCTCAGGTCGTGAGGTGTGCCGACGTCTGGGCAGTCGGAGGCCCCGTCGGAATCACGTGCAGGTCATCGGCGGCGCCGCTCTCGGGTCGGCGCCGCCGATGCGCAGCCCACGTTACCGCGGGCGGCGCTTCATCCCGGGTTCGCTCACCATCGCGGCACGCCGTGCACGGAACACGATCGGGCGACGGGTGAGGTAGCGCCAGGGGACACTCCACACGTGGACCAGCCGTGAGAACGGCCAGAGGGCGTACAACGCGAACGTCGACAGCACGTGGAGCTGGTAGATGAAGGGCGCGCCGGAGATCGACGCCGTCTCGGGGTCGAGGTAGAACAGACTCCGGAAGTACGGCCCGATGGTCTCGCGGTAGTTGTACCCGCCGTCGACGACGAGCTGGTACCCGGCCGTCGCCACCTGGCCCGAGATGATGGCCACGGTGAGGACGGCGTAGACGACGAGATCCGTGTTGGTGGTGGTCGCCGCCACGCGTGGCACACGCATCCGCCGGATGAACAGGATCGCGAGACCGGCGATGCACAGGAAGCCCGCCAGCGCACCGAGCGCCACGGCCTGCACGTGGTAGAAGTGCTCGGAGACGCCCATCTTCTCGGTGACCACCATGGGGATGGCGATGCCGGCGATGTGGCCGACGATGGCCAGCAGGATGCCGATGTGGAACAGGTTGGAACCGATCGTCAGCCATCGCGACTCGAGCAGCTGCGTGGACCGAGTGGTCCACCCGAACTGATCGGTGCGCCATCGCCAGACGTGGCCGACCACGAAGACCGTCAGCGCGGCGTAGGGCAGGATGATCCAGAGGATCACGTCAGCACGACTCATCGGAGTACTCCCTCCTGTGGCATGACCTCGGGCGGGGCGAACGGCTCGAGCCCCACGGTCTCACCGGGCGGCGGTCCCTCCGCTGCCAGGCGTTCCGCGGCGGCGCGCTCGTCCCGTGTCAGACGTGACATCGTCGAACAGACCGCATCCAGCACATGGGCGTACGGGCTCTTCGAATCGTGGAGCCGGGCGCGCACGCACTCGATCGGCGGGCGGAGCTCACTCAGCGTCCTGGCCCCGATCTCCGGGGACAGGGCACGCAGCTCCAGGAGGACCGAGAGGTGGTCGGGAAGCTCCGAGCTCGTGAGCTCGAGGCCCCCCTCGCGCATACGTGCCTTCAATTCGATCAGGCGCGTGCCGCGGTCCCGTCGATCGCCGTGCGTGTGCGCCGTCAGGTGCAGGCTGGCGCGGCGATCGAAGTCGAACACGTCCACGTACGCCTGCTGACGGGCCATGATGTCCATGTCGCCGACGCTCACGAAGTACGCGTCGACGCCCTCACGGACGCCGCGGGGAGCGCGGCGCACGGCATCGCGAATGGCCTCGTCGGCCGAGGTGTCCTCCGGGAACGCGAGCAGCCGGGACAGTGCGAGATCGACGCTCATCGCGACTCCTTCGGCTGGATGGTGTGCAGCTTGCGGGCGGGTTCGGTCATCTCCGGCGCGATCGGCGTGGAGGGCATGCACGGTCCGGGACCGCCGGCACCCGCGAGACCGCAGGAACCCTGGAGGCCGAGCACCGTCGCCGCCTCCTCGTTGTGTCCCTTCGGGATCACGAAGCGCTCGTCGTAGCGGGCGAGCGCGAGGAGCCGGAAGAGCGCCTCGAGCTCGCGCTCGGTCTCGCTGGGCGAGGGATCGCTGTCCCGCTCACCGCGGAGGTTCTTCGCCCGCATGTGCAGGCGCATGGCCGCCAGGGTGGTCAGCACCCGCCGGATGGGCTCCTCGTCGCCGGCGGAGAGCATCCCGGCCAGGTAGGCGATCGGGATGCGCATGTCGTCGATCAGGTGGAAGATCGTCGCGGGATCCGCGTCGGCCCCCTCGCCCTCGATCACCCCGGTCACCGGGGAGAGCGGCGGCACGTACCACACCATCGGAAGGGTCCGGTACTCCGGGTGGAGGGGAAGCGCGACGCGGTGCCGGATGGCGAGCTGGTAGACGGGCGACCGGGCGGCCGCGTTGATCCAGTCCTGCGGGATCCCGTCCGAGAGCGCCTGCTCGACCACCGCCGGATCCGTGGGGTCCAGGAAGATGCCGAGCTGCGACTCGTAGAGGTCCTTCTCGTCCGGGACGCTGGCGGCCTCCTCGACGCGGTCCGCGTCGTAGAGGACCACGCCGATGTACCGGATCTTGCCGACGCAGGTCTCCGAGCAGATGGTGGGCATCCCCTGCTCCATGCGCGGGTAACACATGGTGCACTTCTCGGCCTTCCCCGTCTGCCAGTTGAAGTAGACCTTCTTGTACGGGCACCCGGACACGCACATGCGCCAGCCACGGCACTTGTCCTGGTCGACCAGGACGATGCCGTCCTCCTCGCGCTTGTACATCGCACCGGAGGGGCACGACGCGACGCACGACGGGTTGAGGCAGTGCTCGCAGATGCGGGGGAGGTACATCATGAAGGCCTGCTCGTAGTCGAACCGGACCTGCTCCTCGATCCCCTTCAGGTTCGGGTCGCGCATCGCCGCCTCGGGGCCGCCGGCGAGGTCGTCCTCCCAGTTGGGTCCCCACGTCAGCGGCAGCGACTTGCCGGTGATCTGCGACTCCGGCTGGGCGACCGGCTGGTGCGGCCCGTCACCCCGACGCGTCAGGGTCTCGTAGTCGTAGGTCCAGGGCTCGTAGTAGTCGTCGATCGTCGGCAGGTCCGGGTTCGCGAAGATCCGGGTGATCTTCCGCATCCGGCCTCCGGCCTTCAGACGGAGCCGTCCCTTCTTCGTGAGCTCCCAGCCGCCGTTCCAGGTCTCCTGGTCCTCCCAGCGCTTGGGGTAGCCGCCTCCGGGCTTGGTCTCGACGTCGTTGAACCACATGTACTCGGCGCCGGACCGGTTGGTCCACACCGTCTTGCAGGTGACCGAGCACGTATGGCACCCGATGCACTTGTCGAGGTTCATCACCATTCCGAACTGGGCGCGAATACGCATCAGTACCTCACCTCGCTTCGGCGGCGACGGATGACCGTGAGCTCATCGCGCTGCGATCCCGTCGGTCCGTAGTAGTTGAACCCGTATGACAGCTGGGCGTATCCGCCGATCAGATGCGACGGCTTGATGGAGATGCGGGTGACGGAGTTGTCGGTGCCTCCGCGCGTCTCGGAGATGTCGGAGATCGGCACGTTCACGTGGCGATCCTGGGAGTGGTACATCAGGGCCACCCCGTCGGGGATGCGGTGCGACACCACCGCGCGGCAGGCGATGACGCCGTGCCGGTTGTAGATGTCCACCCAGTCGTTGTCGGCGGCGCCGATGCGTTCCGCATCGCCGGTCGACATCCACACGACGGGTCCGCCGCGGAAGAGCGTCAGCATGTGGAGGTTGTCCTGGTACTCCGAGTGGATTGACCACTTGGAGTGGGGGGACAGCCAGCGCACGACGACCTCGGCTCCGCCCTCGCCGTCGAGGGTGAGGTCACCGAAGTATCGCGTCGAGTTGACGGGCGGGCGGTAGGTGGCCACACCCTCGCCCATGTCGAGCATCCAGGCGTGGTCCACGTAGAACTGCTGGCGGCCGGTGAGGGTCCGCCACGGGACCAGCCGGTCGACGTTCATGGTGAACGGGTTGTACCGCCGCTCACGGGACTCGAGGCCCGACCACTCCGGCGAGGTCATCACCTTGCGGGGCTGGATGCGGGCGTCGCGGAACGTGATGCGGTGCTCGGCGTTCTCCAGGCCGAGATCGGCGAGGGGCACCCCGGACCGCTGTTCCATGGCGCGGAACCCGGCCGTCGCGATGCGGGCGTTGGTCGTGCCCGACATGGCGAAGATGGCGTCGGCCCAGTGGACGTCCTGCGTCATCTTCGGGCGACCGGCACACGGGCCCGTCTCGACGATCCCGTTGAGGTCCGCCAGATCCTGGGCCTCCTGCTTGGCGGAGACGCTCCAGCCCTTGACGCCGATCCCCGTCTCCACCAGCGGTCCGAGCGCCGCCCACTTGGCGCCGACGGCGGTGTAGTCGCGCTCGATGGGGATGAGCTTGGGCATCGTGATCCCCGGGACGGGGCGGATCCCCTCGTTCTTCCAGTCGACGACCTCGCCCATCACCTGGGCGATCTCGTCCGGGGAGTCGTGGGCGAGCGGGGCGGCGACCACGTCGGTGCGGGTGCCCAGGTGATCCTTCGCCAGCTCCGAGAACCGCTCGGCGACACCGCGGAACGCGTCGAAGTCGGTGCGCGCCTCCCACGGCGGGGGTACGGCCTCTCCGAACGTGTGGACGAACGGGTGAAGGTCCGTGCTGGAGACGTCGTTCTTCTCGTACCACGTGGCCGCGGGGAGGACGATGTCGGAGTAGAGACACGACCCGTTCATCCGGAAGTCGATCGTCGTGAAGAGGTCGAGCTTGCCCTCGGGCGCCTCGTCGTGCCACTCCACCTCGGCGGGTCGGATCTCCGGCGGGGACTCCTCGTTGCGGATGGCGGCGTTCGGCACGCCGAGGAGGTGGCGCAGGAAGTATTCCTGTCCCTTCGACGACGATCCGATGAGGTTGGCCCGCCACTGGGTCAGGACGCGCGGGAAGTTCTCGGGTGCGTCCGGGTCCTCGGCGGCGAAGCGCAGCCGTCCGGCCTCCAGCTCGTCGACGATGTACTCGGCGGTCGGCTTGCCGAGCTTCGCCGCCTCGTCCGAGAGGTCCAGCGGGTTGCGGTTGAACGTGGGGTAGGAGGGCATCCATCCGTTACGGGCGGCGAGCGCGACGCAGTCGGCGACGGTCCGTCCCTCGAGGCGTCCGGCGCCCCCGGTCCAGGACACCTCGTCCGTGGTGAAGCTCTCGTACCGCCACTGGTCGGTGGCCAGGTACCAGAACGGGGTCGTGGCCTGCTGGCGGGAGGGGCGTGCCCAGTCGAGCGCGAACGCGACCTGTCCGAATCCGGCGATGGGGCGGACCTTCTCCTGGCCCACGTAGTGGGCCCATCCGCCGCCGTTCACTCCCTGGCATCCGCAGAGCAGGAGCAGGTTCAGCATGGTCCGGTAGATGATGTCGGAGTGGTACCAGTGGTTGGTGCCGGCTCCCATGACGATCATGGAGCGTCCGTTGGTCGCCTCCGCGTTCGCCGCGAACTCGCGGGCGATGCGGATGACCACCTCGGGGGAGACCCCGGTGATCGACGACTGCCAGGCCGGTGTCCCGGGGCTGTCGGCGTCGTCGTAGGACGACGGCCAGTCGCCCGGAAGGCCGTCGCGCGCGACACCCAGGTGCGCGGCGACGACGTCGAAGACGGTGGTGACGAGCTGGTCGCCGATCCGCATGGCGGGGACGCCGCGGACGATGGTCGCGCCGCTCGCCGCCGCGGTGGTGTCGAAGCGCGGGACGGCCAGGTGGACGTTCTCGGTGCCGGGCCGGTCGAGGAGCGTGAGCACCGGCTCGATGTCGCCGAGCTCGAGGTTCCATGCGCCGGCGTTGTCGGCACCCCAGCGGTCGGCCATGCTCCCGTTGGGGAAGGCGACCTCGCCGGTGCGCTCGTCGAGGACCGCCGTGCGCCACTCGGGGTTCGGCCCGTCGTGACCGAGGTCCGACGCCCGGAGGAACCGGCCCGCCACGTGGGTGCCGTCACGCTCCTCGAGCGTCACGAGGAACGGCATGTCCGTGAACCGCCGCACGTAGTCGTCGAAGTACGGGACGGTCCGCTTGAGGTGGTACTCGTTGAAGATCACGTGACCCATCGCCTGGGCCAGCGCCGCGTCGGTGCCGGGCTCGGCCGGCAGCCAGTCGTCGGCGAACTTGGTGTGCCCGGCGAAGTCCGGTGAGACCACGACGACCTTCTGGCCGCGGTAGCGCGCCTCGGTCATGAAGTGCGCGTCCGGCGTCCTGGTCTGGGGGATGTTCGAGCCCCAGAGGATCATGTAGGCCGAGTTCCACCAGTCCGCGGACTCGGGGACGTCGGTCTGGTCGCCCCACACCTGCGGGGAGGCCGGAGGCAGGTCCGCGTACCAGTCGTAGAACGACAGGGCCACGCCGCCGATGAGGCCGAGGAAGCGGGTCCCCGCCGAGTAGGACACCGGGGACATGGCCGGGATGGGCGAGAAGCCGGCGATGCGGTCCGGCCCGAACTGCTTGACCGTGTGGACGTGGGCGGCGGCCATGATCTCGGTCACCTCGTCCCAGGAGGAGCGGACGAAGCCGCCCTTGCCGCGGCGGGACTTGTACTCGCGGGTCTTCTCGGGGTCGGAGACGATGGCGGCCCATGCGTCGACGGGATCGTCGGTGCGGGCGAGCTCCTCGCGGTAGAGACGCAGGAGCGCTCCGCGCACGTAGGGGTAGCGGACGCGGAGGGGGGAGTAGACGTACCAGGAGAACGATGCGCCGCGGGGACATCCGCGCGGCTCGTACTCAGGGGACTCCGCGCCGTTGGTGGGGTAGTCCGTGGCCTGGGTCTCCCACGCGACGATCCCGTCCTTCACGTGCACGAGCCACGAACAGGAGCCCGTGCAGTTCACGCCGTGGGTGGACCGCACGATGCGGTCGGTCTGCCAGCGGTCGCGGTAGAGGCGCTCCCAGGAGCGGTCCTCCGTGCGCAGGTGGCTCCAGGCCTCCGTCGAGGGAGCGAAGCTGAGGTGCCGGGGTTCAAGAGTCGATGTCATCCGTTGCTCCCATCCGGTTTGGTGAACAGCGTACGGAACTCGTCACGCTGGATCTGCAGGGTTACGGCGAGGCAGACCGCGGCGAGGACCATCAGTCCGAGGAAGCCCACGGCGTAGCTCCCGAACTGGTCCTTGGCGAATCCCATGAAGAGCGGTGGGAAGAAACCGCCGAGCCCGCCGACGGCGCTGACGATGCCGGTGGCGGCACCGGTCGAGTTGGGGAACTCGTGAGGCACGATCTTGAAGACCGCGCCGTTCCCCAGGCCGAGGAAGACGCCCATGGTGAGGCACGCCGCGGTGACCTCGGTCATGGAGGGGCCGCGGGCGATGGCCGCGAGCACGGCGGCGTCGATGGCGACGCCGGCGAAGGCGATGACGAGCGTGGTGCCCGCACCGATACGGTCCGCCATCCACCCGCCGATCGGGCGTCCGGCGACGGCCAGGATGGCGAAGCCGGCGGCGCGCTGCCCGGCGTCGATCGCGCTGAGGTCGAACCAGTCGCTGAGGAGCTTCGGAAGGAACACCGTCATGGCGACGAAGCCACCGAACGAGACGAAGTAGAGGAGGGAGAGCCGGTAGAGCCTCCAGCCGCTCTTGAGGACGTCCGTGTACTTGGTGTGCGCACGCTCGCCGGGGGCGTCACGCGCGAAGAGGAAGGTGACCACGGCCCCTCCCACGAGGAGCAGTGCCATCATCCATCCGACGTATGCGCGTCCCCAGTTCTGGCTGATGCGGGGGACCGCCAGGGCCGCGAGCGCGGTACCGGCCGTGCCGAGTCCGTAGATGCCGACGGCCATGCCGATGCGGGGGCCCTGCCACCAGCGGGCGACGAAGGGGACGCCGACGGCGAAGGCGGCGCCGGCACCTCCCATCAGGAAGCCGAGGATCGCGATCGAGCCGAACGACTTCGCGTATCCGAGGAAGACGGCCGGGATGGCCGAGAGCAGCATGATCACGGTGAACATCCGGCGTCCGCCGTACTTGTCGGCGAGGACGCCGGCGGGGAGGCGGAGGAGCGAACCGCAGAGAACCGGCACGGCCAGGAGAACAGCGGTCTGCGTGTCGGAGAGGTCGAGGTCCTTCTGGATCCCCCGGGCGATGGGCGAGACCACACCCCAGGAGATGAAGCAGATGAGAAAGGCCAGTGTCGCGAGCCAGAGATTCCGCGTCGCGCCGGCGGGGTTAGTGTGCGTTGTACCGTCCATGATCCGACAGTAGTTGATGGCAGGACCAAACGTTGTGCAATAATCTAAACGTTGGAGTGACCGAGTACAAATGCACCTTCGATTCTCACGCACAGCCGACTACGGACTTCGCGCCGCACTCGCCATCGCCCGAACCGGCGATGAGCTGGTCAAGCGCCGCGACATCGCGTCCGAGACGGAGGCGCCCGAATCGGTGCTGGCACAGGCACTCGCGGCGCTAGTCCGGGCGGGGCTTCTGGAGGCCGTGGCCGGGCCCGCCGGGGGATACCGGCTCGCCCGACCCGCTTCGGAGATCTCGGTGCGTCAGATCGTCGAGTCCATCGACGGCACGGATATCGACGAGCGCTGCCCGCTGCGTGAGGCGCGCTGTTCGCATACGGGCAAGTGTCCCTTCCACACGGTCTTCTGGAACGCGAAGAAGGACTTCCGGCGAACGCTCGGCCGGACCAGCCTGCAGATGATCCTCGAGGAGGCCGAGGCGGGGGCATCGGCCTGACGGACGTCGTCGGGGTCGTGACGCCTCCCATCGACCGCCGCCGCATCGTGACCGGCTGACCTCGGGCCGTCTCGGGGAGGGGGCCACGATCCTGGTCCGGAGCCGTTCCATTCGGGAGCGACACGAAGGCACGTCGTCCCGGTGGCAACGCCCCTGACCGACGTGCTCTCATCCTTCCGCGACGGTGTCCGGGGCGGTGCAGTGCGGGCCGGCACGACCACTGACCGGCGGGGACGCGGCGCATGAAGGTTTG
>CAYOSM010000003.1:52720-55796 GCA_964406645.1 uncultured Bifidobacteriaceae bacterium | reverse complement strand
ACCGGACCCAATGCCCGAAGGACACGTCAGCCACCGCAACGCGATCCGACTCACATCCGCCCTCGCGGGGCAGCGGATCGTCCGCGTCGAGGAGGGACCCCGGGTCGCCGCGCAGCGCCTTGCCGACCGTCTCACCGGCCGGATGGTGGAGCGGGTCGAGGCCGTCGGCAAGCACCACCTCGTCCACATCGACGACGGGCACGTCCTGCACTCCCACCTCGGAATGGTCGGACGGTGGCGGGTGCACCCGGTCGAGGAGCGCCTCGACCGCAGCGGCCTCTGGCTCGCACTCTTCACCGAGACGACCGTGGCCGCGCAGTACCGGGGTCCGACGCTGCAGCTCCACGCCCCCGGCGCCCCGATCCCGCAGATCCGACGTGTCGGGCCGGATCTCCTCGCCGCCGACGGGAGTCCCGATCCGTCCGTGGGTATCGACGTCACCAGTGTCCCCGCGGATCGGCTCGTCTGCGACGTGCTGCTCGACCAGCGCGTGGTGTCGGGCATCGGGAACATCTACCGCAGCGAGGCACTCTGGGAGGTCGGCGTGAACCCGTGGACCCGGATGGGCGACATCACGCAGGAGACCGCCGACGCCCTCACCGCGTCCGCCGCCCGGCTCCTAGCGGACGCGATGGAACTGGATCGCCGCGGCCCGCAGCGCCGCCACGCCGTCTACCGGCGGACGGGCCGCCCCTGCCCCAGGTGCGAGACGCCCATCCGGTCGATGCGCCACGGTGACGACAACCGCGCCGTCCACTGGTGCCCCACCTGCCAGGGATGACCGCCGGACCACCGTCGACCTCCGACACGCGGGGCTGCTTACGTCCGCGCAGTCGTCGGATCGACCCGTGCGGACACGGGCGGTGAGGTCGCGGACGGCCCGTGCGGACACCCTCCGGGTAGCCTGTCCGCCATGGCCAAGACCACATCCACCATCGACAGCGTCGTCAACCTCTGCAAGCGGCGCGGCTTCGTGTTCCCCTGCGGTGAGATCTACGGCGGGACGCGTTCCGCCTGGGACTACGGTCCCCTCGGCGTCGAGCTGAAGGAGAACATCAAGCGCCAGTGGTGGCGGTCCATGGTCACCGCCCGCGACGACGTGGTCGGTCTCGACTCCTCCATCATCCTGCCGCGCGAGACGTGGGTGGCATCGGGCCACGTGGGTGCCTTCTCAGACCCCCTCACCGAGTGCCAGTCCTGTCATCGCCGCTTCCGCGCCGATCACCTCCAGGAGGCCGTCGCCGCCAAGGCCGAGGCGAAGGGCGAGACGATCAACCCGGACGACGTGCCGCTCGACGAGATCGCCTGCCCCAACTGCGGCACCCGCGGTCAGTGGACCACGCCGCGTGAGTTCAACATGATGCTGAAGACGTACCTCGGCGTCATCGAGGACGAGACCGGGCTCCACTATCTCCGTCCCGAGACGGCGCAGGGCATCTTCATCAACTTCCTCAACGTCGCCTCCGCGGCGCGGATGAAGCCGCCGTTCGGCATCGCCCAGACCGGCAAGTCCTTCCGCAACGAGATCACGCCGGGCAACTTCATCTTCCGCACCCGCGAGTTCGAGCAGATGGAGATGGAGTTCTTCGTCAAGCCCGGCACGGACGAGGAGTGGCACCAGTACTGGATCGACACGCGCACCGACTGGTACGTCGACCTCGGCATCGCCCGCGAGAATCTGCGCCACTACGAGCACCCCAAGGAGAAGCTCTCCCACTACTCGAAGCGCACCGTCGACATCGAGTACCGCTTCAACTTCCAGGGCTCCGAGTGGGGTGAGCTCGAAGGCATCGCCAACCGCACCGACTTCGACCTCACCACGCACAGCCAGCACTCCGGCACCGATCTGTCCTTCTACGACCAGGCCAACGACGAGCGGTACGTGCCGTACGTCATCGAACCGGCCGCGGGACTCTCACGCTCCCTCATGACCTTCCTCGTCGAAGCGTATGACGAGGACGAGGCACCCAACACCAAGGGCGGCGTCGACAAGCGCGTCGTGCTCCGGCTCGACCGTCGCCTCGCCCCCTTCAAGGCCGCCGTGCTGCCGCTCTCGCGCAACACGGACCTCACTCCCAAGGCGAAGGAGCTCGCGGCCACACTACGTCGCAACTGGAACGTCGACTTCGACGACGCCGGCGCGATCGGCCGCCGTTACCGTCGGCACGACGAAATCGGCACACCCTTCTGCGTGACGGTCGACTTCGACAGCCTCGAGGACAACGCCGTCACCGTCCGCGAGCGTGACACGATGGCGCAGGAGCGCATCGGGCTCGACCAGATCGAGCGCTACCTCGGAGAACGCCTCCTCGGCTGCTGAGCCTCGTCGCCGCTGAGCGGCGACGACCCACAACCGACCGCACTGCGTTCCTGTCTGCGACGACGGCCCCTGCCGGGCCGGACGTCGCCGCGCCGGGAGATCATCGCTTGCCGCTTATGCGATCTGTTGCAAGCGCTTGCGTCCATGGGCGGTCTTCCCGCCGATCCACAGGGCCCTGATCATCCCCGATCGCCTGCCCCACGCCGGATCGTGCCCTTGTAACGCCGAATCACTAACGTGACAATCCGCACGAGTTCCGGTATGGTCATTCCATGCCAGTCCCGGTCTCAGAAATCATGTCACCCGTTCGCGCGGTCGTCGGCGCCGACACCACGCTGCGGCAGGCCGCGGTGACGATGAGCCAGCACAAGACCGGCGCCGCCATCGTCATGGATCAGACGCTGCCCGGTCCGGGCATCGTCACCGAGCGGGACATCCTCCGCTGCCTGGCCGAGGGCCTCGACCCCGACGCCACACGGGTCTCGGAGTGCATGTTCAGCCAGATCATCTCGGCCGCACCCAGTTGGCCGATCGGCAAGGCCGCCGACCGCATGCTGCGTCATCACATCCGCCATGTCGCGGTGTTCGAGGAGGGTCACCTCGTCGGCATCATCTCGATGCGCGACATCATCAAGGTGCTCGGCCTCTCCAGCGCGGAGGACCGCGCCGCCTGACGTCGCGGGGTGCTCGTCGCCCCGGTCGGTGCAGGTCGTGGAGTGTTCGGCGCCGATGGCGGGCATCCATGCCGTCGAGGGC
>CAYOSM010000003.1:0-52620 GCA_964406645.1 uncultured Bifidobacteriaceae bacterium | reverse complement strand
TTCCATCACGCCTCTCCGGAGGACGACCCTGCTCGCGCGGCGAGGGCCTCACCTCTCGGCGGGCCGTGCCGCGCGGTCTGACTGACATCTCAAGGAGCGTCCGTCGACACAGGCGTGTCCTCGCGGATGTCCAGGTGCCGGACACAGGGCCCGCCGTCCCCATCTGACCGATCACCTGATCCCGCTCCGGCGACCGCACCGACAGCGGGCGACGGGCCGCCCGAGCCTTCCACCATTCCCCGGCCCGTCCGACGCGATCGTGGCCTGCGCGCTACTATACCTATACCCCTATAGGTATCTCGGAGGAGGCAGAGATGGCGGACATCGTGGTACTCGGCGGCGGAGTCTCCGGGCATACCGCGGCCCTGCACCTGAGCCGGCTGCTCAAACGCACCGGGCACACGGTCACGGTCGTCACCCCCAACGCGTACTGGAACTGGATTCCGTCCAACATCTGGGTGGGGGTCGGGCGCATGGACAAGCGCGACGTCGTCTTCCCCCTCGCGCCGGTGTACAAGAAGAAGGGGATCCGCTTCCACCAGGCGAAGGCCGTCGCCATCCGCCCGGAGGGCGACCGGGACGATGCCCGGGGCGCCGTGGACATCGAGTACACGGATCCCGCCCGCGCGGGAACGACGGACCGGATCCGCTACGACTACCTCATCAACGCCACCGGGCCCCAGCTCAAGTTCCAGATGACGGACGGGCTCGGCCCCGACGGCCACACGGCGTCCGTGTGCACCGCGGATCACGCGACGCACGCCGCGCGGCAGCTGGCCGAGACGATCGAGCGGCTCCGGTCGGGCACACCGCAGACGCTGGTGGTCGGCATGGGGCACGGTACGTGCACCTGCGAGGGCGCCGCGTTCGAGTACGTCTTCAACGTCGACCACGAACTCCGCGAGGCGGGTGTCCGTGACCTCGCCACGCTCGTCTATCTGACGAATGAGGCGCAGCTCGGCGACTTCGGCGTCGGCGGCATGACCTTCGAGGAGAACGGCTTCGAGACCACGAGCCGGCTCTGGGCGGAGTCCCTCTTCCGGGAGCGTGACGTCAAGGCCATCGTCGGTGCCCACGTCCATCGCGTCGAGCCCGGGGTCGTCCACTTCGAGACGCTGGACGGCGAGACACACGAGCTCGCCTTCGACTACGGCATGCTGCTGCCGCCGTTCGGCGGGGTCCCCCTCGCGGCGTATGACCGGGATGGCGAGGACATCACCGATCAGATGTTCGCGCCGAACGGCTTCATGCGTGTCGACGCCGACTACACGCCGAAGCCCTACGAGGAGTGGACGGCCGACGACTGGCCGAAGACCTACATGGCCACGGGCCACGACACCATCTTCGCCGTCGGGATCGCGTTCGCGCCGCCGCACCAGATCTCCCGTCCGCGCACCAGTCCCAACGGCACGGTCATCGCCCCGTCACCCCCGCGCACCGGGATGCCGTCGGGTGCCATGGGCAAGGCCGTCGCCATGACCATCGCCGACCGCCTCCGCGGGCGCGCCGATGCGAAGCCACACGAGGCCTCGATGGCCGATCTGGGTGCCGCGTGCGTGGCATCCGCCGGCAACGGCCTGCGACGCGGTTCCGCGGCGGCGATGACCATGGACCCCGTGGTCCCCGACTTCGCCCGCTATCCGACGGGCCGCAACAGCGACACGACAACCGGGGACATCGGACTCTTCGGCCACTGGGTGAAGCTGATGCTCCACCACCTGTTCCTCTACAAGGCGAAGGGCCGGCCCGGCTGGCAATTCATTCCGGAGTGATCACATGACCCCCACCGACATCCCCTACCTCGACACGTCGAATGCCCCGCTGCCGACGCGGCGGACCCTCCGGCGCCGGCGGAGCCTCCTCCGCCAGGCCATCGGGTTCGTCGGGTTCAACCTGCGGATACTGCGGGTGATCCGGCGGACGGCGGCGACCGAGAAGGCCCACCGCCGGGACTGACCGCCCGGGGCCGTTCGACGACCGCCGAGAGGTCCATCTCCGACCGAGGTCGCCGCAGTGGTATCGCGGGCGTCCATCGGGGCCCATCCGTGCGACCGGTCGTTCCGATGCGGCGGCGACATCGGGCGATCGTCGTCGCCCGAGCACGCCCGGCGCGCCTGATCGCGCCGGGACGGAGTGACTGACACCTGCGACGGCGTTCAATCGGATGTCACACCGTGTCGGCCGGATGCGGCCGTCCGGTACATGGCCGCTAGATTGGATCACGTGACCACGCAGACCCCCAGCGTGCGGCGTCATCGCGTCGTCATCATCGGCGGCGGCTTCGGCGGCCTGCACGCCGCCAGAGCCCTTCGGCACGCGCCGGTCGACATCACGCTGATCGATCGTCGCAACTACCACCTGTTCCAGCCGCTCCTGTACCAGGTCGCCACCGGTTCCCTCTCGCCCGGCGAGATCGCGACACCGCTCCGTGCCGTCCTGCGACGGCAGCGCAACATCCACGTCATGCTCGGCGAGGTCGCGGACGTCGACCTCGACGCGCGCATGCTCACGGTGCACCCCCCGGCGGAGGTCGACGGGCCGCTCTCGGTTCCCTATGACTCGCTGATCGTCGCCGCCGGCATGCGGAACTCGTACTTCGGCAACGACCAATGGCGTGACTCGGCACCCGCGCTGAAGGACCTCGAGGACGCCCTGGACATCCGGGCACGGATCCTTCTCGCGTTCGAGGCCGCGGAGACCGAGTCGGATCCCGAGGTTCGCGAGCGCTGGCTCAACTTCGTCGTGGTCGGCGGCGGGCCCACGGGCGTCGAGATGGCGGGACAGATCGCCGAGATCGCCCGTGACACCATGAAGAACCAGTTCGCCACCTTCGATCCGGCGAGAGCACGGGTGCACCTGCTGGAGGGCGCCGACCGCATCCTCCTCGCGTTCGACGAGAAGCAGTCGGCACACGCGACGCGGGACCTCGAGCAGCTCGGCGTCGAGGTCCGCACCGGGAGCATGGTGTCGGAGGCGGACCCGACCGGCGTCGACATCGTGACCCGGGGCGTCACCGAGAGGATCCCCGCCAACACCGTCATCTGGGCCGCCGGCGTCACCGCCGTACCGTTCGCCGCGCGCCTCGCCGAGTGCGCCGGCGTCACACCCGACCGCGCCGGACGCGTTCCCGTCGATACGACGCTCTCACTCGCGGACCATCCCGAGGTCATGGTGGTGGGTGACATGGCCTCCGTCGCCGACCAGCGACTCCCCGGTGTCGCACCCGTCGCGATGCAGGCCGGACGCTACGCCGGACGACGCGTCGCCGCACGGCTCGAGGGCGAGGAGACCGGCCCCTTCGTCTACCAGGACAAGGGCAGCCTCGCCACCATCGGGCGCGCACGGGCGGTGGCCACCATCGGCGGCATGAAGTTCACCGGCTTCATCGCCTGGTGGCTGTGGCTCGCCGTCCACCTCTTCTACCTCATCGGGTTCCAGAACCGCTTCATCGTCATGACCCGGTGGTCGTGGAGCTTCCTCACGCGAGGCCGCGGCGCGCGTCTCATCACCGGCTCGCGATCGGTCATCGGCGACGACGCCGGCGACGCGTCACCCGTGGGGTCCGGCCGGTCCGACTGAGTCGTCGCAGGTGGACCGGGCGGACGCTCACCCGCCACCGACCTGCGCGATGCGGAGCACCTCGCGTCCGAACGCCCGTGCTCGCTGCGCCGTGAGACCGGGAGACCATGTGAGGGCCACCACGACCACGGGACCGCCTGATGAATCCACCAGGGCGACGGTGTGCCGGGACGAGCTGACCCACCCGTGCTTCTGAGCCGCCGGCAGGTTTGCCGCGAGTCCATCCAGGATGCCGCGGTTGTCACCGGTCCGCTCCGACGCGTAGAGCGTGCCGAGCACGAATCGGGCCTGCCGTGACGTGAGGCCGGTGGCGCGACGCGCGGCCGCCTCACCCCGGGCGCTGTCGTGCAGGAGGGTCATGATCCGGCCCAGATCCGCGGCCGTCGTGACGCGCCGCGACGACGCCGGTGGCGACCCGGCCCGCGGCATCCGGTCGGTGGCCACCATGTAGCCACCGGTGAAGGTGGACCGCGAGGCGCCCATGGTCGTCAGCCGTCGCTGAACCGCAGCGGATCCCCCGATCCTCGGGAGCAGGCGATTGACCGCGAGGTTCGAGCTCCATCCGCCGATCGCCACGACGTCGTCGGTGAACGCCGACCGGTCCGGGTACGCGCCCGAACGCCGGGCGGCCTCGATCATCACCCCAAGCTTCACCGTCGATGCGGCGGGAAAGCGAGCGTCGGCGTTCCAGGAGGCCCGGCGCCCCGAGGCGAGATCGGAGATCCAGGCCGCGCCGATCCCGTCGAAGCGCCCCGCCGCCCCTCGCAGCGCCGCCGTCGCGGGCGCGTCGGTCCGGACCGTCGTCGCCCGCCGCCCGCCGGTGTGCGTCACCTGGACACCGCTCGCGGTACCGGTGGCGATGTGCCGCCCCCGGTTCATGAACCGGACCGTGACCGTGTGACGACCGATGCCGGCGGAGAGCACGCCGACGGCGACCCGCCCGTCATGCGCGAGGTTCACCGTGTGCCGCCCGTCCACCCAGAGCTCGGCCGTGTCGGCCCCCGGTGCCATCGCCACCCGAATCCGACCATTCGTAACGGCCCGCGACATCGGTTCGATGAGGACCGGCTCGTCGGACACCCGGGCACCCCGGCGGGACGGGATCCGGCACCCGGGCGCGCGCGCGGCGACCACACTCCGTTGCCGGGCGAACGCCGCGCGCGCCGACCGCGCACGAGCCGGATCGAGGCGGTCGTAACCGTCCGGTACCGCCGCCCCCAGTCGCGCCAGCCGCAGGAGTCCGTCACGCATCCGGCGGCAGCCCTCCGTCGACACCGCCACGCGCTGCACCCGCGCGGCGAGACGACGCGACCGCTCGTACGCCGTCTGAAGGCCCGCGCGATCGCCCGGAGCCGCCCGCGTAACCGCGCGGACGACGGCGCCCGTCTCGGCGTCATGAACGGCGATGATCCCCGCGTCGTCGGCCGTGGCCAGGGAGGGCAGGGCGACGAGCAGGAACGCCACCCCACAGAGCGCTCCGCGATTTCCCACGCATAGTCCAGACGGATTGGCCACCGTTCACCCGATCTTCATCGTGCGTCGTGTGCGGCTGAGTAGGGTGCCAATGATCGCACGCGTAAACCATCCTGCCGCTGAGGAGCGCTCGTGGCCGACGAACCCGTTTCCACCACAACCGAGAGCGTCATCCGCGCCGCCGGAGTCACCCGCGTCTACGGAAGCGGCGACACCGCGGTGGAGGCACTCCGCGGCGTCGACCTCGACCTCGTGCCCGGCCAGTTCGTGGCCATCATGGGGCCGTCCGGTTCAGGCAAGTCGACGCTCATGCACATCCTCGCGGGCATCGACCGTCCCACCGATGGACGGGTGTGGATCGACGACACGGACATCACCGCCCTGAACGACAAGGACCTCACGCTGCTCCGGCGCAAGGCCGTGGGATTCGTCTTCCAGTTCTTCAACCTCCTCCCGATGCTGACGGCCGAGGAGAACATGGACCTGCCCCACGAGATCGCGGGCACCAAGCCGGATCCGGAGTGGCGGAAGATCCTCGTGGCGGCGACGGGACTCGGTGACCGGCTCGGACACCGTCCGGCGGAGCTCTCGGGCGGCCAGCAGCAGCGGGTCGCGATCGCGCGGGCCCTGCTCAGTCGTCCCGACGTGGTCTTCGCGGACGAGCCCACCGGCAACCTCGACTCGCGTAACGGGCAGGAGATCCTGAACCTCCTCCGCCGCTCGGTGGACGAGTTCGGCCAGACGATCGTCATGGTGACGCATGATCCCTTCGCCGCCGCGATCGCCGACCGCGTGGTCTTCCTCCAGGACGGCCTGGTCGTCCGGGACGGCGGCAAGATGGACGGCACGGCGATCTTCGAGGTCATGAAGGGGCTTGAGTAAGTGCTCAAGATCGCCATACGGAACATCCTCGCCCGCAAGCTGCGCTTCTTCATGACGGCAACCGCCATCATCCTCGGCACCGCCATGATCAGCGGCACCTACGTCCTCACGGACCAGATCAACGGCGCGTTCGACGACATCTTCCAGGAGGCCAACGCCGGCACCGACGTCATCGTCACGAAGAAGCTGGCGTTCACGTCCGAGATGGGCGCCCAGAGCGAACCCCTTCCCGCAGACGTCGCCACGAAGGTGGCGGCCCTTCCGGGTGTCCGCGCGGTGGAGGGTTCCGTCAGCGGCAGTGGTTCCCTCTTCGTCGACGGGAAGACCATCACCAGTGCGGGCGGCGCGCCGGCGCTCCTCGTGTCCGGAGGGAACGAACCGCCGTTCAACTCGGCGACCACATATCTCCAGGGCGCGGCACCGACCACCGCCGGCGAGATCAGCATCGACGAGGCGACGGCCGGCAATCACGATCTGTCCGTCGGTCAGCGCGTCGACGTCGCGACCCGGACGGGCCTGCATCCGGCGACCATCGTCGGCGTCTTCCGGTTCGCCGGGTCGAGTTCCCTCGGCGGGACCACCATCACGCTGACCACCCTCGAGGACGCTCAGACGTGGCTCGAGATGCCCGGCCAGATCAGCCAGGTCGCGGTCGCGGCCGAGCCCGGCACGGACCCGCTGGCCCTGCGCGACGAGATCCGCGACACCCTCGACAACCCCGACTATCTGGTCGAGACCGGTAGCCAGAACGCCGATCGACAGGCGAGCGACATCCAGTCGAGCCTCGGATTCCTCCGGACCTTCCTCCTTGTGTTCGCCGCCATCGCGATCCTCGTGGGCTCGTTCGTGATCTTCAACGTGTTCTCCATCACCATCGCCCAGCGCGTCCGCGAGATGGCGATGCTCCGGACCATCGGAGCGCGGCGTGGCCAGCTCATGAAGAGCGTCGTCATCGAGGCCCTCATCGTCGGCGTGGTGGCGTCCATCATCGGCATCGCCTGCGGGGTGCTCCTCGCCATCGGTCTCAAGGCGCTCCTCGACTCGCTGGACGTCGGGTTGCCGGCGGCGGCGATCAGTATCGCGCCGCGTACCATCATCGTCCCTCTCATCGTCGGTGTCGTCGCCACACTGCTCGCAGCGCTGATCCCCGCGATCCGCGCGACGCACATCGCGCCCGTCGCGGCCCTCCGTGAGGGCGCGGTCATCCCGCGCTCCCGCCTCCACCGGTACACGCCGTGGATCGGGCTCGGCGCGCTCGTCCTCGGTGTGATCATCGTGATCATCGGCCTCAATGCCGGAGGATCCGTGACGCAGGTCCTCACGACGGTCGGTATCGGCCTGCTCCTCGTGATCTGCGGTATGGGTGCCGTGATGCGCCTGCTCATCCGGCCGCTCGCGACCGCCATCGGCGCCCCCATCGCGAAGATCTTCGGGCAGCGCGCGAAGCTCGGCCGTCAGAACGCGGCCCGCGACACGACGCGCACCGCGAGCACCGCGGCGGCCCTCATGATCGGCATCGGACTGGTCGTCTTCGTGGCCGTCTTCGTCGATGGACTCAAGACGTCGTTCTTCGGTGCCATCGACCGGACGGTCATCGCCGAGCACATCATCATGAACGACAACTTCACCCCCCTGCCGGAGAACGCCGTACAGGTCGCACGCGACACCCCGGGCGTTGCGTCCGTGCTCGGCATCGGGACGGTGGAGGCCCGCATCGACGGGAAGACCACCTCTCTCTCCGCGATCGATCCCGCGTCCGCGGCGGACATCGTCCGCTTCGACTGGCGGGACGGCGGATCGGACGCCCTCCTCTCGCGGCTCACCGGAGACGGTGCGCTCGTGGAGCAGGGATACGCCAAGGACAACAACGTGTCGATCGGCGACCGGCTGAAGATCACATCCATCTTCAACCAGACCGCCGAGGTCCAGGTCGTCGGCGTCTACCACGATCCCCAGCTCTTCACGGGCGTGACCATCGGCGACGATGTCTATCGCAAGCTCACGACGCAGCCGGATGTCTCGCTCATCCTGGCCAAGAGCGCACCGGGACAGGACACCGGCACCGTGACGGCCGCCCTCAAGGAGCACTTCGAGGAGAGCTTCCCGACCGGTGTGGTCCGCACGCGGGCCGAGTACCGCGACTTCGTCGGCCAGCAGATCAACCAGATCCTCGGAATCTTCTACATCCTCCTGACGCTGTCGATCATCATCTCGCTCGTCGGGGTGATCATCACGCTCCTCCTCGCCGTCTACGAGCGCACGAGGGAGATCGGCATGATGCGGGCGGTCGGCGCCACCCGGGGCCAGATCCGCAGCATGATCGTGTTCGAGAGCGTCATCACGGCGATCATCGGGGCGGTGGTCGGCCTGATCGTCGGCCTGCTCCTCGGATTCGTGATGATCCAAGGACTCCGGTCACAGGGACTCTCGTTCTCCGTGCCCGTCGGAACGCTCATCTGGGTGCTCATCCTGGCGGTGTTCGCCGGCCTGGCGGCCTCGATCATCCCGGCCTCCCGTGCGGCCAAGTTGAAGCCGCTGGAGGCGCTGCACTATGAGTAGGACGGCGACGGACACCGGGGCGGGCAGGGGGAATGACCGCCTCCGCCCCGGCGTCCTCGCCCCTGTCCCACCACTCCGATCACGCTCGTGACCGGGGACACCGGATCGAGTGTTCTCGTACCGGTGACAACCATGTCCACCGGACGCTGATGCACTGGTTCGCCCTCGTCCTCATCGCCGCGTGCGCGCTCGCGGGCCTGGGCGCACCCGGATTCTCCACGCGGACCGTCCGCGGTCTCCTTCTGGTGCAGGCCGCGCTCATCGTGCTGGCCTGTGCCGCGTTCGTCCGGCAGCTCTTCCAGCCCGACACCTACTTCGACGACGGCAGGACGTACTGGGAGTACGGCGGCAGCGATCCGAACCACATCGGCGCCGCGGTCCTCATCGGGGTATCGCTCGTCGCCGTCGTCGCCCTGATGGGCACACGCCGGCGGATCCGCGACGGGGCACATGCCGCCGCGGTCTGTCCTGCTCGCGTCGGCAGTCGTGGCGATCGTCGGCGCCGTGGCGAGCATGGCCGCCTTCGGCGGGCACTGACGGAAACAGGCAGACCGCTCGCGCCCTCCGGCGACCTGACGCCCCGGTCCACAGAGCCGGACGCGTAACCCGCTCCGAACCCGAGGATCAGCGAGGCCCGCGACGCGCTGGTGTCAGGCACCAGAACATCGCACCCAAGGGGAGATCACGAAAAGTCCTGCACGTAGGGATATTTCCTTCGTGCGCTTTACGACGAGCGACGGCCAGGTGTCAGGCACCAGAACATCGCTCCAATCCCGCCAGCGTCACTCGATCACGGGATCAACCGCTCTGAGGGGCCCCACACGGGTCAGGTCCAGCTCCGTCGAGGAACTGCCGGGTGGCGAGCGCCGCCGCCTCCTCCAGGCCGATCTCGTCGGAGATCTCCATGGCGCCCTTCACGATCCCGCGGAACATCGAGGCGAGCCAGTCGACGGGGATGTCCTCCCGGAGCGTCCCGTCGGCACGTCCGCGTTCGAAGAGCGCGGTGATGGGCGGACCGAGGCGCTCCTGGAGCGCCACACGCGGCGGATCGCCCTTGAACTCACGGAGGACGACCTCGAAGCGTTTCCGGATGCCGAGAAGGGCACGCACGACCCGTGCGATGCCCTCCCGCACGTCCACCGCTTCGATCCGCGCATGGTCGATCGCGTGGCCGACCTCCGACACGGCGTGATCCATGAGATCCCGCAGGAGCGCCTCGCGGTTCTCGTAGTGCCGGTAGAGCGTGGCCCGGCCGACCCCGGCGGCATCGGCGATCTGGGCCATGGTCGCCTCGCGATTGTGGACGAGCAGTCCGGCGGCCGCGTCGAGCACGGCCTCGCGGACGTACCCGACGCGACCGGCCGGCTCCCCGCCGGTCACGATCCCTGCTCGGCGGCGGGTGTCGCCCCCGTTACGACATGCGGCTCGTGCGGCGGCTCGATCGTGAGCGGCGGAAGGATCCGGTCGAGCCATCCGGGGATGTACCACGCTTTCCGATCCAGCAGATGCATGATCGCAGGCACCATGATGAGGCGGACGATGAACGCGTCGATCACGATGGCGAATCCGAGCGCGATACCGAACTCCTTGATGGTGCGGTCCGGCCCGAGCACGAACGCGAAGAACACCACGGCCATGATCGCTCCCGCCGCGGCCACCACGCGCCCGATCGCCGAGAGGCCGTGCTGGATCGCCTCCCGTGGGTCGTCACCGTGGACGTACTCCTCGCGGATGCGGCTGACGAGGAACACCTCGTAGTCCATGGAGAGGCCGAAGAGGATCGCGAACACGATCACCGGGAGGAACGACTCGATCGGCCCGGTCTGGTCCAGCCCGATGGCCGGGAGTCCCCAGCCGAACTGGAAGATCATGACGAGGATCCCCGCCGCCGAGAGCGCTGAGAGCAGCGTCGTCACCGAGGCCTTGAGCGCCACCACGACCGATCGGAAGGCCATCGTCAGGATGACGAATGTGATTCCCACGGCGGCCAGGAGGAAGAGCGGCATGCGCGAGTAGATGCGCGATGCGATGTCGTCGAACGCGGCGGTGCCTCCGCCGACGTACGCCGTGACATTCGTCGACTGCAGCGCGCCGGGGAGCACCTCGTCACGCAGCCGCTCGACCAGGTCCTGTGTCTCGGACGAGGACGGCGACGTCGTCGGGAAGACGGTGATCTGCGCCGTGTCCCCCGCGTCGTTGGCCACGGGATCGGCGACGGACTCCACTCCGCGGTCGGCCTTGATCGCGGCCGCGATGCGGTCCGCCGCACCGGGATCGGCCGTCTGGTCGACGGCGACGAGGAGCGGGCCGTTGAATCCGGGACCGAAGCCGTCGGCCAGAAGGTCGTATGCGCGCCGCGTCGTCTGGGTCTCCGAGCCCGATCCGGCATCGCTGAACCCGAGGTGGATTGCGGAGAGGGCCGGAACGGCGAGCGCGGCGAGGGCCAGCCCGGGGACGATCACGCAGAGGGCCGCGTTGCGGGCGGTCCAGCGACCGAGCCGGGCGAAGAAGGTGTTCTGACGGCCGCTGTGCGAGTCGTCGGGCGGCTTGACGAACGGGATCTTGCCCTTGTCGATGCGATGGCCGAGCAGACTGAGGATGGCGGGGAGCAGAGTGTTCGCGACCAGGACCGCGACGATCACGGTGACCGCGGCGCCGAACCCGAGCTTGGTGATGAAGTCCAGGCCGATCACCGCGAGGGCGGAGATCGAGATGGCCACGGTGACCCCCGCGAAGATCACGGCGCGACCGGCCGTCGCCGTCGCGACCGTCGCAGCGTCGCGCGGTGAGAGACCGTCGTGGAGGGCCTGGCGGAAGCGGGTGACGATGAACAGGGAGTAGTCGATGCCCACGCCGAGCCCGATCATGACGGCGAGGGTCGGCGTGATGGTGTTGAAGTCCCAGAACCGCGCGAGGATGAGGAGCAGCATGGCGCCGAGCCCCACCGACAGCAGGGCCATGACGATCGGGAGGCCCGCCGCGACCACCACCCCGAAGACCACGAGCAGGATGATGAGCGCCGCGACCAGGCCGAGCAGCTCAGCGATGCCGGTCTCGGGTACCTGCTGCGCCTGGATCACGGACCCCGTGTACTCGACGGTGACGCCTCCGCCGGCCGCCTCCACGGCCGCCGAGACGTCGGCCTGCAGTTTCTCGACGTCCTCAGCGGGGATGTCGTAGGACTGGCGGTCGAACTGCACATCGGCGAACGCGACGCGGGAGTCGTCGGACATGCCGGCTCCATGCCCGTCACCGAACGGTTCCCCGACGCTGGTGACACCGGGGATCGTGTCTGCCGCGGCGAGTCCGGCGGTGACCGCCGCCCGGTTGGCGGGGTCGTCCAGGGTTCCGCTGTCGGCGGCGAACACGACGGTCGCCGATTCACCGGCGATCTCGGGGAAGCGGTCCTGAAGGAGGTCGAGCGCCCGTTGGGAGTCCGAGTTCGGGATCTCGAAGCGATCGACAAGCGTGCCGCCGAACTGGGTGCTCACCACGATGACCGCGATGACACTCACGAGCCAGATCCCGAGTGTCCGCCAGGCGTGTGTGGCGCACCACCGGCCGACGCGCGCGAGCGCGCCCGCGTGTTGGACGTTGTGCCCGGCCGAGCGGGACTCGCTCATCTTGTGCCTCCCGAGAGTTCTCGACGATGATCCATAGGGCCGCAACGATACACTGATGCCTCATTACAGGACGTGATCGTCTCACACCCGTCACATCCCGTCCCGGGGATCGGTCGCACCGTACGACACCTCCCCCTCGTCGTGCACGGTGAGGGGTCCCACGTCACCCACGGAGTCGTCACCGGACGCGGATACCCGGAACCGTGACGCGCAGAGTCACCTCCGCACGTGGCGTCTCGGCAGCAGCCGCGCCTTCACACCGCAGTCGTGGCCGCATCCAGGTCGTCTCGTGCGGCGACCCGGCGCGGCCACGCCCTCCGACCCGCTCAGGAGGAGGCGGGCGACGTCCCTTCCTCATCGACTCCGGAGCGCGACTCGTGCACGACGACGTCGGAGCTCGGACGCGACAGGACAGCACCCGGCCGCGGCGGACGCGGCATGTCGGCCGCGGCGTAGGCGTCGACCTCGTCGAGCGTCTCGTGTTCCAGGAGCGCCTGCGTCAGCGCCTCCAGCTTGTCCCGGTTCTCACGGAGTTTGATGACGGCGTCGCGGTAGCACTCCTCGATGATCGTGCGGACCTCCTCGTCGATGAGCGCCTGCGTCCGCGCCGAGGCGGCGGTACCGATGCCTGGGAAGAGGGTCGGTTCGTCGTTGGGGCCGGGAAGCACCGAGACGGGCCCGATGGCGTCGCTCATCCCCCATCGGCCCACCATCTGCTTCGCGATCCGCGTGACCTGCTCCAGATCGGACTCGGCCCCGGTCGTCACGTCCCCGTAGACGATCTCCTCCGCCGCACGCCCGCCGAGTGCGCCGATGATCCGGCCGTGGAGATAGGCCTTGTCGTACCCGTAGCGGTCCGTGGAGGGCGCCTGGAACGTGACGCCGAGCGCACGTCCGCGAGGGATGATGGAGACCTTCCGCACCGGGTCCGCACCCGGGATGAGCATGCCGAGAAGCGCGTGGCCCGACTCGTGGTAGGCGGTGCGCTCGCGTTCGGCGTCCGAGAGCATGATGTGGCGCTCCGCTCCGAGCACGATCTTCTCGAGGGAGTCGGTGAAGTCGGCCTGCACCACCATCGTGTGATTACGACGTGCGGCGAGCAGTGCGGCCTCGTTGGCCAGGTTCGCGAGGTCGGCGCCGACCATCCCCGGGGTGGACGAGGCGAGACCCTCCAGGTCGACGTCCGCGCCGAGCGGCATGTGGCGGGTGTGGACCTTGAGGATCGCGAGGCGCCCCGACTGGTCGGGAGGGTTGACGGCGACACGACGATCGAAGCGTCCCGGACGCAGGAGCGCCTGGTCGAGGATCTCCATGCGGTTCGTCGCCGCGATGACGATGACGCCCTCCGAGCCGGAGAACCCGTCCATCTCCGTCAGGATCTGATTGAGCGTCTGCTCGCGCTCCTCGTGTCCCCCCATCCCGCCGCCCGCCCCACGGGCGCGACCGACGGCGTCGAGCTCGTCGATGAAGACGATGGCCGGCGCGTCCTCCTTCGCCTGCTTGAACAGGTCGCGCACGCGGCTGGCGCCCACGCCGACGAACATCTCGACGAACTCCGACGCCGAAAGCGAGAAGAAGGGCACGCCGGCCTCACCGGCCACCGCGCGTGCGAGCAGCGTTTTGCCCGTTCCCGGCGGTCCGTAGAGGAGTACGCCCTTCGGGATCTTGCCGCCGAGTGCGAGGTACTTCTTGGGCTCCTTGAGGAAGTCGACGACCTCGCTGAGCTCGAGCTTCACCTCGTCGATGCCGGCCACGTCGGCGAAGGTGGTCCGCTGCCCGGAGGCGTCGTAGCGCTTGGCACGTGAGCGGCCGACACCGAGGATCCCCCCGCCCCCGCCTCCACCGGCCGCCGCGCGGCGGAAGAACCAGACGAACAGGGCGATGAGCAGGATGGCCGGGCCGAAGCTGACGAGAACCGTCTGCCAGAGCGGGCGCGGCTGGTCGGCGGCCTTGGCGCTGATGATGACGCCCTTGTCCATGAGCTCGTTGAGCAGATGGGTCTTCCCCGCCTCGTCGTCGCCGAGCAGGCTCGGGATGATCGTGTGGAAGCGGGTGACGTCGGTCGTGGCGCCGTCCGGATCCGTGTACGCGATGGGCTTCGAGAACGTCCCGTCGATCGCGTCGAGGCGGGAGCTGATCTCCTTGATCGTCCCGGCCTGCACCTGTTCGTTGAAGAAGGTGTAGGTGATCGTGGTCCGCTCGGGACCTCGGCTCATGAACTGGGCCAGCGCGAAGTTGACGATGAGAAGGAGGCCGACGACCAGCCAGAGGCGGCGCGGGTTTCCGGGCAGTCGACGCCCGCCCGGCTTGTCCGGACCGTCCTTGCCCTCGACCCGCCATCCGGGCGGGTCGGCCTTCGGCCGCCGTTGGCCCTGCTGTGATCCTTCGGTGTCAGTCACGGGTGGCACATGATGGCAGGTGCCCGTCGAAATGGTCACCGGAAGGTGCGGTGACACCTGCCCCTCGAGGGCGAGATGGCTGATTCCGCCGAATCACCCGCCTAGGGCCAGTCAATCTCCCGCGTGGGCTCCGTGCCGTCACGGTGCCGCCGACCGGTGCGGGGTCCGGGCGGGGTCGTGTCCGAGGACGGAGGATCCACGATGGTGGTCGCGTCGTCGTCATCCGGCGGCAGCGCAGGGACCGAGCGAAGCGGGGTCGGTGCGGCCACGGTGACCTCCGGCTCCTTGGTGGCCTCCCGCTCTCGGGCGGCCTCCTGCTCGGCGAGCTTCCGCGCCGCCTGCGCCCGCGCCGCACGCACCTGGCGGCGGTGCAGCAGCTCGGCGTTGAGCTCGCCGCCGACGAGGAACATGAGACCGCTGAAGTACAGGAAGTTCATGTACACGAAGATCGTCCCAAGCGTTCCGTACACACCGCGGAAGTTGTGGATGGCCTGCGCGTAGAGCGAGATGAGCGAGGTCGAGAGCCACCACGCCGCGGTGGAGAGCAGCGCCCCTGGGATGATCGCCCGGAAGCCCAGCCGCATCTGGTTCGGCCCGAACCGGTAGAGCAGGACCAGGAACACGAAGATGGTGGCGAGACCCGCCGGCATCGTGAGGCTGTCGACCAGGTCGCTCGTGGACTGGCTCGTGCCGATCCACTCCGTGATGCCCACGGCGAGTTTCTCCCCACCGGCGAGGGCCAGCACGCTCGCCACGGCGAGCAGGACGGTGCCCGCCGTGAGGATCATGTTGATGCCCTTGGCCCGGATCCACCTGCGATGCGGAAGGCGCTGGGCCCGGTCCAGACCGTCGACGAGCGCGCCGATCGCGTTCGAGGTCATGTAGAGGGCGATCAGGGCGGCGGCGATGATGACGAATCCGGCCGCGGCACCCGACGCGACGGTGCGGTTGAACGCGTCGGCGAGGCCGCTGATGCCGGGGATCGTCGCCTCGAGCTTCGAGAAGAGGGTCGAGTACGCGTCCGGACCGGCGATGCGGATCGCGGTCACCACGACGAACAGGAAGGGGATGGTGGCCAGGAAGGCGTTGAAGGCGAACTGGCTGGCGGTCGCCGTCACACCGTTCCCCATACAGCGACGGAGGGTCGCGAGGAAGACGCCCCAGATCCAGCGCGGGAGACGCACGAACGGCGCGGTGATGACGGTTGAGACGTTCACGAGGTGAAGGTGCTTGTCGCCGGCACGCGGCGACGGCCTCCGATCAGTCTACGAGGCGGCGGTGTCCGAGGCCAATTCGTCCCGGAACCCGTGGAATCCTCTATCCGCGGCGACACCGTTCACGGTCAGGGGTGGCGCGACGCCGCGACGGCCCGCGCCATGAGGGCGTCGTGCGCGTTCACGGCAGAGCCGCCGCCGGCGTCGACACGACTCCAGGTGCCGTCGGCGGAGAGGGTCCAGGAGAGCTCGGTATCCTCCCGGCACATGGCCAGGATCGCAGCCAGCTCCTCTCGCGCGAGCGGATCCTCGACCGGGGTGAACGCCTCCACCCGGGAGTCGAGGTTGCGCACCATCATGTCGGCCGAACCGATCCAGTAGGTGGTCTCGTCCCCCACCGTGAAGGCCAGGATGCGGGTGTGCTCGAGGAAGCGGCCGACGATGCTCGACACGCGGATCGTCTCGCTGACGCCGGGCAGTCCCGGGCGCAGGCCGCAGATGCCGCGCACCGACAGGTCGATCGGGACCCCCGCCTGCGACGCGCGATAGAGCGCCTGGATGATGTCCGCGTCGATGATCGCGTTGAGCTTCATCTCGATCGAACCGGGGACGCCCGCCGTGTGACCGGCGATGACACGGTCGATCTCGGCGATGATCCCGGTGCGCATGTGCTCGGGAGCCACGAGGAGCTTGCGGTACTGCGGGACCCGCCCGAACCCGGTGAGGTAGTTGAACAGGTCGGCGATGTCCTCGGTGATGTCCTTGCGGGCGGTGAACAGCCCGAGATCGGTGTAGAGACGTGCCGTGGCCGGGTGGTAGTTGCCGGTGCCGATGTGCGCGTAGCGCCGGAGCTTCTCGTCCTCCCGACGCACCACGAGGGCGATCTTCGCGTGGGTCTTCATCCCCACCTGTCCGTAGACCACGTGCACGCCGGCGCGCTCCAGGGCGCGTGCCCACTGGATGTTGCGCTCCTCGTCGAAGCGCGCCTGCAGCTCGACGAGGCAGACGGTCTGCTTGCCGGCCGCCGCCGACCGGATGAGCGCCGGGATGATGGGCGTGTCACCGCTCGTGCGATAGATCGTCTGCTTGATCGCGACGACGTCCGGATCCGCCGACGCCTGCTCGATGAACGCCGCGACCGAGGTCGCGAAGTCGTCGTAGGGGTGGTGTACGAGGATGTCGGACTGACGGATGGCGGAGAAGACGTCGATCTCCCCATCGTCGGAGTGGAAGCGCGGATGGACCCGTGGCGTCCAGGGGCGCAGCATGAGCTTGCCGCGCCTCGGGTCCATCAGCTCCCACAGAGCGGTCATGTCGAGGAGACCGGAGACGCGGTAGACGTCGCGCGCGTCGACCCCCATCTCCTCGCCGAGCTCGGCGAGGATCGCCTTGCCCGCTCCGCGTTCCACCTCCAGCCGGACGACGTCGCCGAATCGGCGGTGGCGAAGCTGCGACTCGACCGCGTCCATCAGGTCGGCGACGTCGATGTCGACGTCGAAGTCCGCGTCGCGGGTCACCCGGAAGAGCGCGGACGTGGTCACGTCCATCCCGGGGAAGATCCGATCCATGTGGGCGCGGACGATCTCCTCCGTCGGCACGAGCCCGCCGGGCACCGAGTGGAATCGCTGCAGCCCGGGGAACACCTTCACGCGCGCCAGACGCGTCTCGCCCGTCGCCGGATCCGTGACCGTGGCGCCCAGGTTGAGGGACAGGCCGGAGATGTACGGGAACGGCTGTCCCGGGCTGACCGCCAGCGGGGTGAGGACCGGGTAGATCTGCTCCGAGAAAACCGCTTTGACGCGCCGGAGCGCCCGGGAGTCGAGATCGTCGAGGGAGAGGATCGCCATCCCCTCCGTCGCGAGGGCCGGTGCGATCTCCTCCTTCCACAGGCGTCCCTGCTCGTTGACGAGCTCGGTGGTCCGGGCCGCGATCGCGTCGAGAACCTCGTCGCGCGTCAGCTGGTCCGGGGCGCTCGACTCCCGTCGCATCTCGAAGGCGTCCTGGTGTCCCGCGACGCGCACCATGAAGAATTCGTCCAGGTTGGACGAGAAGATCGCCATGAACTTGCAGCGTTCGAGGAGCGGCAGGTCCGCGTCGGCGGCGAGCGCCAGCACCCGCTGATTGAACTCGAGCCAGGAGAGCTCGCGGTTGATGTAGAGGGCGGGATCCGTGAGATCCCTCTCGGCGGTTCGGCGGCGGGGCGTCATCCCTCTATTGTGCCCGCTCGTCGGCCATCGGTCGCAGGCGTACAGGAGCGGTCACCAGCGCGGAAGTCCCCACGAGCGGGTGGCGGTCATCCGATACGGCCCTCCGGATGCGTTGGCACGCACCTCGACGGTGTAGACGCCGGCGGCGGGCACCGTGACCTCCAGGCGTTCGGTGTTCCCCGGCGACACCGCCGCGGCCAGGCGCCACGCGCGGAGGTCGTCGGGACGGATCGCGGCCAGCCGGCGCGAGGCACCGGGGCGCCAGAGCCAGATGTCCGGATCCATCTCCGCATCCTGTGCCGCGACCTCGACCGTCAGCGTCTCCCCGGAGCGGAGTGAGGCGGTATAGGAGTCCGAGTCGTCGACCGACGGGAGGAGCGTGGCGTCCGCGACCGCCCTGTCCGTGCCCTCGGGCAGGAACAGGGGTGCCGACCGGACGGTCCACGGATCGTCGTCGGGCTCGGGACGATCGCGCGGCGGGGTGGGTGTCGCAAGCGCTCCCCGCACCGAGACGACGCCGGCGCCGGTCCGGCCGTCCGGCCGTCCGCCTCGCCGCGGGATGGCGGACGAGGTGAGGATCGTGGCGACCTGCGAGGGGCTGAGCCCGGGGCGGTTGGCACGCACCCACACGGCCGTACCGGACACGATGGCCGCGGCCATGGACGTTCCCGACTTCACGCGGTAGGTCCCACCCGGAGCCGTCGAGAGGATCCTCCATCCCGGGGCGGCGAGGGTGACCTGGGAGCCGGAGGTCGACTGGCGCAGCGGAGCTCCGCTGCCGGTGACGGCGGAGACCGCGATCACGTGGGGATACGCGCCCGGATACTGGGGCGCGTTGTCGCCCTGCCCGCCGTTCCCGCTCGAGGCCACGACCACGATGCCCACACGCACCGCGTCCTGGATGGCCTGGCGTTCGAGGTCCGAGTAGCCGCGGCCGCCCATGGAGATGTTGATCACGGTGACCCGCGACCGGATGGCGTACCGGATGCCCCGCACCAGGGACGCCGTGTCCGCCGTGCCCGAGGAGTCCGTCACGCGGATCGGGAGGATGCGCGCGTTGGAGACACCCGACCCGCCGAGCGTGTTTCCGCTCACGGCGGCGATGATGCCCGCGACGTGGGTGCCATGTCCTCGGCGGTCCATCAGGGCCGACCCCCCGGCGAACGAGCGTGCGCGGGCCGTGTCCACCACGCCGCGGAGATCCGGATGCGCGGCGTCGACGCCCGTGTCGAGCACCGCCACCACCGGTCGACGGGATTCCCGGGGACGCGTCCAGCGGATCTGGGGGAGGTAGGTCTGCCGCGCCCGGAGCGGGTCGGCGACCGCCGTGGGGGGGCGGCGGAGGTTACGCTCGACGGCGACGACTCCCGTCCGGCCCCTCAGTTCCGCGATGCCGCCGGCGGGAATCCGCACGACGTAGGTCCGCGATCCGGCGACCAAAGGGGTCGCGGCCCGTCCCAGGACCCGGGTGACCGGGACCTCGGATGCCAGCGTGACGAGGGCCTCACCCGTTGGGGGAGGCGCCGCGGGACTCGCGGCGATCATCGACGAAAGCGCAGCCCGATCATGACGAACAGTACGACGAGCGCGAGGACGATCACGCCTGCGACGACCAGCGAGACGATCCCTGCGAGAACCGGAAGCGCGATGACCATGGCCTGCGCGAGACCGACGATGACGACCACGTCCCGGAGGAGTGCGTTCTTCACGCGACCGCTGAGGGCGATGCACGTGGCGAGCACGGCGCCGACGCCGAGGAGGGCGAGGATGCGCGAGGGATCGAAGATGAGGTAGGCGATGATCTCGGCGACGGCGAGACCCGCGGCGATCGCGAGGCGTCGACCGCGAAGCCACCTCTGAACACGTCCCTCGGGCGTGGTCGGGATCTCTTCGATGGTGATGACCGGGAGGTTCATGTCCCTCCAGTGTACTGCGACTTCCGCCGGCCACCGTTCAAGCCTGGTGTCAGGCACTTAACGTGAGACGGACCACGTCGTGTCAAGTTAAGTACCTGACACCAGGCTTGACGTGTCTTACCGGGACGAGCCGCCGCGCACGACGGCCACCGCCCCGGGCACCTCGTCCCGCGCACGCTCGGCGGAGGCGGCGTCGGCGAAGAAGCCGGCCATCGCCGCGCCGCTTCCACAGAGGAGGGTGTGCGACGCACCGGCCCCGCGGAGGGCCTCATCGAGCTCATCGAGTTCGGGTCGGCAGCGCCGGGCCGCCGGCCACAGGTCGTTCCGCAGGATCGTGTCCAGCGTGTCCGTGGTCGGGTCCGGGGCGCCCGGAGGAGCGGGTAGCTCGTCGAACAGCCGGTAGACGTCGGCCGTCGACAGGCCGAAGCCCGGGAAGGCCACCAGGGCGACGAAGGGCGGGGCGGCGGCGGGACGGAGCACCTCGCCGCGCCCCGACGCCCACTGCGCGCCACCGCGAATGAAGAAGGGGACGTCGCTCCCGACCTCCGCGGCCACGTCCTCCAGCGCATCCGCCGGAAGGCCCAGCCCGAAGAGCTCATCGGCGAGCACCAGTGTCGTCGCGGCGTCGCTCGATCCGCCTCCCAGTCCGGCCTGCGCCGGGATCCGCTTCACGATCTCGACATGGCACGGGAGCGCTTGCCCCACGCGTTCCTCCAGGCGGTCGAGCGCACGCCGTGCGAGGTTCTCCTCCGCGGGAACGCCGGGACATGTCACCGACCGCTCCGATGATTTTGTCAGAGTGACAGAATCGGACAGGCCGTCCAACGCGACCATCAGGGACCGGAGCGGGTGATACCCGTCGGGCCTCCGGGGCCCGACGGCGAGATGCAGATTGATCTTCGCCGGTGCCTCGCCCGTGACGGGTGCCGGGGACTCCCCCACGCGAGGGCTCTACTCGGACGCCGCTACGGCCGCGTGCGGCGTGCGCTCGAGCGCGGTGACCACCCGCTCGACGACCGCGGCGGGCGTGAGGCCCGCGTCCTCCAGAAGGAGGTCGCGCTTCCCGTGCTCGATGAACCTATCGGGAACGCCGAGTGTGATCACCGGGGTGGCGACGTCCTGCAGCGTCTCCAGCACGGCGGCGCCGAAGCCGGCCATCTGCGCATGGTCCTCGACGGTCACGATGAGTTCGTGCCGCAGGGCGAGATCGCGCATCAGCTCGTCGTCGATGGGCTTGCAGAAGCGCGCGTTGACCACGGTGGGCGTGATCCCGGCCGTGTCGCCGAGCATCGCCGCCGCACCCGTCGCGATCTGCACCCCGTGGCCGTATCCGACCAGTGCCACGCGCTCGCCCTCCGTGAGGACGACGCCCCGTCCGACGTCGAGGCGCACTCCCCGGTCCGGCGCGGGGACACCAGGTCCCGAACCGCGGGGATAGCGGATGGCGACCGGACCATCGATCGTGAGCGCCGTGTGCAGCATGTGGACCAGCTCGGCCTCGTCCATCGGCGCCATGATCGTCATGTTCGGGATCGTGCGCAGATAGGCCAGGTCGAAGACGCCGTGGTGCGTGGGGCCGTCGTCACCGACCAGGCCGCCACGGTCGATCGCGAAGACGACCGGGATGTTCTGGAGGGCGACGTCGTGCACGATCGGGTCGAACGCGCGCTGCAGGAATGTGGAGTAGATCGCGCACACCGGCCGCTTTCCAGCGAGGGCGAGACCGCACGCGAAGACCACGCCGTGCTGCTCGGCGATGCCGACGTCGTAGGTCCGGTCGGGGAACCGGTCCTTCATGTGGTTGAGGCCGGTGCCCTTGAGCATCGCCGCGGTGATGGCGACGACCCGGTCGTCGGCCTCCGCCTCGCGTACGAGCGCACGACCGAACACCTCGGTGTAGGTGGCGGGCGGCGCGACCGCCGGTTTGTAGGCGCTTCCGCACTTGGGATCGAACGGCGAGGCGCCGTGCATGTTCTCGACGTCGGCCTCGGCCGGATCGTAGCCCTTGCCCTTGTTCGTCTTGGCGTGCAGGAGGACCGGACGCCCGCGCTCGATCGCCGCGCGGATTGCCCGCCGCAGCTCACCGATGTCGTGCCCGTCGATGGGTCCGACGTAGGCGAAGCCGAGTGACTCGAAGAGCCCGCCGTGCTCGAACCAGAGCGCCCGCGTGGCGTCACGGAGCCGCTCGCCGATGTAGTCGCCTCCGGGAAAACGGCCGAGGCCGCGCTCGAGCTCCTCGCGGACCCGCGTGACCTTGGTGTCGACGCGTGCGCGCTGGAAGAGGTGGGCCAGGGCACCGACGTTCTCGCCGATGCTCATGCCGTTGTCGTTGAGGACGACGATCAGGGGAACCTTCAGATGTCCCGCCTGATTGAGCCCCTCGTAGGCCATGCCGCCGGTCATGGCGCCGTCGCCGATCACACAGGCGACGGTGGCGTCCTCCCCGTCGGCGCGGATGGCCTCCGCAAGGCCGACGCCGTAGCTGATGGACGTGGACGCGTGTCCCGCGCCCATGACGTCGTGCTCGCTCTCCTCGCGGCGGAGGAACCCGCTCATGCCGCCGTGCTGGCGGAGCGTGGAGAACTGCGACAGCCGCCCGGTGAGGAGCTTGTGGCCGTATGCCTGGTGGCCGACGTCCCAGAGGATCTTGTCCGTGGGACTCTCGAGCTCGCAGTGGAGGGCGATGGAGAGCTCGACGGTGCCGAGGCTGGCGCCGAGGTGTCCACCGGTCTCCGACACCGACGAGATGATCGCCTGCCGCATCTCCGATGCGAGCTCCGCGAGCGTCTCGTCATTCCACGAGGCGATGTCGTGCGGGCTCTGGAGCCCCTCGAGCAGTGGGTACGTCGGTCCGTCAGCCATCCCGGGGACTGTAGCCGACAGGACAGGGATCAGGTGCGCCATCCGGTCCCCTTCGGGATGGACGACGGTCCCACGATGCCTGGGGGTCGGCCCGGACGGGCCCACCCCCAGGCCACGGCAACCCCGTCAGCAGCAGGACCCAGCCAGCTTCGAGGATCCGCTGCCGTTGATCGAAACGAGAGGCCGCCCTTCAGGCGGCCGGGGTGGGCGGGCATCTTCCAGGTGCCTGGCCGGGGCGGGCGGGTGGATGCCCCTCCGCCGGGCCGGGACAACGCCGAACCAAGGAACCCACGAAACAGGGTCTCTTGTCACGGTGAAGCTCCGGCCCGCCCGGGCATAGTCCGTTCACTCTCGTCGTATGCGCGGAGGTGTGGAGTGGACGAAGTCGACTACCTCATCATCGGTGGCGGTTCCGCCGGATGCGTCCTCGCGCGACGACTGACGGAGTCCGGCCGGTTCTCCGTTCTGCTCGTCGAGGCCGGAGGTCGCCCGCGGAGCCCGTACATCCGCATCCCCGCGGGATTCGGGCATCTGCTGCGTAGCCGCCGCTACAACTGGGCGTACCGGTCCACGCCCGACGACGCGACCGACGGGCGCGAGATCCCGATCCCGAGCGGCCGGGGCCTCGGCGGATCCGGACTGATCAACGGCATGGTCTTCGTCCGCGGCCAGGCCGCCGACTACGACGGCTGGGCCGCCGGCGGTGCCGATGGGTGGTCGTTCGCCGACGTCGCGCCCTATCTCCGGCGCATCGAGAACACGACCATGGAGGGACCGGACCGCGGCCACGACGGCCCCGTCCACGTCACGCAGGTCGGGGAGCGCTTCCCTGCCTCCGACGCATTCCTCGCGGCGGCGGTGGATGCCGGCGGCCGGCTCGTCGAGGACTACAACGTCGAGCAGGGGGGCTTCGGCTACTACCAGGTCAATCAGCGCGACGGGAGACGTTGCAGTCCCTATGACGCGTACCTCGCGCCCTCGCGTGGCCGCCCCAACCTCCACATCATGTCCGACACCCTGGCGCTGCGGCTGACCTTCGACGGGTCGCGGTGCAGCGGCGCACTCGTCAGGCGCGGGAAGCGGACGTCGACGGTGCGCGCACGACGGGAGGTGATCCTCGCCGCGGGGGCGATCCGGTCGCCGCACCTTCTCGAGCTCTCGGGGATCGGCTCACCGGACGTGCTCGGCGCGCTCGGCATCCCGGTCCGCGTGCCGCGACCGGCCGTCGGGGAGAACTACACCGACCACTACGCGCTGCGCATGAACTGGCGGCTTCACGACGTCCGAACGATCAACGAGTCCTCGCGGGGGCTCTCCCTCGTGGGTGCCGTCGCCCGGTACCTGACCCGCCGGAACGGGATCCTCACGCTCGGCCCGGCGCTCTGCCACGGGTTCGTCTCCACGGATCCGTCGTCGGAGCGCCCGGACGCCCAGTTCCTCTTCATGCACGCCAGCTACGAGAACGCCGCCCAGCGCGTGCTCGACCACGAGCCGGGCATGACGATCGGGATCATCCAGCAGCGTCCCCGCTCGGTCGGCTCGATCCACACGGTGAGCACCGACCCGCGCGTACCGCCGGCCATCCGTCCGCGCTTCCTCACCGCCGAGGAGGACCGCCGGTGCGTCGTGGACGCCGTGGGCATCGCGCGCGACATCGTGTCCCGCCCGGCTCTTGCGCGCTCGGTCGTCCGCGAGATGAACCCCGGCGAGGACGCGCGCGACGCCCCGGCGATCCTCGACTGGGCCCGCGCGACCGGTCAGACGCTGTATCACCCGTGCGGCACCTGCCGGATGGGATCGGACGACGAGGCCGTGGTGGACCCGCGCCTCCGCCTTCGGGGCGTGGACGGCCTCCGGGTGGCCGACGCCTCCATCATGCCCACGATCACATCCGGGAACATCCACGCGCCCGTCCTGATGCTCGCCGAGCGCGCCGCCGACATCATCCGGACCGACGCCGAGGACATGCCGCGCCCCTGAATCGAGCGGGCGCCGAACCGTCAGGCGCGAAGGGCCTCGGCCAGGGACGCGAACTCGTCCGGCCGGAGTTCCTGGGCCCGGGCGGACGGCTTCCGGCCGATCCGTTCGAGCGCGCCGGCGACGCTCTCGCGGTCCCATCCCCCCGTGCGGAGCGAGTTGGCGAGCGTCTTCCGCCGCTGGGCGAAGGCCGCCTGGACCATGCGCCGCAGGCCGTCGTCTGGAGCGGGCGCCACCCGCTCCAGAGCGACGATCGCCGAGTCCACGCGCGGTCGCGGCATGAACACCGTGGGAGGAACCGGACGGAGCGCCGTCTGGCGGACCGTCAGCGCGAGGAGGACCGACGGCGCCCCGTAGAGGGACGAGCCGACCGGTGCGGTCCAGCGGTCGGCGACCTCGCGCTGCACCATCACGGCCCAGCGGTCGCATCGCGGAAGCGTCCACAGCGACTCCATGACGAGCGGTGTCGCGATGCTGTAGGGGAGGTTGGCGACCAGACGGGTCGGGACCGGATCGAGTGCGCCGAGGTCCATCCGCATGGCATCGCCCCAGTGCAACGTGACGTTGGAGACGCCTTCGAGGGACTCCCGGAGCGGCGGTTCCAGCCGCCGGTCGATCTCGAGCGCGTGGACGTGACGCGCGGCACGGGCGAGCGCCGTCGTCAGCGTGCCGACCCCGGGGCCGACCTCGAGCACGACGTCGTCGGGACCGACCTCACCGAGACGCACCGCGAGGTCGACGAGGTTCTCGTCGAGCAGGAAGTTCTGGCCGAAGTCGCGATCCGGACGGATCCCGTGAGCCTGGAGCAGACGGGCGGTGCCGAGCCGGTCGGCCGGCGTGTTATCCGGACCAGCCGAAGATGCGTCCGGCATTGGCACTCGTGAGCGCGGCGATCTCGTCCGGATCCTCATCGCGAAGCCCGGCGAGGAACTCGACCGTGTATTGCACGTTGGCGGGACGGTTGGGCTTCCCGCGCCGTGGGACGGGAGCCAGATACGGGGCGTCGGTCTCGACCAGGAGGAGCTCGGCCGGGATGCGACGCGCGGCCTCCTGCAGGTCGACCGCCGACTTGTAGGTCAGCTGACCGGCGAAGCTCGTCATGTATCCCCGCTCCACCACCACGTCGACCTTCTGGACCATGCTGAAGCAGTGGAGGATGACGGGGTGGTCCTCGGCCTCACGGGCCAGGATGTCGAGCGTGTCGTCGTCGGCCTCACGGGTGTGGACCACGATGGGGAGGCCGAGTTCGCGGGCCAGCCCGATCTGGGTCACGAACGCGCGCTTCTGGGCGTCGGGGCGGGCGTGATCGCGGTAGTAGTCGAGCCCGCACTCGCCGATCGCCACGACCTTGGGGTGCTGGGCAAGCTCGCCGATCCACGACTCGTCGGCGCGACGGAATCCGTCGGCGTCGTGCGGGTGCACGCCGATGGCCGCGTACACCTCCGCGAACTCGTTGCAGAATGCGACGGCCTGGTCGCTGGAGGCGCGACCGCACCCGATGGTGACGATGCGCTCGACGCCGGCTTCGACGGCCTCCTCCACGAGGCGCGCGGGCGTCTCGTCGCACGAGCCGAGATGGGTATGCGAGTCGACCATCCCCACAGGCCGCTACTCCGTGCCCGCGGTTTCCTCGACCACCCGCGGGAAGAGCTGCTCCTCGATCGGCGAGAGGACCGCACCCGGGGCGGTACCCCACGCGATGTCGGAGAGCATCGGCACCTCGAGCGGCACCCCGAGGGCGGTGAGCGCCCGGCTGCAGACACCCGGCATGAACGGCCACAGGATGATCGATGCGGCCCGGATACCCTCGATGAGCGTGACGAGCGTCTGGTCGAGTTCCCCCGCCCGCTCCGGATCCTTCGCGAGGTTCCACGGCTGGCGCTCCTGCACCAGGCGGTTGAGGCGCCGCACCAGCTTCCACGCCTCCTCGGCCGCGACGGTCACGTCGTACTCGTCGAGCGCGGCGCGCACCGCGGCCACCCGATCCTGCACCATCTCGACGATCTCGCCGTCGTCGCCGGCGTCCTGCGGCACGACCCCGTCGCGGTAGCGGATGACCATGCTCACCACGCGGCTGACCAGGTTGCCGTACTCGTTGGCGAGCTCGGTGGTGTAGCGCGAGACGAAGCCCTCGTCCGAGAACGGTCCGTCCTCGCCGAAGCGGATCTCACGGGCCAGATACCAGCGCAGCGCATCAATGCCGTAGCGCTCGACGTACGGCATCGGATCGATGAGGTTGCCCGTCGTCTTGGACAGGCGCTCCCCGCCCTTGAGGATGAACCCGTGGATGAAGATGCTCCGCGGCGGCTCGATGTCGGCGGCCATGAGAAGCGCCGGCCAGATCACCGCGTGGAACTTGAGGATGTCCTTGCCGATGACGTGGACGTCCGCCGGCCAGAGCCGCTCCGTGAGGTCCTCCCCGGGAACGGCGTAGTGCGGCGCGGTGACGTAGTTGAGCAGCGCGTCGACCCACACATAGACGACGTGCTCCGGATCCCACGGGACGGGCACGCCCCAGGTCACGTTGCCGCGCGAGATCGAGATGTCCTCGAGCTCCTCGACGATCCGCCGGGCCTCGTTCAGGCGGTGCGCCGGACGGACGAAGGTGGGGTTCTCGTCATAGAGACGGAGGAGGCGCTCGCGATAGGCGGAGAGGCGGAAGAACCAGTTCTCCTCCTCCACCCACTCGACCGGACGGCCGTGCTGCGGACAGAGGCCGCCGTCGCGCAGGTCACCCTCGGCGTAGAAGGCCTCGCACGACGTGCAGTACCAGCCGCCGTACTTGCCCTTGTAGATGTCTCCGGCCTCGTGGATGCGCTCCAGGATCCGCTGCACCCAGGCGATGTGATCCGGGTCGGTGGTGCGGATGAAGAAGTCGTGCGACAGCTCGAACGTGCCCCACAGCTCGCGGAAGCGCGCCGAGATCAGGTCGGTGTGCTCCTTCGGGGTGCGACCCAGATCCGCGGCCGCGCGAGCGATCTTGTCGCCGTGCTCGTCGGTGCCCGTCAGGAAGAACGTGTCGTCGCCGCGCTGCCGGTGATGGCGCGCGAGGATGTCCGACATGATGGTCGAATACGCGTGCCCGACATGCGGTTCGGCGTTGACGTAGTAAATCGGCGTCGTGATGTAGAAGCGTCCATCCACGAGAGGGAATCCTAGTTGTCAACCGTGCTTCCCGCCGCGCTCACCAGTGCTCTCCTCCGGTGCGCGCAGCTGCTCGGCGCGGCCGACGTCCCGTGGCTCGTCGCGGGCGGGACCGCCCGTGCCCTCTCCGGCTTCGCGACCCCGCCCCGCGATCTCGACGTCGAGGTCCCGGCCGAGCACATGGCCGAGGCGGCCGACGCCCTGGGTCTCACGGCGACCACCGCGATCGACCCCGGAGCCCGCTCGACGCGCGCCATGGGACACCTCGAGGGCGTCGAGATCGACCTGACCGCCGGCCTCGTCCTCACCGGCCCCGGCGGCATCCTGCCGCCCGACTTCGACCTCATGTCGCGCTTCGCCGAGTCGGTGGACCTCGGCGGCGTGCACGTCCGGGTCATGCCGCCCGAGGAGCAGATCGTCCGCATCCTCGTCGCAGGCGACGAGGAGCGCCGCCTGCGCTTCGTGGGCGAGGCACCGGCCGGGTACGTGCCCCGCGAGGACTACGTGTCGGCGCGCCTCGGATCGGCCAGGGCGATCCGGTAGGCCGCGTTCTTCGGGGCGATGCCGAGTTTCGCCACGACGTCGGCGCAGGCGCGTGCGCCGAGGCCCGCATCGAGGAGCACGGCCACGGTCCGGGCCGGCTCGTCCTCATCCCGGGCGGCCGCCTCACCGGGTCCGATGACGACGGTGACCTCGCCCCGCACCCCCTCGCCGACCACCTGGGTGAGCTCGGCCAGCGTGCCGCGGAGCACCTCTTCGTAGAGCTTCGTCAGCTCACGGCAGATGACGGCCGGCCTGTCCGGCGCCTGTGCCGCGAGATCGGCGACGAGGCCGGCGACGCGATGTGGGCTCTCGAACCCCACGACGGTCTGGGGGTAGCGATCGAGGATCTCCCGGCGCTGCGCCGCCCTCCTCGGGAAGAAGCCGACGAAGGAATACGGCTCGGTCGGCAGACCGGACAGGGCCAGCGCGGATTCCACCGCGCTCGGACCGGGGATCACCGTCACCGCGATGCCGGCGTCGACGGCGGCGCGGACCACCCGGGCGCCGGGATCGCTGATGACGGGCATGCCGGCGTCGCTGACGACCGCGACGGTCGCACCCTCCTCCATCCGGCGCACGAGGTCGCGCGCGCGGGTCGCCTCGTTGTGCTCGTGGGACGGGACCATGGGGACGTCCGAGTCGATGTGGCGGAGCAGGGTGGCCGTCCGGCGGGTGTCCTCGCACGCGATGAGATCCGCCGTCCGCAGAACCTCCACCGCGCGCTCCGACATGTCACCCAGATTGCCGATGGGCGTCGCCACGAGGACCAGGCGGCCGGTACCGTCAGCCACCGAACGTCTCCCATGCGAGCAGGCCGGCGCCGACGAGGCCGGCCTCGTTGCCGAGGGCAGCGGGGACGATCGGCGTCTCCACGTTGGAGGGGAGCACACGCCCGAGGAACTCGCGTTCCGCCTCGTCGAACATGAGCCCGCCGGCGAACCCCACTCCCCCGCCCACCACGACGACGTCCGGGGCGAAGATGTTGACGAGACCCGCGATGCCGATGCCGAGGTAGGCACCCGCGCGATGGAGGACGGCCCTGCAGTGGGCGTCACCGCCGAGTGCGGCGCGTACGGCGTCCGGCGCGGGCATCCCGGCGTCGCGCGCGATCGCGGTGCCGCTCACCATGGTCTCGAGGCACCCGTGGTTGGGGCAGTTTCGCTGGCAGGGCGGACCATCGGGCTCGACGGTGACGTGTCCCAGCTCCATCCCGCGGCCGTAGCCGCCGCGCAGGAGCGCGCCGTCGAGGACGACGCCTCCCCCGACCCCCGTGCCGATCGTCAGCATGACGACATTGGGCTGCGCCTTCCCCGCCCCGACACGCTGCTCGGCGAAGGCGGCGACGTTGGCGTCGTTGTCGACGATGACCGGGTACGGGAGGCGCTCACGCAGGATCGTCCCGACGGCCACGTCGGCGAGATCGACGTTGGCGCTCCCCCACACGTGTCCCGACGGCTGTTCCACCTGCGACGGCAGGCCGATCCCCACGCCCACGACCGGGCCTTCTTCGGCCTCGGAAGCGATGGAGAGGACGACATCGGTGACGCGGTCGATGAGCGCCGCCCCGTCGGCCGGGGACGGAAGGGTCCGCACCTCGGACCGCGAACTGTCTCTCCTCACGGCTGCGGCCGCGATCTTCGTCCCGCCAACGTCCACACCGATCGCGATCACGAACCCTCTCCTTCTCGTCATATCGCGCGGCCACGCTACCATCGGTCGCACGTGAGCTCCCGATCGAAGAAGCCCTATCGACGCTTCCGCGCGCACGGGGCTCGCGACGGTGACCCCCAGGAGTCCATCGACGGAGTCCGGGCACTTCGCGATGCCGTCGAGGGCGGCGGATCCACCCGCGAGAAGCCGTCCGAGTCCCGATCGGCACCACGGCCGGAACGCCGCGCGCCCGCGCCTGGACACCGGCGCTGCTGGTCGCTGCGAGGAGTGGGCACGATGGGCGTGGTGGGCCGCATCGCCGGCCTCTTCGGCGCCCTCATGGTGGTCTGGACGCTCATCGGATTCATGGTGCTGCGAAGTGCCGTGGCCGACGCCAACTCCCGCATCTCCCAGGGGGCGAAGAACGCCCTGGACGATCCCGGGGGCGGGCTGCTCGGCACGCCTCAGACGATCCTGGTGCTGGGATCCGACGCCGACCGCGACCGCACCGGGGCGCGAGCCGACACGGTGATGCTCATGCGGACGGTTCCCGCGGACAAGAAGATCAACTATCTGTCGATTCCGCGCGATCTTCGGGTGGACCTGCCTCCCCTCGGCCACATGAAGATCACGGAGACCTATGCGCACCGCGGCATCCGCGGCGTGCTCACCGGTCTGCGCCGCGAGTTCGGCATCCCCGTCAACCACGTGATGGTCATCGACTTCAAGGGCGTCAGCAAGATGGTGGACGCCGTCGGCGGCATCACGATCGACAACCCCTTCGACCTCGTCGACTGCGCATATCCGGGCGGCACGACGGTGACGTTCCGCAAGGGGCGGGTCACGCTCGACGGCACGCAGGCACTGCAGTACTCACGGGTGCGCTCGTGTGACGACGACTTCGCCCGCGCGCGACGCCAGCAGCTCGTCATCGGGGCGCTGCAGAAGAAGACGCTCTCCTTCACCAGTCTGCCGAGGGCTCCGTTCCGCGGGGCGAAGATCGTGCGGACGATGTCGACGGACATGGGAACCATGGACATCGCCAAGTTCGGATGGATCCAGAGCCGGTACTCGACCGGCATGCGGGAGGTCCTCGCCACGGACCCGCTGTGGATCTCCGGAGTCAGCTACCAGACGCCGATCCCGGACAGGGCCGAGGAGCAGATCGCGCGTTTCATGGGCCGATAGCGCGACTCGGACGATGACCCCGTGAGAGCGATCTGCCCCCGACCCACGATGGACCCGCCGGGCACCCCGTTCCACGTCGTCCTCGGCATGCACCGGCATGCCGCCGCGGAGGGACCACCGGTCCGATGAGATTCGCGGTCGCCGACATTCCCAGTCCCTCCCGCGACGCGTGGGACATCGGGCCGCTCACGATCCACGTCTACGGCATCGTCATCGTGACCGCGGTGCTCGTGGCCACGTACATCTTCGGACGGCGCCTCGAGGCACGCGGGATCGGCACCATGGACGACGCCGTCACCCTCGGGGTGACCGGTGCGGCGGCGGGCCTCATCGGCGGTCGCATCTACCACGTGGCCACGTCCTGGAATGCCTATTCCGATCGTCTCGGGGACATCCCCCGGATCTGGGAGGGCGGGCTCGGGATACCCGGCGCGCTCATCGCCGGCGTCGTCGTCGGCAGCCTCGTGGCACGGCGCCGCGGCATCCCGATCGGCGAAGCGCTCAACTGCGCGGCACCCGCGATCGCGATCGGGCAGGCCATCGGCCGCCTGGGCAACTGGTTCAACCAGGAGCTCTACGGGCGGGCGACGACCCTCCCGTGGGGGCTGCAGATCGATGAGGCCCACCGCCAGCCGGGGCACCTCGGCGAGTCGACCTATCACCCGACCTTCCTCTACGAAGCGCTGTGGAACCTGGCGCTGGCGGGTCTGCTCATCATGGTGGACCGTCGGCGCACCGTCGGCCCGGGCCGGCTCTTCGCCCTCCAGATCACGCTCTACGGCGTGGGCCGCTTCTGGATCGAGGGCCTTCGCATCGACCCGGCGGACACCGTCGGGGGGCTGCGATGGAACCAGTGGATGGCGGCGGCCGCGGTCGTCGGCGGCCTGACCTACCTGTTCCTCACCCGGAACCGGGAGGACCACACAGCGCAGATAGACGTCTCATGATTCGCGAAATGCATCTCACGGCAAAAGATACCGTGCTGCTGTCGTCAGGCCACCGGCCGAGGACGATCAGCCGGTACCCGTGAGCCGGAGGCTCTCTGCCCGTCCGGCGTGCGAAACCCGCGCCGGGAGAAAGAGGTCCGGCGGCTAGGGACCGGTGCCGCGGGCGGCGCGGTCCTTGGGCGTCGCCTCTTTGGTCTTCGTCGCGGCGGCGCCGTCACCACCGCCGGAGCCACCGGACGATCCCTCGGAACCACCGGACGATCCGGCGCCGGCTCCCGCGTCCGCACCCCCGGACTTGTCGGAGTCCTTCGGACGCTTCTTCGTGCCGTAGTCCGTGTTGTGGAAACCGCTCCCCTTGAAGTGGATCGCGGGCGCGAAGAGGAGGCGGTGGACGGGACCACCGCACTTCACGCACTCAGTCAGGGCGTCGTCGCCCATCGACTGGATCTCCTCGAAGACGTGTCCGCACTTCTCACATTCGTACTCGTAAACCGGCAAGAATCACCTCGACTGCGTGAACCGCACTGGGCGCCCAGTATCGCACACTTCGGTTGGCACTCTCCACTGGAGTGTGCCAAAACGGCGGTCATACCCGGGTTCGGCCGACGGAATCGTGTGCCGCGGGGACGGGAGGCGCGCGGGTCCCGTTGCTACCATCTCGCCGTCGAGCGTTCGCGCCCGGGATCACGCATGACTGAACCGATGAGAAAGTCCCAAACCGTTCGACGCGCGGTACTGCTCGAAGCCGGTGTCGTGGCAGCCGCAGCGCTGACCGCACGTCGCAACCGCCGTGTGGCCCTCGCCCTCGCGGGAGCCGGGCTCATCGCGGCGCGCGGCGCGTTCGGCCGCAATTCCCCCCTCTACGGCAGGGTGATCGACCACGGCTCGCGGCAGAGGAACCGCTTCGCCCTCACCTTCGACGACGGTCCCGGCCCGTCGACCCCGGACATCCTCGACGCACTGAGGGAGGCCGGCGCCCGCGCCACCTTCTTCGCCCTCGGCCGCCAGGTCGAGGAGTATCCGGAGGTGGTCGCCCGGATCATCGACGAGGGCCACGAGCTCGCCAGCCACGGCTACGACCACGGCATCCTCGTCTTCCGCGGATCGGACCACGTCTACGATCAGCTCGTGCGCACCGAGCACGCCGTCGAAGCCGCCGCCGGCATCGGCGCGATGACCCGGTTCTTCCGTGCGCCCCACGGTTTCCGGGGGCCGTCCACGTCGCGCGCCGCGGCGCGACTCGGCTACCGCACCGTCGGCTGGGGCACGGGCGTGTTCGACTCGGCCCAGCCGGGAACGGACGTGATCGTCGAACGCGTGACCGAGGCCCTCCGCCCGGGGCAGATCATCCTGCTCCACGACGCCGACGGCTGGGACCCCGGGGCGTCCCGTATCCAGACCGCCGAGGCTCTCCCCGCCATCTGTTCGCGTGCCCGGAAGCTCGGCCTCGAACCCGCGACGCTCAGCGCCGTGATCGATTCGTGACCTCGAACGCCGTACGACTCCGCAGCTTCGCCCGCCGGTACGCGTGGCCACTCCGGATCGCGGTGCTCATCGGCGCGGCCGCCCTGGTCGTCGTCAAGGTGGACATGGAGGCGTTCCGCGCCGCGCTCCATCCGGTGTCGTGGGCCATGGTCATCGCCGCCATCGCCGCCAACGGCGCGTCGGTGGTGTTCAAGGGCCTCGCCTGGAAGGCCGTGGTGGACAAGCTGCCGGGCATGGTGCGCCGCAGCCGGATGCGCGATCTGATCAGTCCGCTCTTCGTGGGCTTCCTGTTCAACACCCTTCTGGCGGCCCGGCTCGGCGAGATCGTCAAGGTCATGCTCGCGCGCCGGCGCCTCGCGGCCAACGGCAACGACGTCCGCAGCACGATGCTGCTCGGATCGGTCGTGGTCGAGAACATCGTCTCGACGGCCGCCCTCGTGCTCATGGTCATCGCCGTGGGCCTGTTCATGCCGCTGTCGCGGACGATATGGATCATCACCGCGGTGCTCGGGGCGGTCTCCATCTCGATCCTCCTCGTCGCGATCCTCCGTCGGCCCCGGCGGCACATGCCGCCGTGGCTGTCCACCGGCACCATCTGGGCGCGCGCGACCCGGGCGCTCCAGCGATTCCTGTCGGCCGTGCACGAGAGCCACGCGAGCCTCCGCCACCCGCTTCGGCTCGTGCTCGTCGCCGTCCCGAGCTTCCTGTCGTGGGCCGCCCAGCTCGCCGGCATCTTCTTCGCGCTGCGGGCCTTCGGCATCGACGGCGTCGGCTGGGGCGGCGCGGGGCTCATCCTCGTGTCGATCACCATCGCGCAGATCTTCCCCCTGCTTCCGGGCAACGTCGGCGTGTTCCAGGCGGCGGTCGTCGTGCCGCTCACGCACAGCTACAACGTCTCGAGCGCCAGCGCCCTCGCCTTCGCACTCGGCCTGCAGGCGACGGAGATCGTGGTCGGCGTGGTCATCGGCTTCCTCTTCCTCATGTCGGAGGGCATCGGGTTCCGCGAACTGCGCGACCAGGCCGAGAAGGAGGCCGCGCAGCCCGGCAGCGACGAGTGCGACATACCGGCGGGCGACACGGCCATCGGCTCCTCGAGCGACGTCGTCGGGTCCGGTGAGGACGCCCCCGCCGAGACGTCACGCTCCTCCGCTCCTTAGCCTCTTCCGGGAGGCGCACCGCCACCGGCCTCACGTCCCGCCGGATGCGCACGGAAGTCGCCGAGAGGGAGACTCCGACGGAATCGTCGAGGGACCCACAGCGGATGACTCGGGAGTCGGCCACGACGAGGCCCGCCGCGACGGCCACGCGCGAAACAGGACTCCTCCCGGCGCACGACGGGCCTGGTCCGGCGTCCGGGCTCTCAGCGATATCTGTGGTGGCCCCGGCCGAACGCCGGAGCCACCACGACGGCTCACATCAGCCGAAGCGGCCGGTGATGTAGTCCTCGGTCCGCGAGTCGGACGGCTGCGTGAAGATCGTCTTGGTCTCGTCGCACTCGACGAGCAGACCGTAGCGCTGCCCCTGCTCCACGCCGGCGACGTTGAAGAACGCCGTGTAGTCCGAGACCCGGGCCGCCTGCTGCATGTTGTGGGTGACGATGACGATCGTGTAGCGCTCCCGCAGCTGCAGCATGAGGTCCTCGATCGCGAGGGTGGCGATCGGGTCGAGGGCCGAGCAGGGCTCGTCCATGAGGATCACGTCGGGCTCGACCGCCAGGGCGCGGGCGATGCACAGACGCTGCTGCTGGCCGCCGGAGAGCGCGAACGCCTCGTCGTCCAAGCGATCCTTGACCTCGTCCCAGATGGCCGCGTCGCGGAGCGCCTTCTCGATGCGCGCGCTCGTCACCTTGATGCCGTTGACCTTCATGCCGAACGCGATGTTGTCGCGGATCGACTTCGGGAACGGATTGGGCTTCTGGAACACCATCCCGATACGACGCCGGACGTCCACCGGATCGACGCGGGAGTCGTAGAGGTCCTGTCCGCCGAAGCGAAGGTCGCCGTGCACGACGGCGCCGGGGATCAGGTCGTTCATCCGGTTGAAGCACCGCAGGAGCGTGGACTTGCCGCACCCCGACGGACCGATGAGCGCCGTGATCTGCCGGTGGGCCACCCTCATCGTCACGTCCTTCACGGCGTGGTTGCCGCCGTAGGTCACGGAGACCCCGTCCAGCTCGAAGAGGGGGACGTTGCTCACCGGACCCCTCGGACGATGGTGGTCGAACACCGCGGGATCGATCGGCTGCGACTCGATGGCGCGGGGAGTCGCTTCGGTGTCCGCCGCCTGCCCCATCTGAGGATCGGTGCCGGCCACGGGGTCCGGCATGGTCGTCGTCTCGTCCATTTCGTCCATCTCCTCTACCAACGCTTGCTATAACGGTTTCTGAGGTAGATCGCGACGGCGTTCATGATGAGGAGGACCCCCATCAGAACGATGATTCCCGCCGCGGCCAGCTCACGGAAGTTCTCGCGGGGATGACCGGCCCAGAAGAAGGCCTGGAGAGGCATCGCGATCAGTGCCTCGTGACCCGCGTTCAGGGGATTGACGCTGGGGATGCGGGTGGAGAACACCACGCCGCCCACCACGATCAGGGGTGCCGACTCGCCGATGGCGCGCGACATGGCCAGGATCGAGCCGGTGAGCATCCCCGGGGCCGCCGCGGGGACGACCTGACCGCGGATGGCCTGCCACCTCGTGGCGCCCAGGCCGAGCGCGCCCTGCTCGATCGAGATCGGCACGGCGCGGATCGCCTCGCGCGACGAGATGATGATGATCGGCAGCACCAGGATGGCGAGTGTGAGCCCGCCGGCGAGGAGGGACTCCCTCAGGCCCGCGAACGAGATGAAGAGCGCGAGGCCGAGGAGTCCGTAGATGATGGACGGGACGGCCGCGAGGTTGGAGATGTTGATCTCGACGAGCCGGTTGAGGGGACCGACCATCCGGGCCCAGATGAGACGGACCCGGGTTCCCAGCCCGCCGTCGCCGTCGGCGATCTGCTGACGCAGGCGGAGCTCGCGCGCCTTCGCGGCGAGCACGCGCTCGGCGGCGAACTTCTCGAGGTAGATCGCCGCGGCATAGCCGAGCGGTAGCGCCACGGCCATGGTGATGATCATCAGGACGAACGATCCGCGGATCGCGGATGTGAACCCGGACGTCTCGGCGCTGCCCGTCGCCTTGGTCGTGAGGAAGTCCCAGCTGAGGTGCGGGGCGCCCTTCTGGACGATCGACCACATGAGCCAGATGAGGGCGCCGATCGCGACCGCGACCGAGCCCAGGACCAGCGCGTGGAAGATCGCGTCCCAGGGACGGGTCGTCTTCCGGGGGAACGGATCCACATCGGCGACCGGCGGACGCGACGGGGGCTGTTCTGCGTGTGCGTGTGTCGTCATCGGCCGGCCTACTGGTAGACGGTGCGGAACCGCCGCACGATGGCGACCGCGACCAGGTTGATGATGAACGTGATGATGAAGAGGACGATTCCGACCGCGAAGATCGACTCGTACTGGGTCGTCCCGCGTGCGGCCTCCCCGCGGACCACCTGCACGATGTAGGCGGTGATGGTCTGCATCTCGGACACCGGATCCGCCGTGAGGTTCGGGGTCAGTCCCGCGGCGAGCGTGACCGCCATGGTCTCGCCGACCGCGCGCGAGAGCCCGAGAACGCATGACGCGACGATCCCGGAGAGCGCGGCGGGGACGACGATCCGGGTCGACACCGTGGGCTTGGTCGCACCGAGCCCGAACGCGCCCTCACGCATGGACCGCGGGACGGCACGGATCGCCTCCTCCGACAGGGAGCAGATGAGCGGCAGGATGAGGAGTCCGACCACGATCCCCGCCGACAGCGCGCTGAAGGTCTGCCCCGTCGGGATGATTCCGACGTTGCGGAGCACCGGGGTCAGGGTGTCGATGGCGAAGAAGCCGAGGACGATGGTCGGCATGCCGGCCAGGATCTCGAGAACCGGCTTGACGACGCGTCGAACGCTCTCGGCGGCGTACTCGGACAGATAGATCGCGGCACCGACGCCGAGCGGGATCGCGACGACACCGGCGATGAGGGCGATCATGATCGAGCCCGACAGGAGCGGGAGCACGCCCCATTCGCCGTCGCGCGGCGACCACGTCGAGCCGGTGAGGAACTCCTTCACCGAGACATCGGAGAAGAACGCGAGCCCCTCGCCGAAGAGGGTGATGACGATCCCCACGGTGATGAAGATCGATACGAGCGCCGCCGCCCCGAGCGCGAGCAGGATGATCTGCTCACGCACGGTGCGGTGCCTCGTCCGCAGGGGGGCCGCGGGTGGAGGAGTGGCTTCGGCCATCAGGTCAGGCCGGGAGCTTTCCGAGGGACTCGTCGAGCGAGTCCTGCGGTGCCGGGACGAACTGGTTGTCCTCCGCGATGGAGACGGCGTTCTCGAGGTAGTACTTCACGAACGCCGTGACCTCCGGCCGCTCGAGCGCTGCCGTGTTCACGTAGAGGAAGAGCGGGCGCGAGAGCGGGTAGTCGCCGGCCGTGATGCTCTCGGCGGTCGGCTCCACGCAGTCCCCGTCACCCTTGACCGCGAGGGACTGGAGACGGGAGGCGTTCTCCTCGAAGTAGGTGAACCCGAAGTAGCCCATGGTGCCCTCGGTCCCCTCGACGGCGGTCACGATGACGTTGTCGTCCTCCGACGAGCTGAACTGACGCGGCTGGGCGACGTCGCCGCCTGCGTCCTCACCGAGGACCTCCTCGTTGAAGAAGTCGAAGGTGCCGGACTGGTCTCCGGGACCCGCCAGCTTGAGCGGCACGTCGTTCCAGCCGGCGCCGATCTGGCTCCAGTTGTCGATCTTGGAGGTCTTCTCCCAGACCGACTTCAGCTCCGGGAGGGTGATGCACTGCTTACCGAGGTCGGTGTCCTTCTTGGCAACGACGGTGATGCCGTCGGAGGCCACGCGGAGCTCCACGAACTTGACGCCGCCCTTCTCGCAGGCCGCGGTCTCCTCGTCCTTGATCGCGCGTGACGCGTCCGAGATGTCGGTCGTGCCCGCGCAGAACTTCTCGAATCCGCCACCGGTGCCGGACGTGCCGACCTTGATGTCGACGTTCGGGTTGTCACCGTTGAAGGCGTCGGCCGCGGCGATGGAGAGCGGCGCGACGGTCGATGAACCGTCGATCGCGATGGAGCCCGAGAGGTCGCTGTCACTGCTCGATCCACCGCATCCCACGGCCGCGCCCGCGACGGCGACGGCGGCCAGGCCGATGGCCACGATCCGTGCGTTCTTCATTCCTTCTCCCTGATGTTTCGTTCGATAGCTGACGAGGCCATGCTGCCGCCGACGTTTCCCGCCGGTGTTTCCGGGTGGTGAACGTGGGGTAACGGCATCGGTCGCGGACGTTCACATGAGCGCGCGTGTTCCCCTGGGTCCGATCGCGGGAGGCCTCGCGACGTCCGGGGAAACCGACCGACTACACTCCGTCTCTCCGGAGCACCGCACACCGAGAATCCGAGGCCATGACCACCGTCAACCGTCAACCGCAGTTCCCCGACCTGCAGGCATCGGCTCCGTCAACCCGCCTCAGCCTGACCCGTGCCGGGGTCACGCGCTCCGCGAAGGCCATCCGGCTGAGCCACGGCGACTCCGAGCGGCTCTTCCACGCCGAGATCCGCTGCGGCGTCGATCTGGACCCCCATCAGAAGGGCGTCCACATGTCGCGCTTCGAGGAGGACCTGAACGAGGCCATCGACCGCGTGGTGCTGGAGCGCGCGCTCCTCATCGAGGAGCTCGCGGAGGCCGTCGCCCGCCGCGTGGTGGACTCGCAGGGTGCCGTCCGCAGCGAGGTGGTCATCACGGCGAGCTACCCGATCGAGCGGCGCACCCCGGTCACCGACATCGCCACCCAGGAGATGTACGGCCTCATCGGGATCGCCGCGGCCAACGGCGCGGCATCGCGCCGCATGGTCGGCGTATCCGCCCAGGGCATGAACGCGTGCCCCTGCGCACAGGAGCTCATCCGCACCCGGGCGGAGTCGCGTCTCCAGGACGAGGGCTTCGATCCCGCGCAGATCGCGCGGATCGTGGACACGGTGCCGATCGCGACGCACAACCAGCGGGCACGCGGAACCCTGTTCGTCGGGCTGCCGGACGGACGTGTCGAGGCGGATGAGCTCATCTCCATCGTCGAGGAGAGCATGTCGTCCCAGATCTACGAGCTGATGAAGCGCCCGGACGAGGAGTTCGTGGTGGCGCGCGCCCACAGCCGCCCGCGATTCGTGGAGGACAGCGTGCGCGAGATGATCCGCGGTGTCATCGAGCGGTACCCGGATCTCTCCGACGACGCGTACGTGGACGCCCACCAGGAGAACTTCGAGACGATCCACGCACACGACGTGGAGGCCGCCCGCAGCGGCACCGTGGGCGAGATCCGCGCGGAGCTCGCCGGCCTGACGGGCCATCCGCTCGTCAGCCGCGAGGAGTGGCTGCGCGGATGACCGAGCTCGCCATCACCGCCGTCGGCCGCGACCGGCCCGGCATCGTCGCCGCGTTCACCGAGGCCCTCTACGGGATCGGTGCCAACCTCGAGGACTGCCGCGCCGCGCTCCTTCGCGGATCGTTCGCGATGGTGATGGCCGTCTCCGTGCCGGAGGGAACGAGCCCCGACGACGCGCGCGCCGCCCTGGACCCCGTCGCGGCCGATCTGGGCCTCACCATCTGGCTCGGCCCGACCTCGCCCGACGCGTCCGCCGCGCCGCGCGCCGACGGGTGCATCGTGTCCGTCTACGGCGCCGACCACCCCGGCATCGTGAGCGCGGTCACCCGGTGTCTCGCCGATCTCGCCGTCAACATCGAGGACCTCTCCAGCCGCGTCATCGGCGACCCTCCCGTGTATGTGCTGGGGATCACCTGCGCCCTGCCCGAGGGGGTGGGCACCGACAGGCTCTCCGCCGCGCTCGCGAGCGTGGCCGCCGCGCAGAACGTCGAGGTGGCCGTCTCCCCCGTCGACGACGAGGTCCTGTAGGTCCGTGATCCGCGATGTCGTGCGGTATCCGGACCGACGGCTGAAGACACCTGCCGTCCCCATACGCACCGTGGGCGCGGAGGCGGCCGCCCTCGCGGTCGACCTCGTGGACACGGCGAAGCGCTATCCACGGACGGTCGGCCTCGCGGCCCCGCAGATCGGCGCCCTGTGGCGGATGATCTACATCGACTGCACCGGGCATCGGAGCGTCCCCGATCCGGCGGGCCCGATCGTCATGGTCAATCCCGTCGTCGTCGCCCGCTCGGGCGGCGAGATCGGCCGCGAGGGCTGCCTGAGCCTCCCGGACATCACGGCGAACGTGAAGCGTCCCACCGAGATCACCGTCACGTACCGCACGCTGGAGGGCGAGGAGGCCCGGCTCTCCACGACGGGTTTCGAGGCACGGGTGGTGCTCCACGAGATCGACCATCTGGACGGTCTTCTCATCCTGGACCGAGTCGCGTCCCTCACGCTGGACGTCTTTCCTCGCAAACGCCGCTGAGGTCTCGCGGTCCCTCGGCGCGCGGCCGGGATGTCAGTCGACCGCCGTGACCTGACGGACCCACCGCTCGGATGAGTCGGCTCGACCATCCCGCGTGGGCGGAACACCGGAGCACGCGGTGCTAGGGACCGCCGACTGCTGACGGTGATCCGCGGGAGAGATCGGGAGCCCTCCGGTCACATCGGCACTCGAGTGACGGCGGAGAACGGACGTCGGTCCGCGACGAGTGCCGCGGACCGACGGTGAAGCGTGCCTACCGTCCGCAGACGGGCCAGGCGGACCCACCCTGCTGCGAGTACAGGAGGGCTGCGACGCGGTCCTGCTCGGACTCCGAGGCGGCGGCGGGATCACTGCCCTGCCCGCCGAGGCTCGACCAGGTACCCGGGTCGAACTGGTACTTCCCGCGGTAGAGACCGCTGGGAGACACCGCTGAGGGGTTCCCACCCGACTCGCACTGGGCGATCGAGGTGAGTGCACCGCTCGGCGTCGTGGTGCCCCCGGACGTGGGGGACGTCGCCGTTCCCGACACGGGCGTCGTGGGAGTGACGCTCGGGGTGCTGGGGTCGCCGTCGGCACGGGTGCGCTGGACGACGCGGCGCTGCGCGGCCTGCAGGGCGGCGATCCGGGCGGCGTTCGCCTGCCGCTGCTGCTCCGCGGCGATCATGACGGTCAGCTGATTACGGGCCGAGTTGAGGACGGTGGCGCGCTGGGCACGGACGCTGGTGATCTCGCTGACCTGACGTCGCGCCTCCGCGCTCTGCTCCTTCGCTTCCTTCCGGTCGGCGATGAGCTGGACGCGCTGCTTCTTGATCGCATCGCGGTGTTCACGCGTCGATTCGACGATCTCGCTGTCCTGCCGGCGGACACGCTGCATGAAGTCCGCACCCGACACGAAGTCGGAGAACGATTCCGAGCGCAGGAGCACCTCGACCTGGCTGGGCTGAGGCTGGCGGTAGATCATCGAGATGCGATCGCCGAGCACCTTCTGCGACTGGCGGTACGCCTGCTCAGACTTCTTGAGCTCGGCGGTGTTCTTGCTGATCCGCGCCTGAGCATCGTCGACGCGGTTCTGCGCGGTCTCATAGGCCTGACTGGCCTGGGCATACCGGGCGTCGTAGCCCGCGATCTCGATCTCGAGCTGCCGTACCGCCTCCATCTGACCCGCGATGGATTGACCCACCGCGCCATTCGGCACGATGAGAGGGCCCCCGACGAGAAGGGCACCGAAGAGAAGTGCACCGAGCAGGTGCGTAAAACGCGGGCGTCGAGTCGCCTTCAAATGGCTCCTCCTGTCCGTGATCCGGCGCCGCGCTGGGGCGCCCGTGCGAGACGACGACTGTATCAAACGGTCGTTGCGCCACCGATTGTCGTGGGAAAACCCCTGCTCGTCCGCCCACTTTGTTACGCGGTGGTAACAGTACGCACCAAGTAGTTGGTACGGTCTTTCGCATGGGACGCAGTGACGAGCCGAAGAAGAGATCCGCCCAGCACCCCTACCTCGACTGGTGGGGACTCTCCGAGGCTCCGTTCCAGATCGAGCCCGACGCACGGTTCGCGTTCGAACGCGATGCGCACCGGGAGGGGCTGTCCCGCATGCTCTTCGGGCTGACGCAGCTCGGCGGCATCGTCACGATCACCGGTGAGATCGGGTGTGGCAAGACAACCCTCGCCCGCTCGCTGCGCTCCACGCTCGAGAGCGACGGCTTCTCCATCGCCGCCGTGGCCAATCCTCCGCGCACGGCGTCCGGGCTCCTCGTGGCGCTGCTCGCGTCGCTCGGCGCGGGTCGCCGGGGAGGTGGCACGCCCAAGCTGGCACAGGAACTCCGCGACCACCTCACGAGGGAGAACGAGGAGGGTCGCCGCCCCATCATCCTCGTCGACGAGGCGCAGCGGCTGGATCGCAAGGCGCTCGAGGAGCTGAGGCTCCTGACGAACCCCGGCGACGGTCCCGCCATCCCCGTGGTGCTGCTCGGACAGCCCGAGCTGCGCTCGACGCTGAAGCGGCTTCCGCAATTCGACCAGCGGATCGTCGTGCGCTACCACCTAGAGGGCATGAGCCGCGACGAGACGGTGAACTACATCCATCACCGCACCCGCGTCGCCGGTGCGACCCGACGACTGTTCAGTGACCGGGCCGCCACCACCATCCACGAGGAGACCGCGGGTATCCCCCGCCTCGTGAACATGCTCTGTGCGAACGCCCTCTTCGTGGGCTTCGCCCGGCGCGAGACGCAGGTCGGTGAGGACCTCGTCCGGGACCTCGCCGAAGACCGCCGTTCCGGGGACGGCGTCGGCGCGTGAGCAGAGTGAGCTACCAGGCGATGCTCGATCCGTCCGGCGACGAGCCCGAGCGCACCCGCCGGCTGGACGCGGGCGACCTCCCTTCGCGTCGTCGTGATGCGAAGGTTTCTTCCGATGGCCGCATCACGGACCGCCACCGGCGCTGGCTCGACGACGTGGCGACGTCGACCGGGCTCCCCACCGACGTGATTCACATGGCCGCACTCGATGTCCTCATCGCACTGGACCTCGACTGGGACGAGATCCGTCGCCCGCGTGAGCTCCGCGATGCGCTGATCGAGGCGGTGCGAGTGAGGGAGCGCCGGGATCGCTAAGGCGTGGGACGTCCCGGGACTGGAGCCGAACGCCCGCTTCTCGGATGCTGCCGGTCGCGTCATCCTCACCCGCTGGCGGGAGACGATGAGCTATCGCGAGGGCACCCTCCTCGGTGAGGACATCGAGGAGCTCCACGCCATGCGCGTCTCCTCACGGCGGCTGCGCGCGGCGATGGACGCGTTCGCCCCCGCGTTTCCCGAGAAGTCCTTCCGCCGGAACCTGCGCGAGGTCAAGCGGATCACGGACACGCTGGGCGACGCCCGCGACCTCGACGTCGCGATCGACGCACTCGGGCGCCTGCTCCCCGAGCTCTCGCCGGAGGAGCGGATCGGCGTGGAGGCGCTCATCGACGAGTACCGCGACCGGCGCCGTGACGAGCGTGTGGAGATCGAGCGGCTCTTCCACGACATCGATTCCAGCGGTTTCGCCAAGCGGTTCGAGAAATGGGTCGCCGCGAACACCGGCGTCTCCGCGAAGAAGCTGGACCCGAGACCACCCGGCGGCGGAGGCTCCTGATGGCCAAGCCGCATCCGGTCGACGGCGTCGACCCGTCACGCCGCGTCCGTCCCAACGCCCGCCGGATCCTCGCCATGCGGATCGAGGAGGCCTGGTCCTACTCGGATGCCGTCACCCGCCCCGGCCGGGTCCGCGAGCTCCATGACATGCGGATCGCGTTCAAGCGCCTGCGCTACCTCATCGAGATCTTCGGACCCGCCTTCCCGGCCGACCTCTCCCCGTATCTCGACGAGATCAAGGACATGCAGGACCTCCTGGGCGACATCCACGACCGCGACGTCCAGGTGCCCATGCTCACCGAGCACCTGCGGCGGCTGACCGAGCGTGACGCCGAGCGCGCGCGGGATCTGGTCTCCGAGGCGACCGCCACCGGACGGGCCCGTTCGGCCTCCGAACACGCCTATCGTCAGTTCGCCGCGAAACTCGCCGCGTCGTCGACGATCCGCGAGCGGGCGGGGATCATGGCGCTCCTCGAGATCTGGACGCGTGAGCGGGATGACCTCTACCGGCAGTTCCTCGCGACGTGGCGACTATGGGAGGACACCGACTTCCGCGGCCGGCTGGAGGACGCCATCGGCATCCGACCCGACGAGCGCCCCCGGTAGCGGGACCCGTCACGACCGCCGACTGGAAGTTGTGCGGGTCTGGCCACGCGCAAGCCTGGTGTCAGTCAATTAACTTGCACGACCCAGCCGTGTGCAAGTTAATTGACTGACACCAGGCTTGCGCGAGTGCGTTCCGCTCCCTACTCCTCCATCGCGCGCACGCCGTGCACGGGGTTGCCCGCGGCCTCCCATTGGTAGTACGAGCAGGCGGGTCCGAAGGCGGCCTCGTACTGCTCGATCTTCGGGTTGCGTCCCACGTCGCGGGCGACGGCACAGTGCCGCAGGAGGTTGGGATCGTCCGATTCGGGCCAGACGATGACGAGGTGCGCCGCCGTCAGGTGGGTGGCGACGAAGGTGCACCCCTCCGCCGGGCACGGCCACGGGTTGGTCCGTACGCAGTACCAGCCGGCATAGTCCTCGCCGGAATCGTCCGTCCAGAGCTCCTCCTCGGGAGGGGTCTCGATGCGGATGACGCCGGGTTCGATGACGCCGATCTGCGGTCGCTCGGGGGCTCTGGGTGTCTCTTCGTCCATCGGGCCGATCCTAGCGCGGCGCCATCGAGCGATGGACGCCGACGGCCGGGCACATTCGTGCCTTGTGCCGATCGTAACGGGACCGAGGTGCCAGGCACCCGAGTCCCGTGAATTGGACGAATCGGCACTGCACGACCCGTGCGATAGCACCAGATGCAGGCACTTTCCATACATCGTGCCGATCGTAACGGGACCGAGGTGCCAGGCACCTGGGTCCCATTGACGCACGGCAATGCACGGCCGACGGCAGCGACCGAGGACCGACACCCCCTCAGGTCACGACCGAATGCACCCCACGTCAACCGACACGGCGGCGGGCACCATCCTCAGGACGGCCTGAGCGCCCTGCCTCCTACCAGCACTGCTGCCGGAACGCGTCCAGCGAGAGGTTCTTGCGCATCGCCATGATCCCCCGGGACCGTGCCTCCGGACAGAAGCTCGACGTCGACACGTCGTACTCGGCGTTGAAGACCGCCTTGCCGGCATGAAGGAACGGATCGAGGAGCCGGCACTCCGAGAACGCGAAGCACTCCTCGTTGATGGCGAAGTCGAAGCTCGGCTCGAGCGCCGGCACCTGGGCCAGATCGTTCTTCAGTCCGATTCCCAGTCCACGCGCATGCGCGGCCGACGAGAGGAACCGGTTGTAGGCGAGCTGGTCGGCACCGGTGAGCGGGAACCCGGTCTTGTTGGAGTAGCCGTCCACATTGTCGGCCTCAACGGCGCTGAAGCCCTTGGCCTTGCAGAGGTCGAGGCGCCTTTCCATGATCGGCCCGATGACATCGATGCGACGAATATCGAGCCACCGCTCGTTGGGCCAGCCATCCATGGTGCTACCCAGCACCGCCGACGGGAAGCTGGACGCATCCGGTCTGCCGCCCTCATAGGTCCCGGCGCTCATGTAACACACGGCGTGCGCACCGCGGGCCCTCACCGCCGCGACATCCGACGCGGATCGATCGAACAGGTCGATGTCGTACATCTGTGCGGGGACGCTCAGGTCGAGCGAGCCGCTGAGCTGCCATTGCCACGTCGTCGCCTGCGCCGGTTGCCACCAGGTCGTCCCGGCCGCGCCGCCCGAAGTGCCGACTGCCGGCGCGGCGACGGTGGCTCCGAACACGTACGAGTCGACGCGGATCGCGCGCCGGCACTTGCCGGACACCTGATTGGCCAGGCGCACGGTCATGGTGTAGGTCCCCGGCCTGATCGTCTTCGGTGTGGAGACGACATGCCAGCCCGCCCGCCGGATCGTCGTGTTGAGCACGACCGTCCGGTTCATGCTCACGACGAGACGCGGCAGACCGCGGCAGCCGGCCACCCGTACGACGAATCCGAGGTGCTTGCCGCCACGCGAGGCGATCGAGCGCCTGGCTCCGGGTGCGCCCGTGAGCACGAGCACCCTGCCTCCGCTCCGTCCGCGTTCGAGGGCGACCGAGCCGCCACCGCGGTTGACGGTCAGGCGTTCGCCCTCTGCACCGTTCGCACGGGAGACGAATGTCGCCGCGAGCGCGATGGAGAGGATGAGGCCCACGATCAGGGCGCCCCCACGCGCTGAGGACAGAACCTTCATATCGGGGCGGCACGCTAACAGGGGCCCCTTCGGAGCCCGCGTCAGGACGGTCCGCGCCCACCCGCACGGGACCCCGGTGCCGGGCACCTCGACCCCGTCAACAGCTCACACATCGGGGGCCCAACGTGGCTCCCTGCAAGGGTTACGGTCGTCTGTGCCCACCCCTGCGGGCCGGGGTGCCAGACACCTCACTCCCGCTACCGATGTGCACGACGCACGAGGCTCACCCCGCTCCCCTGACCGAAGACAGGCCACAATTGATCCCGATCCAGCCCGTTCCGACACCAGCGGTCCCAGAGAGAACGACCGCGCGTCCAGCTCGCAGCCGACGACTCGTCAGGACGGCCGGACGGGAACGACGATGACGAGGTCGTCCCCATCGTCGAGCCGCGCCGCCGGGATGGTCCGTCGGCCGTTCAGGACGTACACGACCCCGTTCGGCGGAACGGAATCGAGAGCCTCGTCCTCGCAGACATAGGACCACCCGGCCCCCGCCGGCGTCCCCCTGCTGACACGTAGGACGACGCGACGGCGCTCCTGCCCCTCAGGGGTCCCGTCGACCAGGCGGATGGTGATGGTGACGTGCGTCGGCACAGCGGGATTCTAGGAGGTGAACGCGGCTGATCGACCACGATCGCTTCCTTCCCACCAGGGGTCATGGTCCACGGCGAGGCATGGCAACCCGACCAACAGGGTGTCCCGTCGTGGATCTGGGTTTCTCGAAGGTCCCGCCCCCCAGGCCACCTCCCGCACCACGACCCGCATCGGTAGCATCCCCCACGTCGCGACTGGCGCCGTCGAGGTGGAGCCAACCACCGGGGAGCGACACCCCGAGTACATCCATAGTGGTCCGGAAACCGCGCGCCTGGGTCCCGGGTTCATCCGTCACAGGAGGCACACGTGCACGAGCCCGCCATCCCAACCCTCACCGCCACCGATCCCGAGATCGCCGGACTGATCGAGTCCGAGGCCGAACGCCAGCACGACAAGATCCGGCTGATCGCATCCGAGAACTACGTCTCGCAGGCCGTCCTCGAGGCCACCGGCACCGTCCTCACCAACAAGTACTCCGAGGGCTACGCCGGCAAGCGCTACTACGAGGGGCAGCAGTTCATCGACCCGGTCGAGGAGCTCGCCATCCAGCGCGCCAAGGACGTCTTCGGCGTGGAGCACGCCAACGTCCAGCCGTACTCCGGCTCGCCCGCCAACCTCGCCATCTACCTTGCGCTGCTCGAGCCCGGCGACACCATGATGGGCCTCGCCCTCCCCATGGGCGGCCACCTCACCCACGGCTGGTCGGTGTCGGCCACCGGCAAGTGGTTCCGCGCGGTGCAGTACAGCGTGCGCCGCGAGGACGGCCGCATCGACATGGACGAGGTCCGCGACCTGGCCCGCAAGGAGAAGCCGAAGCTCATCTTCTGCGGCGGCACCGCGGTCCCGCGCACCATCGACTTCCCCGCCTTCGCCGAGATCGCGCGTGAAGTCGGTGCCGTTCTCGCCGCCGACATCGCCCACATCGCCGGCCTCATCGCCGGTGGCGCGCACCCCTCCCCCGTCGGGCACGCCGACATCATCTCCACCACCACGCACAAGACCCTCCGCGGTCCGCGCGGCGCCATGCTCATGAGCACCGAGGAGTACGCCAAGGACCTCGACCGCGCCGTCTTCCCCGGCCTGCAGGGCGGCCCGCACAACCACACCACCGCGGGCATCGCCGTCGCGCTGAAGGAGGCCTCCACACCGGAGTTCTCCACCTACGCGCACGGCATCGTCGCCAACGCGCAGGCGCTCGCGGAGTCACTCGGCGAGCTGGGCTACGACCTCGTCACCGGCGGCACCGACAACCACCTCATCCTCATCGACCTCACCGGCAAGGGACTCGGCGGCAAACCCGCCGCACAGGCACTCGACGCTGCCGGCATCGAACTGAACTACAACTCGGTCCCATTCGACACCCGCAAGCCGTTCGACCCCTCAGGCCTGCGACTGGGCGCCGCCGCCATCACCACCCGCGGCCTCACCCCCGACCACATGCCACAGCTCGCGACGTGGATCGACGAGGCGATCTCCAACCAGGACGACACGGCCACCCTCACCCGCATCGCCGGCGAGATCAAGGAACTCATGGCATCCCACCCGATGCCCGGATACACGCCTACGGCGTAGGCCGCGAGGCGTTCACCGTGCCCCGGCGCCACAGGCGCCGCCGGGGCACGGACCAGGAGCCGGGCAGACCGGCTCAGCGGGACTCGGACGGGTTCGGGACGTCCGCGGGCAGACAGGCGAGCGAACGTGAGACGAGATCACGGACATCGCAGCTCACGAGCTGGGCTCCCACATGCCGCGCGGCGGCCACATAAGCAGCGTCGTAGGCGGAGATCGCATGCTCTCCAACGATGGATGCCGCCTCTGACAGCAGCGGGGCGTCAGCACGCACGAGACCGCCATCCTCGCCGATCGCAGCCACACGCTCCCTCAGGCGCCATGCCGCCTGAGGATCACCCCACACGCGGACCGCAACGTTCGTCACCTCGTAGAACGCGAGATCCAGGGTCGCCAGAGGATCCTCACCTCCCATCAGCCGCAGGGCATCCCAATGGTGATCGTCATCCGCGTCCTCCCCTGCGAGCAGAACGCTGGCATCGAGCAGCCAGAGGTTCATCCCTGAGGCCGATTCGCCTTGACCAGTTCCGCGACACGCCCTCCCCGTCGAACCGGCCCGCCGCTCGCATCGATCTCCGCCATACGCTCGGCCCGAGAGCGGCTGCGCCGTGTTACAGCATCCTCGGCCAGCACACGTAGGTAGCCGCTGCGAGACATCCCGAGGCGTGCAGCCTCGATGTCGACCGCTCGCAGCACCTCATCGGGAAGTGACACCATCACCTTGGCCATTCACCGAGTATACCCAGTATTGCCAGATGTCTGAAAGGTGTCCCTGCGACCTCGTCACCGGCGGCACCGATAACCATCTGATCCTCACGACGATCGAGAACTGACGACGCATTTTCTGCCTCCCGGTGCTCCGACACCGCATGATCTTGTGGTGACGCTATCCCGATCAGTACCCGGTGCGGGTCGTCCGGATGGATGAATCTGTGTCGTCCGCGTGGACGACATGGACGTTCGGACTCTCACCGTCACCGGGCGTTGATCAGTCGGCGACAAGTGGTGTGGCCATGTAGCGGTTCAGGAGTGTCGGTGGTGTCGCGTCGATCCATGGCTGGGCGTCGAGGAGTGTCTGGGTGCTCTCGACGAGTTGTCCCGTCTGTGCGTCGAACCTCATCGCGTACCGAACGCGCGCCCCGGTGTGACCAGATATGACACTGAACGTCACCGACCGGTGCGCATCTGCGGTGTCGGGATCGTCAGCCGTCGAGACACCGCCGATGGAGCCCAGGGCCCGGTAGATGTTCGCCTGGATCCGGGGATTGACCGGGCCGACGCCGAGGAGATCCTGCGCCACGACGAAGGGACCGACAGCCTCCGGGAGGTCCTGAGACCGCGCGGTGTCGATCAGATACCGGCGCGCCCGGTCCGGGGTGCTCAGTTCCTCCGGCGGCGGGGCGGACAGCGGCTCCTGCCGGATGGTCTCGACGGATGTCCCCGGAGGCGCGAACGCGGGACGTCCCGACCGGATCCACCGCTGCCGGTCACGCGGACCCGGGAACTCCGGCACACCCGTGGTCGTGGTGCGGGTGGTGACGCCGTCCGGCCGGATGGTGAGTGCACTGCGCTCGGACTGGAGCACGACGTACCCGCCGTGCTCGCCAACGGTCGTCGACGTCAGCACCGTGGTCGCGGTCCTGATCGGCCGCCCAGACGACACCATCGCGCTCTGTGCCTCCGTTGCTTTCGCCAGCCGATCGAACGCCGCCGACGCTGTGCTCGTCCCGCCGCGCGTGAAGAGCACGACCGACGCCACCACAGCAATGGCCAGGGCGGCAAAACCTGCGGTCCACGCGGGTCGGCGCCACCGGTGCCCGGTGGCTGGGACAGGAGCGGTCGCGAGAATCTCCTTCAGGCGCCCCGCCGGCGCCATGAAGCGCGGATCATCCCGCTCCGAGACCGGGACAGGGTTACGCGCACGCAGATAGAGAATCGGATCACTCATCACACGCTCTCCTCAGTCTGCGAGACTCGGGGGACGAGGCCATCAAGAAGGGCACCCGCCCGCTTCCTCGCCCGGTGCAGGCGCACCGCGGCAGTTGCGCGAGAACAGCCCAGAACACGGCTGATCTCTGCCACGCTCAACTCCTCCCATGCCACGAGCACGAGGATCTCCTTGTCCTGGAAGCTGAGTTCGGACAGCGCCCCGAGCAGCCCCGGATCGTCGAAAGTCAGATCCGCGTCATGGTGGACCGACCTGTCCACCGACAGCCGCTCCAGGGCGCGGTCAAACCGCTGTCGTCGCCGCAGGTGGTTCGCGCAGAGCTTCCGTGCGATGCCCAGGAGCCATGGCAGCTTGACGGACGATCGGGAGGCATCACGCTTGTTCCAGGCGACTATGAACGCCTCCACCGCGAGATCCTCCGCGTCGGCATCCCGACTCGGCGCGCCGTGAACGCACGGACACGGGGATACAGGCGTTCGAAGTCATCGGCAAACGCCTTCTGGACGGCATCGGGAACGGATGTCACCGAGTCGCCATTCGGGCGGAGGCTTCGACGAGAGCATCGTCGGCCATACGGAGAGCGGCGGGCAGCCCCTCCTTGTCCGGTGCACCGATCGTTCGGCACATGCGGGCGACGTGGGTCTTGACCGTGCTCTCGGCCACACTGAGACGATCGGCGATCGCGCGAGTGGACAGCCCGTGCACGAGCATCCTGGCCACCTCATGCTGCCGCGAGGAAGGTCGCGCCCATCCATCGTCCGCCTGGAGCATCCGCCTCATGGCGTCCTCACTCACCACGCGCTTGCCCTCGCTCAGATCGGAGAGCACCCGCCGAAGCGCCTCGCGATCGAACTCCCCCATATGCAGAATCGCCGACGCCCCCGATCGCACCCAACGGACCTCCGACCCGATCCTCGCATCCGGCACCAGCACGATGACCCGAGCACGGCGGCCGATCTCGTTGATGATGGACCGTCCGTCCGACTCATCGACGTCCGGACCGACGACGATCAGATCGTCGCATCCGGCATCGGCGGCGACCATGGACCCCGGTTCCGTGTTCCAGCCGACCGAATACCACCCACCGAGCCACGAGGACAGCGCAGCCTCGACGACCGGCCACCTCGTGACAACGATCACCTGCCGCTCACCGGCTTCATCAGCACCCATACCTCGTATATGTCACGCGAGCACCCGCCCCTTACACGCCGCCCTTGTCGGCACGACCGCAGAGGGTTCCGTTGAAGGTCCTTCTGACACGACCCACCAGTTCGTATCGTTGTCGACCGCTGACAGCTGCCGCTGGGCAACCGTTCATGGCCGTTCCAACCGTCGGGCCACCGGCGACCTCCCAACCGGTCTCGATCACGCCGTGGTGCGAAACCCCCAGAGCCGGGGCTCGGCGAACTCGACGGAGTTGCCGGCGGGATCGCGGACATAGATCGAGCGGGCGCCCAGGACCCCGGCGGCGCCGGGCCAGTGGAAGTCCGCCTCGATGACGATCCCGGCGGCCTCCAGACGGGCGC
>CAYOSM010000002.1:16154-56246 GCA_964406645.1 uncultured Bifidobacteriaceae bacterium | reverse complement strand
CGGTCGGCGATGTGGTCGTGACGATCGAGGAGGCCCGGCCGGCCGAGATCCTGGAGCTCGTGGTGGCGGCGTTCGGCCTCACCGCCCGGGAGCGCGAGGTGACCCGCATGGTGCTCCGCGGCATCGAGACCAAGGCCATCGCCGCCGCGATGCACGTCTCCGCGTACACCGTCCAGGATCACCTGAAGGCCGTGTTCGACAAGACCGCGTCCGCAGCCGGCGCGAACTCATCTCACGGGTCTACTTCGACCAGTACCTGCCCCGCTTCGGCGAGGAGGTCGGACCGTCCGGGGGCTTCGCGGCCTGACGCAGTCGAGGCGTGCGAGGCCGTGCAAGCTTGGTGTCAGTCGATTAACTTGCACGCCCGTTCGGGACAGGTGGTGCACCGACCACGAGAAGGGCTTCCGGTCACGAATGGTCGCGTCGGTCATACCGATGCGACGCCACGGCCGGTGGCCGCCGCGACGGAGTCCCGGTCTTCCACGGCGCCGTCGGCCACGGCACCCCCACGAAGCTGGGATGGTCCGCGGGAGGATCGACGGGGATAATGCGCAGGATCATGGGAACCGCACTCACCGAGGCCCGCGTTCGCGGCGACATCGACGTCCTCTCCCGGGGCGGTCTCAGCCTGGACGACTTCTTCGCCGAGGCGACCGACGCCGTCCGGCGAGCGGTGCCGTGGGCCGCGGCCTGCGCGGCAACGCACGATCCGGCGACGATGATCCTCACGAGCGGCCGGAAGTACGGGGCCCTGGCGGAGATGAACTCGCACGACGACCTCTTCGCCGAGCTCGAGTACGGCTCCGAGGAGCCGACCTCGTTCCGGGCTCTCGCACAGGGCGGCGCGTACGCGATCGGCATGCACACCGTCACCGACGGCGACGTGCAGCGCTCGGTGCGGATGGACCGCCTCCATCGCCCGGTCTTCGGATTCTCCGATGAGATGCGCGTCGTCTTCCGCGACGTGGCCGGCGTGTGGGGTGGCATCGCGCTGATGAGGGGACCGGGGGATCCGGTGTTCACGCCCGCCGAGATCGACTACATGGCGTCGCTCTCGGAGTCGTTCGCCCGCGGCGTGCGCGCCGGGATCATGAACCGCCTCGCCGACTCCCCGGCCATCGACGCCACGGACTCCGGACCTGCCGTGGTCATCGTCGACGCCGACGACGAGGTCACCCGGATCAGCGTCGGGGCGGAGCACCGGCTCGCCGACCTCAACACCGCCCTGAATCGCACCGATCCGGTCGGCATCGTCATGGGGCTCGTCCAAGCCGCGCGGTCCGTCTCGGGCGTTCCGGGCGCCCGGTTGCCGCGAGCACGGGTCCGCACGGCATCCGGAGCATGGATGGTGCTCCACGCGGCGCCACTTGCCGGCCGGGACGGTCTGGCCGGCGACGTCGTGGTGACGATCGAGGATGCCCGCCCATCCGAGATCCTCGAGCTTCTCGTGGCGGCGTTCGGACTGACGCCCCGGGAGAGCGAGGTGACGCGGCTCGTGCTGCGCGGCGTCGACACGAAGTCGATCGCGTCCGCCCTCCACGTGTCGGCCTACACGGTGCAGGACCACCTGAAGGCCGTGTTCGACAAGGCCGGCGTCCGCAGCCGGCGCGAACTCATCTCACGCATCTATCTCGACCACTACCAGCCGCGCTACGGGACCGAGGTCGGACCGTCCGGAGGGTTCCTGGAGCAGGCGCCGGGAGAGTGATCCGGTCGGGCCCCGCGGTCAGATCGGGGCCGCATCACACGACCGCGCAAGCTTGGTGTCAGTCGATTAACTTGCACGGCACCCCACACCGCGGCCTCGATGAGGACACCGACGCGGCTTTCACCGAAGTGGTAGCGCCCGCCTGACGCGGGTGGCCGGGCACGTTGATCTTCCACCTGTCAGCGAGGTTCCGACGATCGCCGTGGGGACGAGCCCGGGTCGTGCAAGTTAATTGACTGACACCAAGCTTGCACGCGTCGAGTGGCCGTCCACGAACGCCCCGAACAGTGACGAGCGGGCATCCGTAAGTCGGACTCTCCGGCAGCGTCGGTACGAAGCCGCTGCCGTAACACACCGCGTGGGGAGGACTTCGCCGACGTCATCACCGCAAGGCGATGATGGTGCCGCGTCCCACTGTTCGTTTCCCACCGTAGAAGCCCGGGACGGGCTCATACGGTGGGAGACGAACAGAGTGACTACTTGAGGGAGACGCTGGCTCCGGCCTCTTCGAGGTCGGCCTTGATCTTCTCGGCCTCGTCCTTCTCGACACCCTCCTTGAGGTTGCCGGGGGCGCCGTCCACCAGGTCCTTGGCCTCCTTGAGACCGAGACCGGTGATCTGACGGACCACCTTGATGACCGGGATCTTCTTGTCGCCGGCGCTCTCGAGGACCACGGTGAACGAGGTCTGCTCGGCTCCACCGGCGTCACCACCGGCGTCTCCACCACCACCGGGGGCGGCGGCCACGGCCACGGGGGCGGCGGCGGTCACGCCGAAGGCCTCCTCGATGGCCTTGATGCGCTCAGACAGCTCCAGGACGGAAATCCCCTTGAGCTCCTCGATCCACTCTTCAGTCGTAATACCCATCTGATGTTGCTCCTGTTAGGTCGTTTCAGCTTTCGGGGGTTTCTTCGGTCGACGCCTCGGCGCCGTCCTGGGCGTCGGCGTCGGCGGATGCCTCCGCTTCGACCGCGGGTGTCTCGTCGGATGCCTCAGCGTCAGCGGCCGGTGCCTCCTCGGCCGGCGCTTCGGCGGGTGCCTCGGCCTCGGCGGCCGGCTCCTCGGCGGGTGCCGGGGTCTCGGCGGCCGGTGCGGTTCCCTCTGCCAACTGTCCGGAACCCTGGACGGCGGCAAGCGTGCGCGCCAGAGTCGAGATCAGAGCCTGCAGACCACCGGCAAGACCGGTGAGCGGCGAGGCGATCCCACCTGCCAGCTTGGCGAGCAGCACCTCACGGCTCGGAAGACTCGCGAGCTGCTGGAGTGCAGCGACCGGGAGGTCGTCACCGTCGAGAATGCCTCCTCGAATGGAGAAGACCTCCTCATGGGCCGTGGCGAACTCGGAGAGGACCTTGGCGGCCGCAGCCGGGTCACCGTTGATCCACACCAGTCCGGTCGGTCCCGTGAGGTACGGGGTGAGCGCATCGCGCCCGACCTGATCGGCGGCACGCCGTGACAGCGTGTTCTTGATGACGGTCATCTCGGCGTCCGCATCCCGCAACTTCCTTCGAAGCTCGGAGATGTCGGCGACGCTGAGACCACGGAAGTCCGTGGCCACGACGGTGTCGGTGCGCTCCATGCGCTCGACCACGTCGGCGATGACCTGTGCTTTCTCTTCGCGGTTCAGTTGTTCACCTCCTCATGTCGTTCGCCCGCGACAAGCGACGACACGGCTCCCCGGAGGGAGCACCGTCGCCGATCTCGCACGGGTTGGCCTCTCGGCCGGTTTCAGACGGTGTGGACACCGTCCCCGTGGGTCTTTGATCGACCCGTTATCTGGTGAATGCGCCGCCCCTAGGCAGCGACCCCCTCGAGGGCACCCTGCGTCTGCGACGTGTCGACCGGGATGCCCGGGCCCATCGTCTGCGTGAGGGTGATCGAACGGAGGTACCGCCCCTTGGCGGCCGCGGGCTTCGCCCGGAGGATCTCGTCGAGCACGGCCTGGTAGTTCTCGACCAGCTGCTCCTCGCTGAAGGAGAACTTGCCGATGCCGAGATGCACGATTCCGGTGCGGTCCGTGCGGTACTCGACCTTTCCGCCCTTGACGTCCTCGATGGCCTTGGCGACGTCGAACGTCACGGTGCCGGTCTTGGGGTTCGGCATCTTGCCGGCCGGTCCGAGTACACGTCCGAGCTTTCCGACCTCGCCCATCATGTCGGGCGTGGCGATGACGATGTCGAAGTCGAGGAAGCCCTCCTGGATGCGCTTGGCCAGATCGGCACCGCCGACGACCTCCGCTCCGGCGGCCTCGGCCTCGCGGGCCTTCTCACCCTCGGCGAACACCGCGACGGTGACGCTGCGGCCGGTTCCGTGGGGAAGGGCGATGGTGCCGCGCAGCTGCTGGTCGGCGTGGCGGACGTTGACACCGAGGCGGAAGTGGACTTCCACCGTGGCGTCGAAGCGCGACAGCTCGTGCGACTTGAGGAGGCTGACGGCCTCCCCGGGGCTGTAGACCTCACCCGTCTCGATGGCCTCAGCGGCCTGGCGGTACTTCTTTCCGTGCTTGGGCATGCTCTCTCGTGTTCCTTCGCTCTTACTGTGCTGCGACCGTGACGCCCATGCTGCGGGCGGTTCCGGCGATGATGCGCATTGCCGCATCGACATCGTTGGCATTGAGATCCGGGAGCTTCGTCTCGGCGATCTGACGCAGCTGATCCTGGCTCAGTTCGGCGACCTTCGTCTTGTGGGGCTCCGCGGAGCCCTTGTCGATGCCGAGGGCCTGCTTGATCAGGACGGCCGCGGGCGGCGTCTTCGTGATGAAGGTGAACGAGCGATCCTCGAACACGGAGATCTCGACCGGGATGATCGTGCCGGCGTTGGACTGCGTGCGCTCGTTGAACGCCTTGCAGAACTCCGGGATGTTGATGCCCGCGCCACCCAGCGCAGGACCGACCGGCGGCGCCGGGGTGGCGGCCCCTCCGGGGATCTGCAGCTTGACGATTTGCGCGACCTTCTTGGCCATTCGTGTTCCTCGATCGAGCGCCCCGGACGACGGGGCACGGTTGTTACGACAGCTTCTTGACCTGGTCGAAGTTCAGCTCGGCCGGTGTCTCGCGTCCGAAGATGCTGACGAGCACCTTGAGACGTCCCTGCTCCGGCGAGATCTCCGCGATCTCACCCGAGAAGTCGGACAGCGGGCCGGCGATGACCTTGACGGTCTCCCCGATCTCGAAGTCCGCGCGAACGCGGGTCTTCTGCTCGGTCGGGGTGCGCAGGAGGTGATCGACCTCCTCACGCGACAGCGGGGCGGGCGTGTTGGCCGCACCCACGAACCCCGTGACTCCAGGGGTGTTCTTGACGAGTGACCATGAGTCGTCGGTCATCTGCATCTGGACGAGCACGTAGCCGGGCAGCACGCGCCGCTCGGACTGGACCTTCTGACCGTCCTTCGTCTCGACAACCTGCTCGGTCGGGATCACGATCTGCCGCACCATGTGGCCCTGTCCCGCGGACAGGATGCGGTGCTGCAGGTTGTGCTTGACCTTGGCCTCGTGGCCGGAATAGGTGTTGATGACATACCAGTGGAACAAGTCGGAAAAGCCTTTCGGGCTACTTGGGGAACATCCAGTCGGTGATCCGTTCGGACACCTGGTCGGCGGCTCCCAGGAAGGCCGCCATGATGGCGACGGCAACGATGACGACGAGCGTCGCCTGGAACAGCTCCACACGGGTCGGCCAGGTGACCTTCTTCATCTCCGAGACGACCTCGGTCATGAAGCGACGTGGCCTGCTCGCCTGGACGTCCTTGGTGTACGAACCTGCCTTCTGGCTCTTCCCGCCCGGGGCGGGACGTACGCGCGACGCTTTCGGCGCAGGGCGAGACGGGCCCTTGGCCTTTCCGGACGAGGGGCCCTTTGCCCGATCGTCCCCTGAATTCTTGTCGCGATTACGTGCCATGTGTGCGGTGCGAAGCGTTAAACGAGGCAGGGCCGGAGGGACTCGAACCCCCAACCCCCGGTTTTGGAGACCGGTGCTCTACCAGTTGAGCTACGACCCTCCGTGAGAGGTCCTATCTCGTTTCCTTGTGGGCGGTGTGCTTGCCACACCAGCGGCAGTACTTGGACAGCTCGACGCGGTCGGGCGTGTTCCGTCTGCTCTTGTTGCTTTGATAGTTACGCCGCTTACAGTCTTGGCATGCAAGTGTGACAGCGATGCGCTGGCCGGTCTTGCCCACGCGTCAGTTCCTCTCGTCCGGTGACGGGCCGATGGACATTACCAGATCGATCGCAAGGTTCCGCCATCGGCGGACCCCCGGGAGGCACCGACACACGCGTCCCGGCGGTTTCCCGCCGGGCGATCGTGGTTCGACCTGCTCGGCACCGCTTCGTCGCAGGGCGGGAAGCGGTGCGAAATCTCAGGGAGACTTGGAAACGTAGTCCGCGAGCTCGTCGATGCCTCTCAGACCAGCGGCCTCCGCCGCGAAAACGGTCCGGCCTGAGCCCCCTGACGCGAGCGGCGTATAAACCGGAGCCCGACCAGCACCTCCGGACCAGAGGCCCAGACTGTTCACGAGTCGGTAGCGGTGGGGCGCCGTCTGCTGCTTGCGGAGGAAGAAAACCATGCGATCCGTGGGGAGACCCGCCTTCAGCGCCGGCTCAGCCTCGAGAGCCTTGGCTCGAGTCGGGAAGTTGGGAAGCAGGATGTCAAGAGACACGCGCGAAGCCGCCCCGCCCCTGAGAGGTCTCTCAACCGCGATATCAACACGCGCGTACGTCACTTGGTCCTCAGGCGAGTCGCCCTGGATCGTACGGTCCACTTGTAGGTCGACCATCTCGCCGAGCACCACGGCATCCGCCTTCGACGTCATCTCGGCCAATGTCGGGAAGAACTCCTTCTCGCTTGCCGCAATCAAGCGGAGGTTCCCCCAGAAGCGGTCATCCGCCGATGAGGTAGCCACCTTCGACGAGTCCGACGAACTCATTCTTGCGACTCCAAAGCCCCCGATGAACGCTCCGGATACCACGGCGAGGGCGATCATCCATGCTTTACGCCTCCGGACCGCATTCATCGCAACCCTCCAGACAGGCTCGCAGAATACTGCCAGGAGGCTGTAGTCCAGACGGACCGCTACAGCACATCAGAGGTGTGTGCAGGGCACACCATTCACAGAGCCCGCTGTCCCCCGGCGAGGAGTGATCGGCGTACGACCTGCTGCGAGAAGATCGCGGCCGGTCATCGCAGTCGTCCACCTCGCCCTCCCACTCCCCGCCGCCCGCCGTGCGAGTATCCCCGCATGGCGACGACCGACACCAAGACCATGATCGAGGGTGCAGCGGGCCGGTTCCTGGACCAGGTGCCCGCCCTCAAGAAGCTCGGCATCGTCGTGCGACTCGACCTGCGCGAGCGCGGCGGCATCGCCGTGTGGCGCCTCGAGCTCCCGGCCATCGAGGCGAAGCGCGACCCGGCAGCCGACGCGAAGATCGAGATCGAGATGGACCGCCGGGCGTTCAACCAGCTCTCGGAGAAGGCCAAGCTCGGCGACTGGGTCGCCGCTCACGAGCGGGGCATCGTCCGCGTCACGGGTGACCCGACCGCCGTGAAGCTCCTCCAGCGGGTCATGGAGTTGCGCCTGGCGCGTTCCAAGTGAACGCGGTCGTCATCGGTACGGGGGCGATGGGCCCCGAGATCGCGGCCGCCCTGGCCACCGCGGGCTGGGACGTCCGGCTCGCCGGGCGCATCCCGCTCAACCGCGATGCCGGCGCCATCCGGGCGACGCAACTGGCGGGAGACATCGCAATACCGCCCGCGGCCATCAACCAGGAGACGGTGGCCGACGCCGATCTCGTCATCGAGACGATCGTCGAGGACGCACCCACCAAGATCGCCCTCTTCCGACGCATCGAGCCCTGGTGCCATCCCGGGGCCATCATCGCGACGAACACGTCCAGCCTGACGATCTCGGAGCTCGCCACCGGACTCACGAGGCCGGAGCGCTTCGCCGGCTTCCACTTCCTCAAGCCGGCGCATCAGACCGGCGTGGTGGAGATCATCCCGGGCCCCGCCACGTCCGACGGGACCGTGGCCTTCCTCCGTGAGGCGGCGGCCGGCATGGGCAAGGCGCCCCTCGTGGCGCTGCGCGACGTGCCGGGATTCATCTGGAACCGGCTCCAGTTCGCGATGCTGCGCGAGTGCCTCCACATGCTGGACGAGGGCGTGGCGAGCGCCGACGACATCGACGCGGCCGTCGCGGACGGTCTCGCGCCACGGTGGATGGCGGCGGGCCCGCTCGCCACCGCGGACCTCGGCGGCCTGGCGACGTTCGCCCGCATCTGCGACGGGCTCTTCCCCCATCTCGCGACGGAGTCGTCGGCCCCGGCGTCCATCACCGGACCCGCCGCCAAGGACCGGCCGCTCATGGACTGGACCGCCCGCGCCGCCGACGGGATCCCCGATCTTCGCGCCGATGCGCTCGCCGCCGGACGGGAGATCACGCGCCGTCGCGGCGCCCTCCGCGACGAGACCACGTGACGACGACGCTCTCCGCGCACGTCTCGATGCTCTTCACGGAGCATCCGGAGCTGGACCGCCCGCGCGTCGCGCGGGATGCCGGCTTCACCCGCATCGAGTCGTGGTGGCCGCCGGCGCCGGACCTCGACGCGTGGGTGGCGGCGGTCGAGGAGGCGGGGGTCGCGGTGAGCTGCCTGAACGCCGACGGCGGGGACATCGCGAGGGGCGAACGGGGATTCTGCAACCTCGTCGAGCGAGAGGACGACGCCCTCGTCGCCGGACGCGACGCGCTGGCCCTGGCCGCGCGCGTGGGCGCGGATCGCATCAACGTCCTGCCCGGCCTGCGGGTCGACGACCGTCCGCTCGAGGCGCAGCTCGACCAGGCCGCGCGGGTGTACCGGCGCCTGGGCGACCTGGCCGCGGAGTCGGGCATCACCATCGTCATCGAGCCCATCAACGCCCGGGACGTGCCCGCATACCTCACCCCCACCGCGGACGCCACGGCCGACCTCATCGACCGCGTCGGTCACCCGAACGTGCGGCTGCTCTTCGACGTCTACCACTGCGCCATGGCGGGAGACGACCCGATCGCCGCCATCCATCGCCACGCGGCGATCATCGGACACGTCCAGTACGCGGACTGCCCGGGCCGCGGAGCACCCGGGACAGGGGACGTCGACTTCGCCGCCGTCCTCCACGCGCTGGACGAGGTGGGCTACGACGGTGCCGTCGGCCTGGAGTTCGATCCGAAGGGCCCGACGTCGGCTGTACTCCCCACCCTCACTGCATACCTCACACCCTGACGCCCGCGGACCGGTCGTCGCCCCTCGGGATCGGTGACGGCCCTGACGGAGCAGACGTCAATTCAGGCAGGCCAGCGACACGGCCAGGATGAGCGCGAAGCCCCCGCCCGCCATGATCGCGACAAGGCCGATGAACCACCGGCGCAGGACGAGGAGCACGAGCCCGAGGACGCAGGTCCCGAGCGCGAGGCAAAGGGAGACGACCACCTGCCCGCGTTCGGCCGCCGGACCGCAGATCTCGGACCGGTCGGCCACCGCCACCACGAACGCCGCGAGCAGCGTTCCGGCCGCCGCCACGGCGACGCCCACCTGCGGAGGGCTCCATGGCATGACGAGTGCGGGCCGATCGGACCTGGCCGTGCGCGTCCGGGAGATCAGCCAGACGATGGCGACGGTCGCGATGCCGATCGCGGTTCCGATCACCACCGCGTTCACGGCGAAGTCGTCACCGATGAGCGCGAAGCCCACGATGAGCATCCCCACGCACCAGACCGCCACCGAGAGCCCGATCCATCGCCCGATGCCGACCACAGCCCGCGGGTCGCGCTGCCCGGCCAGGGCGATGTGAAGCACGCCTGCCAGGCCGAACAGGAGCGCGATCACGAGAGTCGACCGCAGCTGGTACGGCTCGACGATGTCGCCGTGGCGCTGCGAGTACCGGTTCCATGACTCCCCCTCCCCGAGCGCCGACCGCGCCCTGTCGAGAGCGAGCCGTGCGAGAACCGTGTCGAGGAGGAACCACGCGGCACCGATCACCGCGACGTAGAGGGCCGCCCACTCACAGGGGTGCGGCCCCGAGAAGACACGCTGGACGGCGGAGGTCGGCGGCTTGTCGGGCTCCGTGCTCATCCTGCGCTCTCGTGTCGACGGCGACGCGTCACCCCGGACGCGAAGCGATGGAGAGGGACCGCGACACGCACCGGCTCAGCCGAGGGCCGCATAGGCCGTGACGGCAAGGCAGCCCACGACCGGGGTCACCACTGTGCAGGCGACGGCGGTCCTGTGGCGGCGGGCCCCGCGGATGAGTCGACCGGCGCCGTCGACGGTGGCGCTGATTGCGGTGAGGGCCGCCCGGACGGTGATGGTGACGGCGGAGACCAGAGCGCGGCCGACGACCTCCGCGGCGTCGATGAGGCGGAGCACGACGCTGACCAGGAGAAGGCCGATGCTGATGAGGAGGATCGTTCGGGTCGGGGTCGCGACGGAGTCGGTGGGGTCCGTGTGGATGCTCGTGCCGTTCATGGGGCGACAATGCCCCGCCCGCACGGTCATTGCCAGGGCGCCGAGCGGCCCTTTACCCGACCTGGACCATCGCTTTACCGGGGCTTGACCGAACGATCCCGTGTGATGGCGTCGGCGGCGGAATCCCATGGCGCGAACGTGCTCACTCGCGTCCACTCTCTGGACCCGACGACCCCTGAGAGCCGCGGTCCGTCGCCCGATCCACGACTCGGCGCCGGAGTGCCTCGTGGAAGCCGGCACCGGCGAGGCGAGGGCGCCACCGGCGACAGCCCTACTCGGACGGGCCGGCCGCCGCTCCGTCGCCCTTCTCCCCGTCCCTGCTCCGCTTCCCTCGCAGCACTCCGAGCACGCGCTCCAGCACCATGTCCTCCGGCGCGGTTCCCGTGGTCCGCACGAGTGGCCGCAGACGATGGTCGGAGGTGAAGAGGCGTCGGCCCGCCCCCAGGGTGATGACCGCGGTGCTCGTGGCGACGCCGCCGAGGATCACGAACATCAGGGCGCCCTGGACGAGGACCGCATCGAGGGGTTCCACGCCGGCGAGGATGAGACCGACCATGGCACCGGGGAGGAAGATCGTGCCGACGTGACGGGTCCTCTCGACCTGGGGCCCGATCGCGGCGCGGAGGATCTCGCGCTGATGAGGGCGCATGGCGACCTGCCAGGGCATCCCGAGGGCGAGCCGCGCCTCGATGTCGTCCCTCCGGTCGGAGACCTCGCGGACGAGGAGCGTGGCGGCGACCACCGTCGAGGTGAGCGCGTTGCCGAGTGTCATCCCCATCACCGGGATGAGCGTCCGGCTCTCGAGCGGGAAGATCTGCAGTCCGAAGATGAGCCCCGCCGAGACGACCGTCGTGACGGTGTTGGCGATCAGGGCGACGGTGAAGATGCCGGGGAGCTCGGGGGCGCGCCGGCGCACGACCCATGAGGCGACGACCACGATCGCCGTGACCCAGAGCCACGACCACACCATGGAGCGCCCCTCGTCGATGACGAGGCCGAGCGCGGCGCCCACGACGACGAGCTGGACGATGGCGCGGATGGAGGCGCCGATCATCGGCAGCTCCAGGCCGAGGCCGTAGCGACGCGAGATGGCGATGGCGACGACGACGAGCGAGAGGGACGCGCCGAGTCCCCACCAGGCGACGTTACCTTCCATCGGGCGCCTCGCTGGCCGACGAGTCGAGAAGATCCTCCGGGCGTCCCGCCCCGACGACCCGACCGTCGTCCAGGCAGATGACGTGATCGGCGATCCGGGCGGCCTGGGCCAGGTCGTGCGTCACCCAGAGGAGGGGCACGCCGGCATCAGCGAGGGCCCGGCCGGTGCGCTCGACGATGGTGGTCGCATCCGCGTCGAGCGCGGACGTGGGTTCGTCCATGAGAAGCACGCGGGGTCCGGCGGCGAGCGCGCGTGCCAGGCACATCCGCTGCGACTCACCCCCGGAGAGCTGAGTGGCCTCCCGGTCGAGGAACCCCTCGTCGAGCCCGGCACGCCGGAGGGCGTCGGCGAGCTCGGCGGTCTCCGCGTCCGGAGCGGCGGCGAGTAGGTTGTCCCGGACCGTGCCGGCGAAGGGCGTGGGCCGCTGGAAGACCATGCCCACCTGGCGGCGGAGGGCGAGGGGGTCCCGGTCGCGGACGTCGTCGCCCAGCACCCGCACCACCCCGGAATCGGGTTCCTCTAGGCGATTGGCCAGGCGAAGGAGCGACGACTTCCCGGAACCGGAGGGCCCCACCAGAACGGTGATCCCGACGGAGGGCACGGTGACGTCGATGTCGTGCAGCACCGCACGCTCACCGCGTCGCAGCGACACACCGACCATCTCCACGACGGGAACGCTCACGGGCGCACACTAGTGGCCGGGCGTTCGTCCACGCCAACGGGACTCAGGTGCCAGGCACCACGGTCCCGTGATTTCTGTGTCGCGAATGCAAACACCCTGCAAAAGGGGGATGCACGTCCTCCCGTAGCGTCGAATCACGGGACTCGGGTGCCTGGCACCTGAGTCCCGTGACGATCCGCACAAGACCGCTCGACGACCCCGCCCAGACGCCCGGACCCCCACACCTCCGACTCGCTCGGCGGCTACCCGTCCGCCAGGTCGACCACCACGGGGGCGTGGTCGGAGGGGCTGCCCTCCCCGCGCGCCGGGTCTCGCTCCTCCGTGTCGACGAACGCGCCGGTCACCCGCTCCGCGAACGGCAACGATCCGAGCACGAAGTCGATGCGAAGACCACGGTTGCGCTCGAAACGCTGCCGGTAGTAGTCCCAGTACGTGTACACACCCGGTCCGGGTGTGAACGGCCGCGCGACGTCGCGGAAGTCGGCCTCGATCGCGAAGAACGCCTCGCGTTCGGGAGGTGTCAGATGCGTCGCCTTGACGAACTGCGACGGATCGAAGCAGTCTTCGTCGAACGGGCACACGTTCCAGTCGCCCATCAGCGCGGTCGGCGTCCCCTGCCATGCCCGTGCCGCGTCCCGCAGCCGGGCGAGCCATTCAAGCTTGTAGACGTAGTGGGGATCGTCCGGCTTGCGACCGTTCGGCACGTAGAGGCTCATCAGCCGCAGGCCACCGCAGACCGCCGAGACGGCGCGCGCCTCAGGCGCATCGTTGAAGTGCGGCATCCCCTCGAAGCCGATCTCCACGTCCTCGATGCCCACGCGCGAGATCAGGGCGACGCCGTTCCACTGGTTGTGCCCCACGGCCACCACCTCGTAGCCGAGCGCCTCGATTCCCATGAGCGGGAACTGCTCCTGCTTCGCCTTGGTCTCCTGCACGGCGAGCACGTCGATGTCCCGGCGCACGAGGAAGGCCTCGACCCGATCGATCCGGGAGCGGATCGAGTTGACGTTCCAGGTGGCGATGCGCACGTCATGAACCTACAGACGCCCGGTGCAGGGATGCTCTCGCCACCGGATTCCCCGTGAGATAGCGTCTCCGCATGACCGAGTGGAGCGACTGGTACCGACACGAGGATCCGCGCGAATGGGTCCTCCCCCGTGTCCTGCGCGCCCGGGCGGAGGCGACCCCGGACCGCGACTACTTCCGATTCGGCGCCGGACCGTGGCGCTCGTACGGGTGGATGGATCAGGAGTCCAACCGCGTCGCGAACGGCCTCCTCGCACGTGGCCTCGGACAGGGCGACTGCGTCTCCGTCCTCCTGCCGAACTGTGACGAGTCGCTTCCCACCTGGTTCGGAATCCTTCGCGCGGGCGGGGTCCAGAGCCCGATCAACACCGCGTACCTCGGCGACTTCCTGAGCTGGGTCATCAATCTGCCGAAGTCGCGGTTCCTCGTGATCAGCGACGAGTTCCTCACGCGGCTCGCGCTCATCCAGGACGAGCTCCCCCACCTCGAGCGGGTCTTCGTCTGGGAGTCCGGCCGACGCGACGGCCCGGATCCGGTGTTCCCCTGGGAGCCGCTCTCCACCCTCTTCGACGCTCCCGACGACGACCCCGGCATCGATGTCCGGTGGACCGGCGACGCGCGCGTCATGTTCACGTCGGGAACCACGGGACGCAGCAAGGGCGTCATCAAGCAGCACGGCTCCGACTACTTCTCCGGACGGACGTACAACAACGTCTGCGAGGTCACGGCCGACGACACGTTCTTCTCGTGCCTCCCGCTCTTCCACTCCAACGCCCAGGTGCTCGCCGCCTATCCGGCGATGATCGCCGGGGCGCGCATCGCGTTCGTGGAGCGCTACTCCGCGAGGAACTTCTGGAGCCAGGTGATCGACGCCGGCGCGACGATCCTCAACACGGTCAGCGCCATCAACTACTTCATCTGGAACACGCCTCCGAGCGACCTCGATCGCGCCCACACCGTCAGCCGCATCATGGCCATGCCGGCGCCGAAGGACATCTTCCACGACTTCCAGGAGCGCTTCGGCATCCGCTTCACCGAGGGCTACGGACTCACCGAGACCGGGATGGTCACCTACCACCCGCCCGGTCAGCCGATGCGTCCCGGCTCGTGCGGGCTTCCCACCCCCGGGTTCGAGGTCATGGTCGTCGATCCCGAGACCGACATGCCACTTCCCCCGGAGTCACCGGGCGAGATCGTCGTCGACATGAAGCTCCCCAATATCGTCATGCGGACATATGCGGGGATGCCCGAGAAGACCGCGGAGGACTTCCGCAACCTCAAGCTCCACACCGGGGACCTCGGCAAGGTCGACGAGGACGGGTACGTCTACTTCCTCGACCGCGTCAAGGACTACATCCGGCGTCGCGGCGAGAACGTCTCGTCGGTGGAGGTGGAGGCGGTCGTCTGCGGACACCCGCACATCCTCGAGGCCGCCGCCATCGGCGTGAAGGCCGCGGACGGAGCCGGAGCGGAGGACGAGATCCTCGTGTGCGTCGTCGCCCGTGACGGCATCGTCGACGTGGACTGCCACGACGTCCTGACGCACTGCGGCGAACGCATGCCGTACTTCGCCGTGCCGCGCTACATCCGCGTGCTGGCCGAGCTTCCGAAGACCCCCACGGCACGCGTCCGGAAGGTGGAGCTCCGCGAGCAGGGCCTTCCCGACGGCACATACGACCGCGTCGTCTCGGGGCCCGAGATCGCGTCGCGGTGAGCGAGCACGGACCCGACCTCGGGGAGGCGGTGGACTACATCCTCTCCGAGCGGCCGAAGCTGTGGGAGGACGACGTCTGGGCGATCGTGCGAGACCTGCAGGATCCGCCGCCGCAGGGGAGCGACCGGCTGGCGATCGCGTTCCTCAAGCAGAGCCATCCCGAGATCTCGAAGCGGGACGTCAAGGTGATCCTGCGCGAGTGGCGCGCATATGCGTCGATCGCACGCGAACGGGACTGGGAGGACGGAGAGATCGACGAGGGCTGATGAGCGGGTTCGCACCGGTGCGTCCCTGAGGACCGGTCTCGAGCGCCCGTACCCGGCACCCGAACCCGCTAGCGGCGGACGAGCCGGATCACCTCGTCCATGCAGGCGTTGACGCCGCGCATGGTGGTGTCGATGACACGGCATCCGTGCTCCGCGGCGGCGTCGCGAAGACCGGCGGCGACGTCGTCATCGGTGATCTCGCCACCCTCGGCGCGGTCGCGCCGCACGTCGTCGTCGCAGTCGATGAGGACCGGGATGTAGGCGACACCGCCCGCATCGGCAGCCGCCTCCTCCAGATGGTCGAACCGGATGTCCCCCTCCAGCAGCACCGGTGTGCCCGCGGCGACCGCCGGAGCGAGCCGGCGGATCCATTCGGCCGTGGTCGCCCGCCGCCACGCGTCGAGCATCTCCGGATCACCGACCGCCTCGTCCGGCGGTGCACCGAGCGCCGCGAAGTGCGCGATCTGGACATCGGGCTCGTCGGACCCGACCGCGTCGGCGATCGTGGACTTCCCGACTCCCGCCGCTCCGATGAGGACCACGAATGCCATGTCGACTACCTCCGCTTCGCCGGGGGAAGAAGGATCTCACGGGCACGGTTGAACGCCACCACGAGCTCCTCGGCGCGCTCGGTGAGAAGGGGATGAAGCCCGGAGACCCGGTCGGGGTGGCAGGCGGCCACCAGATCCCGCCAGTGCCGCTGCACGGTGCTTCTGCTCGCTCCGTTCGCCACCCCGAGCAGGGCCGCCGCCTCGCCCGCGGTCGTCGGGACGGTGATGGTCGGGCGGGTGGCCTCCACGGTCTGGGCCTCGGCCCGCTCGCGGGCACGACGGGCGCGCAGCTTCTCGGCGTCGACGGTGGACCATTCCTCCGCCAGGCGGGCACATTCCTCGAGGAGCTGCTCCCGTTCGGCGCGCACCTCCTCCGCGAGACGGAGCAACTGGGCGTCCCGGGTATGCGGATCGTCGTGCAGCGCGTCCAGCATCCGATCCGGATCGATCGCCGACGGGGCGTCGCCGGGCACCGCGCGACCGGCACCCGGATCGCCGCGACGCACGAGCTCGATGATCTCGTCGACGGCGAGGTGCGCGCCGTTCCGCGACGACGGCCCGTCGGACGGTCCGAGGCGGACGAGGGTGAGCGACTCCCACGAGGGGTCGACGACGTAGACCGCCGACGACCGTCCCCCGATCAGGGCGCGGCGCGAGGGCTTGGCCTGGTGGCCGAGCACGGTGAACCGCGCGGTCCCCTCCCCGGAGCCGGAGAGGTCGGCGATCTCGGCGGCGAGGTCCGCGAGCATCCTCGACACGTCGCGCCCGTTCGGCCCCTTCGGCCGGACGGCGGCGCGCGCCGCGTGGACGACCGCATCCAGGAATGCGACGTCACCCGTCTGGCCCACGGCCATCGTGGACCACCACCGGCCCCAGGGGTCCTCCGGCGAGACGGACGCCAGCACGTGGCCGGCCTCGTTGGGATGGTCCAGGGAACAGAGGGCCGCCCCCAGCCGAACGCGCGCCTCGTCGGCGTCGTCGATCACCGTCGCCATGCCGAGGAGGGCCGCCTGCTGCCAGCGGTCGGCCACCGACCGCGCCGGCACAGCACCCGCCTTCGTCACGAAATCCTTCACAACGGACACGGTAGCGACCTCGTCCAGGACCGGGGCCGTCAAGTTAAGTGCCTGACACCAGGCTTGACGCTGGACGGCCGAGGGGACTCCCCTATGCTCGGCCCATGCCCAACCGCCTCGCCGACTCCGCCAGCCTCTACCTGCGCCAGCACGCCGACAACCCCGTCGACTGGTACCCGTGGGGCGAGGAGGCGTTCCAGCGCGCCCGCGACGAGGACAAGCCGGTCCTGCTCTCCATCGGCTACTCGTCGTGCCACTGGTGCCACGTCATGGCCCACGAATCGTTCGAGGACGACGCGATCGCCGCCGAGATGAACCGCATGTTCGTCTGCATCAAGGTCGATCGCGAGGAGCGGCCCGACGTCGACGCGCTCTACATGCAGGCGACGCTCGCGCTCTCCGGTCAGGGCGGATGGCCGATGACGGTGTTCCTCACGCCGGATGCCGAACCGTTCTTCGCCGGCACGTACTTCCCGCCGGAGGCCCGCCACAGCCAGCCCGGCCTCCCCGACGTGCTGCGCCACGTCGAAGAGGCGTTCCGCAATCGTCGAGGTGACGTGAACCAGACCGCCGCGCAGGTGACGGAGCGGCTTCAACAGCGGGTCGGCGGCACGGCTCAGAGGCCTCTCGACGACGTCTCCGTGGACGATGCGGTCACCGGTCTCGCCGTCGTGTTCGACCCGGCGAACGGCGGGTTCAGCGGAGCTCCGAAGTTCCCGCCGCATCTCACGCTCGAGTTCCTCCTGCGTCGCCTGGCGACCCGCCCGGACGACCTCCACGCGCGACGCATGCTCGACACCACCCTCACGGCGATGGCCGACGGCGGGATCCACGACCAGGTGGGCGGCGGCTTTCACCGCTACAGCACCGACTCCATCTGGTTGGTGCCCCACTTCGAGAAGATGCTCTACGACAACGCGCTCCTCATCCGGGTGTACGCGCTCGCCTACGCGATCACGGGCGAGGGTCGATGGAGGGAGATCGCGGAGAGCACCATCGCCTATCTCGACCGGGAGATGCGCGCGCCCGACGGCGGATACGCCTCGGCGCAGGACGCCGACTCACCCGGTGGCGAGGGCGCCTACTTCACCTGGACGGCCGAGCAGCTTGAGCAGATCCTCAGCTACGACGAGGGCGTCGCCGTCGTCCTGCGCTACGGCATGCGCCCGGAGGGCAACTTCGAGGGCGCCAACATCCTCCGCGTCGTGGGACCGATGTCGAGGGTGGCGGAGGCCGTGGGCCCGGAGGCGCAAACACTTCTCGCCTCCGCGCTGCCGAAGATGCTCGCGGCGCGCGAAGGTCGACCCGCCCCCGCGCGGGACGACAAGGTGATCACCTCCTGGAACGGACTCACCATCGGAGCGCTCGCAACCGCGGGTGTCTGGCTCGACCGGCCGGACTACATCGCCCGTGCCCGGGAGACCGCGGAGTTCATCCTCGCCAACCTCAGCACCGACGGACGGCTGCGCCGCACGTGGATGGAGGGCGAGGCGCACCACCTGGGATGCCTGGACGACTACGCCAATCTCATCGACGGGCTCCTGGACCTCTTCATCGCCACGTCCGAGACCCGATGGCTGCGAACCGCCGACGAGCTCGCCGGCAGCCTGCTGGAGCTCTTCGCCGACGCGGGTGGTGCCGGGTTCTTCTTCGCCGCATCCGACGGCGAGCCGCTCATCGCCCGCACCCGCGAGGTGGAGGACCACCCCACACCCAGCGGCAACTCGCAGGCCGCCTGGGTCCTCTGGCGGCTGTCGCTTCTCACCGGAAAGCGCGCATACGAGGCCCAGGCGCACCGGGCGCTCGAACTCGTGTCGCACGACGCCATCCGGTACCCGCATGCGTTCGGGACCGCGCTTATCGCCATCGACGCGATCACCGGCGCGCCCCCGACCCAGGTCGTGGTCGCGGGGCCCGAGGGCGACCGCACCACAGAGGCGCTCATCCGCGCCGCGCGAACCGCCGATCCCCTGGCCCTCGTACTCCGGGTCGACCCCGCCGATGAGGACGCCGTGTCGGCGTCACCGCTCTTCACCGACCGCGGGCTCGTGGACGGGAAGCCCGCCGCCTACGTCTGCCACGGAACCGTCTGCCAGGCGCCCGTGACGGAGGTCGACGCGCTGCGCGCGACGATGACGGCATCCCCTGGCTGACCGCTCGTCCTTCCGGGGTTGGGCGGCGAACGGACTCCCTCCGCCGGTAACCGGCGGCAGAGAGCCGTGCGGCGACACCCCGCATCCCATCCGATCAGTCGCGCGGTGCCACGGGTTGCCGCAGGATCGTCCTCAGTCTCTCCGGGGCCGTCCGGCGGGGATCGCTCAGGTAGATCTCATGGTGGGTGCCCGTCATGCGCAGACCGCTCTGCGGGATGAACTCGTGATGCATGCGGGCGAGGACCGCCGCCTCGTCGTCGAAGGATCCGACATGCAGCGTCTGGACGCAGCGCCCCTCCGACAGGACCTCGCAACGCACGTCGTCCAGCCGGGGGCGAGGGCCCTTCTCCCGGACCGCGGCGACCGCCCTCGCGATCATCAAGGCATCGATCCAGTCGGGGACCATGAGGAGGAGCGTCCACTCCCACCGCGACTTGTCGCGCGCGGACGTGAAGGCCTCCATGTCGTCAGCCCACCAGAGCCCCTCAAGCGGCGGGACGACGTAATCACGGCCGAGCTCACCCTTGCTGGCGAACTTCAGCGCATAGGCGACCGGATAGAGCGCCTCGAGGGCCTCAGTGAACTCCTGCGCGGTGTCAGGATCGCCGTGCCCGTCGATCATGAGGTAGCGCGCATCCGGCACGTCGACGATCGCGAACCGGCCGCGGGGAGCCCGATAGCCGGGGAGCGTGCGCTTGAAGTCGACCTTCTCGCTCACCGGCCCGGCGTGCGGAGTCCCGTGAGGCGTTCGCGGGTCAGATCCCATACCGGGACCTCGGCGCCCCCGCGGCGCAGACGAACCACGCCGGAGTCGTCGACCACCCCCAGCAGGCGGAAATCGAGGCTCGCGGCCTCCACCTCGGATCGGATGCGCTCTCGCTCTCCGGAGAGGATGAACCCGAAGGTCTGCGCCGCGACGAGATAGTCCTCAAGCGACACGCCCTCGGGCGGGGTGAGCGCATCGAGGTCGATGGATGCCCCTAGGCTCCCCGCAGACTCAAGCAGCTGGATCACGCTGCCGACCAGCCCGGAGCGCGAGATGTCACGGGCCGCCCAGGCGGCGCCGATGTCGGAGAGGCTCGGGATGAGATCGAGGTCGGCGGCGGCGCGCGCTCCCCGCGGACCGTCGAGGTGATCGAGGACGAGCCCCTCCCCCGTGCGCTCCAGCACGACATCCGAACATGTCACCATGACGAGTTCATCCCCGGGACGGAGATGCGCGGACGACAGCGGCCGGCTCGTCCAGCCCACGGCGAAGACCGAGAGCGAGGGCTCGCCCCCGACGGTGGTGTCCCCGCCGAGGACCGGCACGTCGAACGCCTCGGCCGCCGCACGGATGCCTTCGAGTATCGGCCGGTGGGTGCCGGGAGCACCGGAGACGGCGTTGACGAGACCCATGGCCCGCGCGCCGGAGGCCGCCATGTTGGAGAGGGTGGCGATCACACCGCGGTATGCGGTGCGGGCGGGATCGCGTGCCAGATCGGCGTCGTTGACACGCCGGCAGCTCAGCACGCCGGCCCACTGCTCGACGATGCTGACGAGGCCGGCGTCGTCACCGTCCCCGCCGAGCGTCTCGGCGACCGCATCGAGCTCCAGCTTGGCCCGGAGTCCGGGAGCGGTGCGGATGCGGGTGACGAGCGGCGTAAGGTCCTCCACGTCGCCCACTCTACGGAGATGCGGCGCACGCACCGGACCCGTCCCGCTCGATCCCCCACCCTCACCGCACACGCCGATGCCTCCACGACGCCTCCACGCCCGCGAGTGTCCCGCCGGTCTCCTGGCCGACGCGGTCGCCGGACGCGTCCGCGTCGACGGACCCGGCTGGTCCTGGATCGTGGGAGACGGCGGCGCGTTCCACGTGACCGGTCCCTGCGGCCCGCGGAGTCCGCGCACGGTCGTCGTGGACTCCGTCCCGCACATGGCCATCGGCACGACGCTCACCGTGGAACTCGGCGATGCCGTGCGGCGACCACGGCCGGCTCCACCCGCCCCCGCACCGCCCGAGCGCATCCTCGAGCTCTGCGATCTGATGCGCCCGCACCTCTGGAACGACCCGCACACGCTGGCCCTGGCGACGAAGCCCTTCACGGAGGTCGCCCCGCACATCATCGGCCGTGGCCCCGGCCTCACACCGGCCTGCGACGATGCGATCTGCGGTTACCTGACCGCGCGGTTCGCCATCGTGGCGCCGGACGCCGCCTCCGACGGCGATCGCATCGTGGAGTGTCTCGACCGGACGACCGAACCGTCCCGCTCACTCCTCGCCGAGGCGGCCCGCGACGGCGCGACATATGAAGTGGCGGAGGTGGTCTGCCACGCCCTCGCCGGCGGTGCGACCGACCCGCTGATTCCCGCGCTGCACGATCTCCTCACGCTCGGCAGGACCACCGGGCGGGCGCTTCTGACCGGCATCGTCTGCGGACTGACCGCCCCGGTGCCGGACTCCACGATCCCCTGAACCCGCCCGGCTACCGACCCGCCAGCCACCGCTCGAGGGCGTCGAGGATGCCGAGCTGACCGGACAGGAGCTTCGTGCGGGCGACGGCGATCGACATCCACTCCGCGGCGTCCATCTCCGGGAACTCCTGCATCGTGCCCGAGCCACGCGGCCATTCCATCTCGAAGGTGTTGCTCTGGATGAAGCGGACGGACTCCCGCTCCTGAATGACCACGGCATACGCGCGCACCAGCTTGCCGTAGCGCTGGCGGAACTCCCCCAGATCCACGCGCGGACCGGAAGGGCAGGCCATCCCGATCTCCTCCTCGAACTCCCGGTCCGCCGCGGCCTGCGGATCCTCGATCGCCGGGTCGTACTGCCCCTTGGCGATAGACCACGCACCGGGGTCCTTGTGCTCCCAGAACGGTCCGCCCATGTGCGCGGCGAATACGGCCGCAAGGCCGTCCGGCGAGAGATGGACCGGCACGATTCCGGCGCTGCAGACGACCTCGGACACACCGGAAGGGTATCGCCATCGCCGTCCCGGACGCGCGCAGACACCATTGAGGACACGTGGCGCAGCGGCGTGGCATCCTTGCCGTATGCCGGATGCCACTGAGTACCAAGCAATGATCGAGGCGGCGCTGCCGGGATCCACGGCCGTCGTGGTGGACCACGGCGGTGGCGATCACCTGGCGGCTGAAGTCGTCGCACCGCAATTCGCGGGCCTGTCCCGCATCGAACAGCACAAGCTGGTCTATGCGGCCGTCAAGGAATACATGGCCGACGGGACGATCCACGCCCTCGCCCTCAAGACCCGTACCCCGGAGGACTGATGAGCGACACCCTCACGATGACCGACGAGGAGATCCTCGAGCAGATCAAGAAGGAGGTCGCGGAGAACCGCGTCTTCGTCTACATGAAGGGCACGCCGGACATGCCGCGCTGCGGCTTCAGCAACCGGGTCGTGCAGATCCTGCGGCTGACCGGCGCCGAGTTCGGCGCGCGCGACATCCTGGCCGACCCCCGCATCCGCGACATCCTCACCTCGTACTCGGACTGGCCCACCAGCCCGCAGTTGTTCGTCGACGGCCAGCTCGTCGGCGGTTGCGACATCACCACCGAGATGTACGAGAACGGCGAGCTGCAGGAGCTGCTCGAGAGCAAGTGATCACCGGTCTGCCTCCGCCTCCGCGGAGCAGACCACCACATCGTTCGCGCCGCACCGGATGGTCTCGGCGGCGCGGACGGTGAGGGGATGGGCGGCACAGCGTTACCCACACCAACGGCGACGGATGAGGACGCGGAGGGCCGCGTCATCGATCCCGCTCAGCCCACCCCGTACCCCAGCCGGATGACCTGCCGCCTGACGGCGGCGAGCTGGACCCCGTTGCCCTTCTCGAACCGGACGGCACGGCTCCAGGCGATCTTCCGGTACCTCGGGCCGGCGGTGGCGGCGCTCGCGAGATAGGCGGCGAGGGCGTTGAACCTCTCCTTCGGACCGATCCGGCGCAGGAGCATGTAGTTGGACCAGGCGCGGTTCATGCTGAGCACACCGACTCCCGGGTACTTCTTGGTGACCACGACGAACGTGCCACTGCGGAACACCCACACCCGGCGCGGGAACGTGCTGGATGCATACGAGGCGTTCAACGCGTACGCGAAGCGATCGTCGAACCCGACGAACTCCGGTCGCCCATCCTTGTTGAGGTCCTGGAGGCGGGGCAGCGTGTTGCCCCAGTACTGGGACGTCACGACGTAGCGCCCCTTCGCCGCGGACCACCATGCCACGCGGACCTCGTTGCAGCAGTGGGCGCCGCCGGTGGAGGTGGTGAGGAGGACCTCCGGGTCACCGTTGCCGTCGAGGTCACGGATGGTGAGGGCCGACGCGACGGCGAGCTCGTTCTCCGGGAAGTCGAACCGCAGGGCGGCGGTGCCGAATGTCTGGGGCGCACGTCCGGGGCCGGTGACCGTGAGGCTCAGGCCGTCGGCCACGACATAGGTGTCGCTGATGGGACGCTCGACGGTGTAGTCGAGCACCGCGGTGACCCCGCCGGCGGTGCGCGTGATGGATGCACCCTGGGCCGTGGCGGCTCCGCCGAGGATCACGAGCCCCACCACGAGCACCGTTCTCAGATCACGCCACATGGTTTCCTCCGCCCCGCGCAGATCACGTTTGCCGTCCCATCGTCCGCTGGGCCCATACCGGGTCGACGATCGATGACAGGCGGAACGCTACGCCTCGGGTCGCACGGAACGGGTCACGGCTCGGCAAAGACCGACGCCGCTCACGGCAGGTCGAACCTGCCGCGCTCGATGAGTGCCCGTCCGGTGTCCGACGTGGCGAGCGCGACGAAGTCCCGTGCCGCGTCCGGCTGCTCGGCTCGTGAGAGTGGGGCCATGTAATAGGTGACGCGGTGATCGGCGGCCCCGGGAATCTCCACGGTCCGGATGAGGGGATCGGCCGCGACCTCACTGGCCTCGCTGGCCCACATGAAGCCGGCCGCCGCCTGGCCGGAGATGACGCGCGGCAGGATGTCCATCGGCTCGCGCCGCTGGTAGGGCTTGCCGGTGAATCCGTTCTCTGCCTGGACGGCCCGGGTCGTCCGGCCGCAGGCCGTGGACGCCGTGCACTCGATCCACCGAACGCCGTCCAGCCCCGACAGGCCGGTGATCGGACTGTTGGTGGGCACGCCGAGGACGATGCGGTTGGTCGCGACGGCCACCGGATCCGCAGCGAGCAGTCCGTCCGCCTTGGCCGCGTTCATGGCGGCCAGATCGTCGGTGACGAGCACGTCGGCCTCCCCGTCACCACGCGCCGCCGCGACCATGTCCGTGGTCGGACCGAACTGGAAGACCACGCGTTCGGTGTGGTTGTCGTCCCAGTCCGTCTTGAGGTAGATCATCGGCTGGCGGATCGCCTCGTCGGCCACCACGTGCACGAGCGTCGGCGGTTCGTAGGCCGGATCGTCGTCACCGCCGCATCCCGCGATGAGTACCGCCGATGCGAGCAGGACGATGGAAACGGGGACGCGCGTCACTCGGTTGGCCTTTCGACGTGGACCGGGCGATCGTAGCGACTCGGACGACGTCCGCCGCCGTTGAGGGCAGGCGTCTGGGATGAGGTTCCGCTTGAGACGCCGCCGTGAGCACGGTTGAGCGACATCCTTGCTGCAATCGTGTGCCGGCCCGACCGAGCGCCGTCTCCTCGTTCACCCGGCGATCGGGTCAGGGAGCGTCGTGCTGGGCCGTAAGCATCGCGATGAGGGTCTCGCGGTCGGTCCGCAGGTCGGCCACACTGGCCGCCAGACGCCGCTCGCCCTCGGGCGTGAGGCGAAGGTGGACCACGCGACCGTCGCGCTCCGACACCTCACGACGCAGGAGCCCGTTGGCCTCCGCGCGGCCGACCAGCTCGGTGACGGTGTTCTGCGCGAGGCGCATGCGGTTGGCCAGGTCCGTGACCGTGGCCGTCTCGCTTCCGTCGGGCGCCCCCTTGATCATGAGGAGGAGAAGGTGGCGCTGAGGGGTCAGCCCCGCGGACCGCGCGGCCTGTTCGCCTCGCTGAAGGAAGGAGCGCACGGCGGCACGGAGGGCCGCCGTGCGCTGATAGTCCGCGAGTGTTGGCTCCTCTGAAGCCGTCATCCCGCAGACCCTACTTCTGGTCGGCGTGCAGGAACGGCTCGCTGCCCTTCCCCTCCGGGTCGGAGAGCCCGTAGTGACCGAGCAGGTCGGCCCACCACTCACCGCTCATGTGCCAGCCGTCGGGGGTCTCATCCGGCGGCGGCGGAGCGTCGAGTACGTCCGCGAGGGTGATTCCGTGCGCCAGGACGAGGGTGTTGGTTGTCGGGTCGATCCGGATGATGGCCTCGGCCGGGAGGTATCCGTGGTGCCGCGCGTGCCCCGGGATCTTGTGGATGCGGAGACCTCGCGCGCGTACTCCCTGAACCTCGCCGACAACCGTCCGGCCGTCGGCCTCGCGGGCCTGGAAGCCCACCACCGCGGTTGCCCGTTCCAGGATGTCGGACATCGTTCTCGCCTCACTTTCACATCGTATTACGAAGTAAATTCAGTGTAGCGCGAACCATCCCGCCCCGATACTCGGACGGCCCGTCGCGTACATCCGCGGCGCGGACCCGCCCGGCGCAGGTTCGCGGCCTGACACCCGTGCGCCTCGGCGAAGCCCCACCGCCATACTCAGAACCTGGAGCGGAGAGCCCTCCGGCCGGTCAGCCCGCCCCGCAGGACGGGACCGGTTCGAAACCGCCGCCCGCGATGAGGTTGTTGACCGTGTCCATCGGCATGGCAAGCCCGAGCCCCGTCGCGATCTCGATCGCATAGACCACACCCACGACGCGCCCGCGTGAGTCGAGCAGCGGACCACCCGAGTTGCCGGGCTGCACCTCCGCGGTGATGCGGAGGACCTCGTCCGGGACGTCGAAGGGCGTGCCGTCCACCGTGTCCAGGACGAGACCGTGCGTGATGGTGAACGGACCACCGAGCGGATATCCCACGGCGGCGATCTCGTCCCCGTTCGCGACGGCGGTGTGGACGGTGGCCGTCACGGGGAGCGTCTCCATCACCTCGACATACGCGAGGTCACCCAGGACGCCGGCCCGCGCCGCGCGGACGGTGAGGGACCGTCCGTCGCCGGCCTCCACCTCCAGCTCGTCCGCGCCGGCCACGACGTGCCGGTTGGTCACGAGGGTGTGGGCGTCGAGCGCCCACCCGGAGCCCGTGGAGACCCCCTCGCAGGAGAGGTTGCGGACCCGCATGGTGATGAGGTTGGCGCGCCGATCGAACCCATCCCGGCTGAGCGCGGGGATGGTGATCTTCGCGACCTCCTTCGCGGCGGCGTTCTCCTCGACGAGCACAGGGGCGATCTCCTCCGGCGACGCGTCGGGCGGCGCATCCGCCATGACTGCGCATCCCGATGAGAGGAACGGGACCGCAAGGACGAGAGCGAGACGACGAAGCGACATGTCAGCCACCCGAACTCGGCACGGCCGTACTCGCGCTCTGGCAGGTCCTGCTGATCCCGTCCAGGTCGAGTGTGAGGGAGGGATCCTGTCCGTCGGCGACCGCGGCGAGCACGTCGGTGAGCCCGGAGTTGCACGACTGGAGGAGTGACGTCGCCTGCTTCAGCAGTGCCCGTTCGTCGGCCAGTTGCGCCTTCTCGTTGGCGAGCTCCGTCTGACGCTCCTCGAGGTCGTCGACGTCCGACTCGGATCGGGCAAGTGCGGTCTGGCTCCTCTTCAGCTTGACGGCCGATGTGTTGAGCCGCTGGGTCGCCGAGTTCAGAGCCCTCGTGCGCTCGGACACCAGCGACTGCAGAGCGATGCTCCTCTCCTGCCAGCGGTCGGCGCGGTCGTCGTTGACGTACGCCAGGATGGAGCTTCCGATGGCGACCGTGAGCACGATCACGCCCACCACGCAGGCAATCGCGAGCCGCAGAGGAGTGATGAGAACCCGACGCTCGACGTGCGCGGTGGGTTCCGTCGGCCCGGTCGAAGGATCCGGCGCGAAGTGGGTGAGCGTCTGTGCCCATGGGTCGTCGTGTCGATCCATCTGACTGCTCCTGATCTGAGTTCCGCGCAAGGCCGCCCTAGCCTGGCATCGATCCTAGCCCCGAGGGGAACGCCCTGCGGCGCATCACATCACCGCCACGATTGCACCCGGGACGTCCGCCTCGGTGATTCGTGTTATCAAGACGAGAATCGACCGCCGGAGCCCGACGAACGCGCCTCAGGATGCGCTGCCGACGATCTCCGCCAGCGAACCCGCACCCTCGCGATCCATGAACCGGACGAGGTCCGCGTTGATCTCGGTGATGAGCCGGGGCCCGAGGTACACGAATCCCGTGTAGACCTGGACGAGCGACGCACCGGCGGTGATCTTCTCCCATGCGTCGGCCCCGCTGAAGATGCCGCCGACCCCGATGATGGGCAGGAGGGGGACGCGCCGGTTGGCCCGCCGGATCATGTCGGTGGACCGGCTGCGCACGGGGCGCCCGGAGAGGCCGCCCGCCTCGTCGCGATGCGGCGAGCGCAGGCCCTCACGCGAGAGCGTGGTGTTGGAGATGATGATCCCCTGCGCGTGCTCGGAGGCCAGGTCGACGATGGCGTCGAGCGCGGCGTCGTCGAGGTCGGGCGCGACTTTCACCAGGACGGGGCGGGGAGTGCGCTGCGCGCGGTTGACCTCCGCGATGCGCGACACGAGCCCCTCGAGGGCCGACCTCTCTTGCAGGTCGCGCAGGCCGGGGGTGTTGGGCGAGCTCACGTTGACGGTGATGTAGTCGGCGTGTGGTGCCACACGGCCGAATGTGGTGAGGTAGTCCGCCTCCGCGTCCTCGGCGACCTTGGTCTTGCCGATGTTGACGCCGAGCGGGATGCGGTGCGCCCGTCCCGCCATCTCCTCCCGGACGAGACGCCGGACCACCGCGGCGGAGCCCTCGCTGTTGAAGCCGAAACGGTTGATGAGGGCGTCGTCCTCCGGGAGGCGGAAGACGCGTGGCTGCGGGTTGCCCGGCTGGGGCTCGGCGGTGATCGTGCCCACCTCGGTGAAACCGAAGCCGAGGCGCGCCCAGGCGGGGATGGCCTCCGCCTGCTTGTCGAGGCCGGCGGCGAGCCCGACGGGGTTCTCGAAAGCCAGCCCGAAGATCTCCTGCCGAAGGCGCGGGTCGGCGACGGTCCGGCGTGAGCGCGCCCGCTCGGCCCCGGGCATGCGCCCCAGCATGCGGAGACCCCGCATGGTGAGGGTGTGGGCCCGTTCCGGATCGAGCCGGAAGAGGACCTGGCGGATCATGAGACGCTCGAGCACGGACGACCTCGGTGGTGCGGTTTCAGCCTCGTCGGACACAGCCTGCCGGAGTCCGGTCGCCCCCGCCGCATCCGCACCGGATGTCCCCGTCCCGGCCCCACCGGCGTCACCCCTGAGAGGCATCGGAGGAGCCCGGTGGCAACCACCCGCACGAACTTGCGTCGGGCCGGTCCGACGGGCATTGTCCGCAACACGTGTTGCACGAGACGATCCGTGCAATGTACGCGCGGAATTCGTTCTCGGAGCCACATCCTCACCGACCGAGGGACGCTCTCATGGCAGACGAATCCCCCACACCCCCGATCAACACCAACGACCTCGTCGGTTACCGCGTGGTGGCGACCGACGGCCCGGTGGGACGTGTGCACCCCAGCACCGTCGAGACGCCGCTCTCCAACTTCGTCGTGGAGACCGGCCATGTCTTCCACCATCCCCACCTCGTCCCATCACGTGTCATCGCGGACGTCGACCACAAGCACCGCGTGGTGAGCGTCCGCCTGTCGAAACACGAGCTACGCGAGACGTCGGATTTCCTCTCCCAGGAGTCCTTCGACCTCGCCGTGGCCGACGAGCAGGACACCGACGCGGCGTGAGCCACGTCCCCCGTCCGGCGGCGCGGGAGCGCACCGGGCGGGGGACCGGCCACGACGGGGTAAGCTCCGACCGCCGGGCCGTTAGCTCAGCTGGTAGAGCAGGGGACTTTTAATCCCAAGGTCCTGGGTTCGAGTCCCAGACGGCCCATGAGGGGACTGGCTGCTAATCGCAGTTTTTACTCTCCTCGCTGTGTCTGCTGGGGCCCGCCGCGGGAACCAGGCGGGAACCGATCGGCTTTCCTGCCCAGCGAGTCCTGATGCGTCGACCGCTTACGATTCCGACCAGCGAGCCTCACTAGCGCCTGCCCCCACACCCCCGAAGCAGGCCTGTAGTCGGATTGGTCACATCCGCGACGTTCGCGATGATCTCCGCACCGAAGATCCTCCAGAGGCGTTCGCATGCTCAACCTGATCACCGCAGCCATTCCAGTCGTCATCCAAGACGACTCGTTGTTCAACGAGATTCCGAGCGGTGTCTATGTGATCGTCGGCGCACTGATCGCGGCAGCCGCTGGATGGCTCACCAGCGTCTGGCAGGCGAAGACAACAGCGAAGAACGCTGTTGCACTCGCCCTACTCAAGTCAAGGATCGATTGGTGGCAGCAGTTGTCGGACGCGGTAGACGACCTCAACCGGCTCACCCTCTATGCCACACACAACGGCCCGCAAAGCCCAGAACAGCACGTCACCATCATCAACGGGCTGCAGAACCTCCGGCATACGGCGAACTGGTTTCCTGGACGCGCTTCCCTTGGGGAGTGCATCCGGAACGCCGAAAGCGAGTTCTTCGCCGGCCTAGAACGCAACCGAACACGACAAGCCCGCGTTGATCAGTACACCGACTTCACTCTGCTCCTGGCCTTGCGGTCCCTTACCGACCAGGTCGATTCGATCGGACGCGAGCTTGGAGCCTATGGATCCCAAGAGAGCCCGTCCTGAACGAAGATGTCGCGCTTCCCTCAGACCGCTCTACTCACTAGCCGTCGACTCGACGAGCTCCCACTGATATCGGCAGTCGATCGATCGCATCTACACTCCGAAGGCCCCTTCCAACGCAGCGATCTGCCGCCGACGCTCGGCCCGTTCGAAGTGGCCGTACACCCCGTCCGTGACCATCACGGAGGAGTGCCCGAGGTGCCGGGACAGCCACGTGATCGGGGCGCCGCCCTCCAGGGCGCGTTTCGCGAACGTGTGCCGCAGGGAATGGACAGTGCGTGCGGTTCCTGTCACCCCGACGCGTTCGACGCCGGCGACCTTCATCGCCCGGTACAGCTCCGACCTCCACGTAGACGGATCCAGGTAACCGGATGAGGTGGCCCCCGGGAACGCGAACGTGTCGTCACCAGGGCTGCCGAGTTCACCCCACCACCGACCCAGGAGCTCGACAACATCCGAGGTGAGGTCTACGTCCCGGACCTCGTGGCTCTTCGGCGGGTGGACATACCTGTCTGTGCGTGTCAGGCGGATCCGCATCACTCCGGCGGTGAGGTCGACGGCACCACAGGTGAGGGCGAACAACTCGCCTTGCCGGGCACCGATCTTCAATGAGACGTCCGAGATCACCCGGTACACCCGGTCGGGCAGCCGGGAGAACACGGGCTGCAGCTCCGCCTGCTCGAAGTATGCGGACTCCCGCTTCACGGCACGTGGATTCTGCGACCGGGGGAGATCCGCGACGGGTTCCGGGCCGCGTACCCGTGAGCGACCGCAGCATTCAAACACGCGCCGAGGACCCGTAGGTGCTTCGCCCTGGTTGACGCGGACAGGGGACGGCGGGCAAGCATCTTCTTCCCGTCCGGCTCCTTCACCTCATGGGCGGTCTTCATCACGTCGGAGAACCGGGCGACGTACGCGACAGTGAGCCGGCGGACCACCTTGTCGCCGAACGCCGGCTTCGCGTACGCGATGGTGGACCGGTAGCTGTCTTTCGTCGTGCCCTTACGCTCCAGGGCCCCTCCCGAGGTGTTCGGCCCGGCGTGCGGGAACGTTGCGGGAACGGGTTTGGCTCCACACCCCCGGTTTCACCACAGCTAGTCGCAACACGGAACCCGGTGTTTAGCAGGCGGTTGCCATCTAGGGCGTTTCGTCGCATCTAGCTTGGGCGGACTCTTAATCCCAAGGTCCTGCGTTCGAGTCCCAGACGGCCCATGAGGGGACTGCCTGCAGTCCGCATGTTGCCCTTCCATGTCTCGTGGTTATCGGCCGGTGGGGGCCGGCACGACACTGGCCGGCTGTTGCTCAGACCAACAGCAGTGTGGGCGGTCCATCTGACGACAGGTTCGGGCGACACTCGTAGAACCCACCCGATTCGACGGTGGACATCGTCCGAAGAATGAAGGTGTTCACGGCAAGAAGCACGGCTGATTGCTGAGTAGGAGACACTCCCGTTCAGGGCCGCCGTCGACTCCTGTCGGCCTGCCTCCACGCGGGAGGCGCTTGGAAGAGTGACGAGGTGATTAGGCCGATTAATGGATGGCAGGTCGAAGAGACCTGCGTGCTTGCGATCTAGAAGCCGCTCGATGGGACGGGTTGGCGGCTCAAGAGTCGAGTGGCTGGGCGTTATCGGGCGTCTGAGGGGCAGCTGTAGGGTCATTAGGACGTAAACACCATTGAAAGATCAGATGTAAGGAGAATGATCATGAGCATCCCACTCACCGCTGATCTACTCGAAGAGGCGGCCCGCGCAGGTGGCCCTAGCTGCCTCTCGATCACGACCGAACTCCGCCCGGCCGCCGGCCCGCACGGCACCGTCGCACCGGCGAAATTCGCAAGCGCCGGACGAGGAGAATCGGCGGGGGTCTATTGGTACGAGAAGCGCTTCGACAGCGATGCCGGTTGGCGCGAGGTGGTGATCATCGACTCCAAGCAAAGTCAGCTGAATCGCGCAGAGGCCGCCATCCAGCAGGCCATCGACGACGACGACCCGCTGCTGCGTCGCCTACCCCGCATCGTGCTGACCTATGAGCGAGACGGCGCCATCGAACGACACACAGATCTTCAGCTTCCGCATCGGGTCTTCGACGGCCATCTCAGAGCCGGTCTCATCGACGGGCAGCCAGCCGTCTCCGATCCGCGCTATCGCGCACTCCGCGATGCTACTCCCGGCAATGCACGTGCACTACTTGAGGCAAGCCCCCTCTCGCTCGTGTTCGGGGCCTGGGACTCGAGCCGCCGTGCCAGACAAGGGCGTTGGCGCAGCGCTCTGACCGGCGAGATCATCGGGTTTTGCATCGACTCCCGTCCGGCGAAGCGCGGAGGCGCCCGCGTCGACCCTGTGGCGATGCAGGTGCTCCTTCCGACCAAACACGTCCCCGAGATGGTCGCACGCCAGAAAGGGGAGATGAGCGCCAGCCTGATCAAGAAGGTGACCGAAGGAGCAAAGAAGGCGAAAACGGATGGCTACAGCGGTTCGGAATTCGGTCTCGGTGGTATTCCCCCGACACTTGCGGCTTTGTCCGGAGTGGCATGCGACCGTATCGTCCGGTCCAGCGTCCTGTCGTTCGCCGCGTTGAGACAGATCCGCTTCGGTGCGACGCCGGAAGGCGACGCAGCATGCCGGGCGCTCCTCGCTGCCTTGGCCATCAATGGGCTCGTCCGCTCCTACGATGAACTGGTGCTGCGGGCCAACTGCGACCTCGTTGAGGCCGGTCCGGCCGCCGCGGAAATCGATCGCCGCGCAGGACGGGTCGAAGAGATCGAACTCCCGGCCACAATCAATGACGCGAATAGGCTCTTGGCCGACGCACTTGCAGCGGCGGAGGAAAGGGCGGGCATCCGATGGGAGGGACAGGTCCTCGACGTTCAAGGTGATCCGGAGGTCATCGCAGGGGCCAGCGATGCCGACAGCGACAGTGAAGCGGGCTGAGACATGCCCTTCGCACTGATCGCCGAGTTCCCACTCGGCTTCTATCGCGCGCATACCGGTGAAGGCGAACTGGACCTTGTCCCGAGCCCCGCTCGTGTTCACAGCGCTCTTCTCGCCGCAGCCGGCTCAGGTGTGCGCGCCACCCTCGATCCGGATACGGGCCTTCTTATGCCAAGTACGGAGGATGAAGCCGCCCTGAAGTGGCTCGAAGCAAACGCCCCCGACGGGATTATTGTGCCCGAGCATCGCCGACCCTCGCGGGACCATCTGCGCTTCCGTGCGACCGGAACCCTTCCGAAGGAGGGCGGTCAGTGGCAACTCGACAAGAAGGTCGGCGATGATCCTGAGGCGACCGTCGCGATCGCGGGAGAATACGGATGGACTTGGTCGGAGGACCCGCCGGACGACATCCGCCACGCGCTCGATGCGCTGGCATCAGAAACCTCCCATCTGGGTACCGCCGAATCGCCCGTCCGACTCCGCACGGATGACCGACATCCCACCCATACCTGGGCACCTGATGCCACTCCGTGGTCGAGACCAGGTATCGATGTCGATGCACCGGAGCCGGGACGAACCCAAGCGCTCATTGATGGCCACACGCAGTACATGACCCGGCGGATCACACCGGAACGCAAACACTCCGGTTCAGACGACGTTTCACCTCCTCCCCGCGTCACAGCCAGCATCGCACGCCGCCGCTATCTCACCGTCGAGAAGCAGAGCCGCGCCCCGTGGGATCGTGTCGTGCTCATCCCCATCGATGTCGAGAGAGATGCTGGGATCGATGTCGACTGGCGTGTCGCAACCGCGGTCCGGTTCCATCGCGCACTCATCTCCGAGATCGGAGACGGGGCCCCGCCTCTCGTCACCGGCCATTACGCGGAGGAAGTCGTTCGTCCTGCCAACCGTCTCGCGATTCAGTTCGTTACGGCGTCAATGGGTTCCGCGCACGTCACCAGAGGAACCTCCCTCGCCGTTCTGATCCCCCATGACGCACCGGATGACGAGTTGGCGGTCACTCTGGATGCTGTCGACGGAATGCGTCAGTTCAGCGGTGTCGGTGGTCGACAAATCCGATTCCGAAGAGATGATGGAGCGACGATGGCAGACGCCGCCACCTTCTGGGATATGCCAGAGTCGGAGGGGCTCGTTCAAACGGCCGTACCCGCGGTGTCTGACATCCGGCCGTCGCGTGCAGCGGGTTGGAGTATCCCCACAGCCATCGCACTTTCCGTAGGATTGGTATGGCGTGATGACCTGGACGAACCCGGCAGGGGCATGAGGTGGATGGCCCGCCTCGCACACCGAGCTGAAGAACGCGGTGTCACCACCCACCGTATCCAAGCGATACGTTCGAACCAAGCGAGGTTCGTCCATCGCGTGCATCCGCGAGCGGTGGTCGCTCCCTACAACGCGACACTCTCATTAGGTGATCTCGCCACCGGACGCGAACTCATCGCGATCGGTCAGGCCCGTCATCTGGGCGGCGGTCTCCTGATCCCGCATAGGCCTTCAGGTGATGACGCATGAGGATCGGCAACCGACAGCTCACCCGACAGGATTTCACTGAGTTCTTTTCTGAGGTCACAGGCCATCGCCCGTTCGCCTGGCAGGAACGTCTTCTCGATCACCTGCTCAGCACCGGATGTTGGCCACACCGCATCTCAGCCCCCACAGGCGCCGGGAAAACCAGTGTCATCGACGTCCATGTCTTCGCCGTTGCGCTCAGCGTCGCGCAGGGCAGCACACGTGTGCCACGTCGCCTGGCGATGGTCGTGGACCGGCGTGCTCTCGTCGACGATCAGTACGAGCACGCCCGCGATCTGCAGAACCACCTCACCCGCGACGGCGATGCCGACAGCGCTGCCGCGACCGTCTCCAGAATCCTTCGTGATCTCCGACAACCCTCTCCCGGAGCAAAAGACACGCCATTCCTCATCGCTCGTCTGCGCGGCGGCCAACCGCCATCGACGCAGTGGCGATACGAGCCGACGGCCTGCGCCATCATCTGCGCGACTCCGGACATGTGGGGGAGCCGCCTCCTTCTCCGTGGGTACGGCAGCGCCCGAGGCGCATGGCCTGTCGAGGCGGGGCTGCTTGGCGTCGACGCCGCTGTAATTGTCGATGAGGCTCACCTCTCCCGGCAACTCATTGCCACCGCGCGCCGCATCGCGCAACTCCAAGAGCGCGACGAAGATCTCGGCGTTCCCCGGCTTCAGTGTGTTGAGACGAGTGCCACACCCGCGAGCAGTTCCCCTGGCTCAGGGGTGAGCGACATCGGGGTGCAGGAGGCGGACCTACTTCTCGACGGCGTCCTTGCTCAAAGGATGAACGCGGCCAAAGAACTGAGAATCGTTGGATCGTCGACATGGCCGACGCAGCAGAAGACTAAGAGTTCGTATATCGCAGAACTCGTCGACCTAGTCGTGGATCTGACGAAGACGGTGGAGGACGACGCCGGCCCGGCGACCATCGGTTGCTTCGTCAACACCGTCCGAGATGCCGTCGCCGTCCACAGCGCGTTAGAACAACGGGGCTTCGCCTTGGGCGAAGATGCCGTTCTGATCTGTGGCCGGATGCGCCGATTCGACCTCGACCAGATCCGCCACGTTCGTCACCCTGGTCTGTTGGACATCAAGGGAAGCGCCGGCGTGCGCGTCCTCGTCACAACCCAAAGCCTGGAGGTCGGCATCGATATCGACCTCGCAGGTGCCGTCAGCGAGCTCGCACCCGGCGCAGCGCTTGCGCAGCGCGCCGGACGGGTTAATCGGCTTGGACAACGTCGCAACGCGGTATTCACCATCCTCGGCCCCGACGGCATACTCATCGAACAGGATGGCGGCTTCCGTATTCAATCGGACGAGGACGAGCGGGAGATCAAAGACGCCCACATCGGACCGTACGACCTAGCGGATCTCGCGGCCGCTCACCGCTGGTTACGCCGCCTCGAGGATGGCCAGAGCATTGCCCCCTGGGTTCTGGCGCTCGATCCTCCGCCCGGCACCAGGACGCGCCTGCTCCATCGCCTCGAGCGGTGGAACGGGTGGCACCTCGCGAATACATCCGTCCCATGCGGAGCAGAGCCTGATCTCGATGTGTGGTTGTCTGATGACCTCGACACCGACATCGACGTCGGTGTCGTGGTTCGTCGCCATCTCACCGGCGATCCATCCGATATCGAGTACTTGCGGGCCACGCGGATCCATGCAGGCGAGGTATTCCCCGCTCGCATCGGTGAGACCCGGGTACTCATCGAGCAATTCCTGGAACTGGACGATCCACCGCCCCTATACCGGGTGGCCGAAGGCTCTGAGCCGGAACGCGTACTCGATGCGACGCTTCGTCCGGGCGACATCCTCGTCATCGATGCGCGGGCTGAGATCCTCGATGGGCAAGCGGGCATTCTCACCGACAGGCGTACTCATACGGCGGAGGACGTCCTGGAGGAAACCGGGATGATGGATGGGGCCCTGGATCTGCGCATCGGAACGATGTTCCCGATCGCGCGGCACCTCTCCGCCAGCACCATCTCCGCGATCGTCGAGCAATGTCGAGAGGCCGGTGTCGAAACTCGCGCGGAGCGGCAGGCATTCGCCAGCCTGATCTCCGAAGCCGCGCAGCAAATAGATGATCAACGATGGGCCGGGCATCTATCCTCGCTCGGAACCGCATTGAAGGGCCCGTTTGCGAACTTCGATATTCAGGTCATCTCAGAGAGTGCGGAGAACGGCAGCGACAGCGAGCGGGAGTCGGTGAACTGGGTTGTCGTCACGGACCGGCGCATCCAGCGGACTGATGACCAGATTGAGCTCGTGGCGGAGGATGCGAAGCCGGTTCCGCTCGACATACACCTTCGTGACGTCTCCGCTCGAGCTAGGGCGACAGCGGCACGTCTAGGCCTGCCGGCCCATGTCATCGATGCGATGACCGCTGCTGGCCTCTATCACGACCGCGGAAAGACCGATCGACGCTTCCAGACGATGCTCGGCTCAACTGACGAGCCTCTGGCGAAGAGCGGGCATCGGCGTATCGGTGAGGTGCGCGAGGCGCAGGCAATGAGTGGCCTGCCACGTGGGTGGCGCCATGAACAGCGGTCGCTTCTCGACTGCGACCCGGCGGCGGACATCACCGCGAACGATTTGATCCTCCGGCTCGTCGGCACCCACCACGGACACGGCAGACCGCTCTTCCCCCAAGCTTCCGACAGACTACTGGAGCCGACCGACGACCGAACGAACGCACAAGCCCTGTTCGACGAGGGTTATTGGAACACCGTCATTGATCGAACCCACGAGCGTTTCGGAGTGTGGGGGTGTGCGTACCTGGAGTCCGTCTTTCGGGCTTCCGATGTCCAGATCTCGCGGGAGCCCTCCCAACCGACTCCATACGCAGAAGCACTCGCTGCCACGATGGCGCCACGACACAATGCTGATCGGACGCGCACCTTCCAGCTCACGATGAATGGCGCAGATCCCCGCTTCCTTGCATCCCATCTCGCCCTCTTCGGGATCGGCGCGCTCTTACAGAGCAGTTTCGGCCACGGGCAAGTTCGGGTCGCATGGACGTCGTCAATGGACCCGCGACCGGTCATCGAGATCGTCGGCACGAATGACTGGCAGGACATTTATGACGCTCTGATGACCCAGACGCAGGCCGCGCATGCGTGGTTGGACGAGAGCTTCCCTGACGGAACGCGGAAGCCACGTGGATTGATGAGTCCCCGAAGAGGCATCGCGCCCGACGATTGGCCGGCATTCGTCGAGCGGCGTCACGCCGTGGTCGATGCACTCGATGCAGCGAATTCCCTCGTCCATCTGAGGATGCTCGGTGGCCTCGGAGAGCCCAGTTATTGGCATCGCAACCGGAAGGGAGAACACCAACCGGACTACGGGGCGAGCCGGTTCGACACTCAGCCACGTAATTCAGGCTCCGAATTGGTCACGAATCGCCTGCGGAAGGATGCCGCCGCGGTGGAACGGATGGGCCCGGATCAACTGCTGGTCGCGTTGACTGCTGCGAACCCGGTGTCGGATGACCCGAGTGCCTGTGCCGGCCTTGCACCGAACGGAACTTTCGGGTCCGCCATCTCATGGTTCGCGCACTGGGGAATGGCGCTCTGCCCCGTAGCCCCACGAGCAAACCTTCGGTCTCTGACCACCACGTTCCTGGATACCGGCCCCGCCATGTGCGCACTCCCGATGACGACTTCACTCCTCGGCGTTTCTCGACTTCGGGATCTCCTCGCCACTCATCATGCCGGTGTTGTCGTCGCGGCCGGCACACCTGATGGAAGACGGGCCACATCGGAAGCATGGCTACGTGCACAGGGGATACAGTGCGTCGCTCGGTTCAGCTTCCGAAACGACGGGACAGCGAGCGCAGCCAAGTGGATCGCCAACCTGGGGGACCTGGTGACCATCAATGGATGAGGGAGATGACCCGGGTCGCATCCCCGTGAGCCTCGTAGCTCACCACGTCTTCTGCCCACGGCGAGCCTGGCTGGAAGCGGTCGGCGAACACGCCGATGCCGAAGCCATCGCCGTCGGACTGCGTGACGCTGCCACAGTCGACGATCGTTCAGCCTCTGGCGGCGAGCGCTTCTTGGCCGTTGATATCACGAGTGACCGGTTAGGTTTGACCGGCCGATGCGATGCGATCGTGCAGGCAGACGGGGCCCTCACGGTCGTGGAGCACAAGGCGACACCGAAACGGCGATCAATGGACATCACGGACGCGATGCGATTACAACTCGCCCTCCAGGACATCCTGCTCCGGGAGATGGGTCACGAAATCGGCGGACACGCCATCTGGTTCAGCACCCATAAGCGTCGTGTTCCCGTCGCAATCGAGGACGGCGATCGTGAGATGGCAGAACGCGCCGTGGCTGCGACCCGAGCGACGATCTCAGCGCCAACCGCTCCCGAGCCGCTCATCGACAACCCGAAGTGCGACCGATGCTCTCATGCAGGCGTTTGCCTACCAGATGAACGCACACGGCCCACCCGAACTCGTCGAATCGGTGTCAGCGACCCGACTGGAATGGTTCTTCACCTCCAGACGCCCGGCTCGCGTGCCTCTTTACGAAGTGGCCGACTCGAAGTGGCACGGCGTGAGGAGTCCCTGGCCTCCATACCCATCGAGCGGGTCGCAGCTCTGATGATCCATGGGAACGTCGATGTCAGTGGCGCTCTGATCCGGGAGATGCTCTGGAGGTCAGCGGCCATCGTCTGGTTAACCGGGCGAGGCCGCCTCGTCGGATGGTCGGTAACCGGCGACTCTCCCAACGCGTTGCAGCGGGCTCGCCAACACCGAGTCTCGCCAGAATCAGCACTCGAGCTGTCCCGGGAGTTCATCTCCGCAAAGATCGCCAATCAGGCAACGCTGTTGCGGCGCCACGGTGATGTTCCCGAACAGCATCGACGCCTGCGTGAGTTGCAGCGTCTCGCGAGCCAGGCGTCTGACGTGAACCGACTCCTGGGGATCGAAGGGGATGCAGCGTCCCGCTACTTCTCTTCGTTCTCATCCATGCTGAGCAAGCGGGTCCAAGATGCCGGCTTTGAGTTGCGGACACGCTCCCGACGACCGGCGACGGATCCGATGAATGCAAGTTTGAACTATTCCTACGGGCTTCTGCTCTCCGAGTGCGTCCGCGCAATTGCGAGCTGTGGCCTCGACCCGTCGGGCGGATTCCTCCATACGCCGACGCGCAACAAGCCGGCACTGGCACTTGATCTCATGGAGGAATTCCGTGCCCCGATTGCCGATGCTGTGGTGGTCGGAGCGTTCAACAATGGGGAGCTGCGTCCCGAGCACTTCACGGAGGCTCTGGGATCGACCCGCTTTCGTGATCAGGGCCGCCGCGCGCTCATCGCCGCTTTCGAGCGCCGTATCACAACGGAGTTCCAGCACCCTGTCTTCGGCTATCGAGTGACGTGGCGCCGCGCAATCGAAGTGCAGGCGCGCATGATCCTCGGTGTGATTGACGGCTCGCAATCCGCCTATATCGGCGTACGAACACGTTGAGCAGTGTTCAACCCATCCGACGCCTTCTCGTGGCGTATGACATCGTGAGCGACCAACGGCGCACACGGATCGCAAACACTCTGAACTCCTATGGAGAGCGGATACAGTACTCAGTCTTCGTCGTCGATGGACGCGCGGCACAGTTCGTTCGGCTGAAAGCGACGCTTCTCGCCGCGATCGATCGTGATACGGACTCCCTCCTCTTCTGCGATCTTGGACCGCTGAACGGAATCGGCCCAACAAGGTTCGAACGCATCGGAGCAACCCCAGATCTCTGGTCCGATCAGCCCCCAATCGCATGATCGGCGAGATCTTCGGTATCCGAGTATTCGCCGGGAGCCTTCGCGCTATAAGAAGCCCTGCAAATCCTAAGATCTCCGGAGCCGTGCGTATCATTGACGGCGATTTCGGTCCTTGACAACTCAAGAGCCTTCGCGGCAGGCTTCACAAACCCCTCAAGCAGTGGGGTCTCTAGGACCCCCCATCAGGGCCTTCGGGCCCTGACCTTCATCGAGGGAGGGCCGGACCCGACGCC
>CAYOSM010000002.1:0-16054 GCA_964406645.1 uncultured Bifidobacteriaceae bacterium | reverse complement strand
CCCATCAGGGCCTTCGGGCCCTGACCTTCATCGAGGGAGGGCCGGACCCGACGCCTTCAGCATCACGCCGCCACCCATCAGGGCCTTCGGGCCCTGACCTTCATCGAGGGTGGAATCCCTCGTCGTCGAACCCGGAGACCGCCGTGAGCTTGCCATCAGGGCCTTCGGGCCCTGACCTTCATCGAGGGCATTCCGGCCACTTGACAACATGACTCGCACCCGATCCATCAGGGCCTTCGGGCCCTGACCTTCATCGAGGGAGCCCGACGTTCGGTGCGACGTACTCGTTCCGGGTGAACCATCAGGGCCTTCGGGCCCTGACCTTCATCGAGGGGAGGGGTGCGCGGCGGTACTGCCCGGACGTGTTCCATCAGGGCCTTCGGGCCCTGACCTTCATCGAGGGTCGGTGGGGGCGACAGCACCCGTGTCCGCGCCGCCACCCATCAGGGCCTTCGGGCCCTGACCTTCATCGAGGGTCGCACTGCACGAGGCCGTCTCGTCAACCGCCCTGTCCCACCCATCAGGGCCTTCGGGCCCTGACCTTCATCGAGGGGGTGGGTCACCGAGCGATGCGTCGGACTTCGCGGAGCCATCAGGGCCTTCGGGCCCTGACCTTCATCGAGGGGTGTCCGGGAGGATGAACATGTCGAGGGAGCTGCCGGTGCGCCATCAGGGCCTTCGGGCCCTGACCTTCATCGAGGGAAGGCGAGGTCCCCTGGTGACGGCGCAGCGACCTCCACCATCAGGGCCTTCGGGCCCTGACCTTCATCGAGGGGTCGACATCCCCGACCAGACATGGACGACAGTCACAGCGCCATCAGGGCCTTCGGGCCCTGACCTTCATCGAGGGGAATTCGCCTCCGCCCGCCTCCCACGGGAACTCCCCCAACCATCAGGGCCTTCGGGCCCTGACCTTCATCGAGGGCCCTCGTCAAAAGCTGGATAGCACGGACGAAGCGGAACCCATCAGGGCCTTCGGGCCCTGACCTTCATCGAGGGTCGGCCCAGTCGCGGTTCCCACATACCTATAAGCTGACCATCAGGGCCTTCGGGCCCTGACCTTCATCGAGGGCTCACCGGGTGGCTTCGTTTCCACGCCGAGTTCAATGAGCCATCAGGGCCTTCGGGCCCTGACCTTCATCGAGGGGTCATCGGGTCCGACGACCCGTGGTGGGCTCACGGGCCATCAGGGCCTTCGGGCCCTGACCTTCATCGAGGGATGGACGACGCACGTCGGCATTTACCGCTGCGAGTTCCATCAGGGCCTTCGGGCCCTGACCTTCATCGAGGGACGGTCGACACGACGTACCTGACGTTTGACCTGACGGCCCCATCAGGGCCTTCGGGCCCTGACCTTCATCGAGGGCCCACCAACCTCATCGGAGGGATGACGGCGGAGCCCATCCATCAGGGCCTTCGGGCCCTGACCTTCATCGAGGGGCCCCCAAATCAGAATCCCCCGACGAGATGCACCTCGCCGCCCATCAGGGCCTTCGGGCCCTGACCTTCATCGAGGGGGCCCACACCGCACGGGATGGGGATCGAGCACAACACCCCATCAGGGCCTTCGGGCCCTGACCTTCATCGAGGGACCACCAGGGACCAGTGGTTCATCCACTGGGTGGACGCCCATCAGGGCCTTCGGGCCCTGACCTTCATCGAGGGCTCGACTGCGAAAACCGGGAGAAAACCGTCCACCGGCGACTACCCATCAGGGCCTTCGGGCCCTGACCTTCATCGAGGGATGCCGAGCACCCCCACCTCCGGGGGCGGGGGTTGAGCCATCAGGGCCTTCGGGCCCTGACCTTCATCGAGGGTTCTCCCACTGGCGATGCATGTCGAGGTGGAACTCGCCATCAGGGCCTTCGGGCCCTGACCTTCATCGAGGGGGTTTGACGAGTCGGTACATGTGCCCTTGCCCTTCGCCATCAGGGCCTTCGGGCCCTGACCTTCATCGAGGGACCTGGTCGGGGACCTCGACGGCCTCCCCGGTTTCACGACCATCAGGGCCTTCGGGCCCTGACCTTCATCGAGGGGGTGACGACCTCCCCGGCCGCGATCGTGGATGACGACAGCCATCAGGGCCTTCGGGCCCTGACCTTCATCGAGGGGGGGCGGAGGTGAAGGGCCTGCTGGCGCGCCCACCCATCAGGGCCTTCGGGCCCTGACCTTCATCGAGGGGTCGTTGAGCCGGAGGGCCGCCGTTGCCTGCGCCCCGCCATCAGGGCCTTCGGGCCCTGACCTTCATCGAGGGGTGACGTTCGACCTCTCGTCCCTCGCGGGCGGACCGCCGGTCCCATCAGGGCCTTCGGGCCCTGACCTTCATCGAGGGCTGTGGGGCGTCGACGCGTTGCGCCGCCCCTACTGGCGGCCCCCCATCAGGGCCTTCGGGCCCTGACCTTCATCGAGGGGTAGTTAGCGGGGTCGTAGTGGTCGAGCTCCAGGACGTCGACCATCAGGGCCTTCGGGCCCTGACCTTCATCGAGGGCTCTGCGCTCGCGGTGCTGGGGTTGTTCTTCCCTACCCATCAGGGCCTTCGGGCCCTGACCTTCATCGAGGGGCGCAGAAGTCGTCGTGGCCGCCGCTCACCGCCGACTCCATCAGGGCCTTCGGGCCCTGACCTTCATCGAGGGGTCACCCTCACCGCCGAATGGGGCGGCCGCCGCGGGGACCACCATCAGGGCCTTCGGGCCCTGACCTTCATCGAGGGGCGGTCGCCGCCTGCCGAAGCAGACGACGCTCGTCACGCCCATCAGGGCCTTCTGGCCCTGACCTTCATCGAGGGGAGTCCCCGTTCACCTACCAGGGTGCCTTCATGCCCCTGCGCCATCAGGGCCTTCGGGCCCTGACCTTCATCGAGGGGTCGTCGTGGTCGTGAACGTCGCGGACCCGGCGGCGGACCATCAGGGCCTTCGGGCCCTGACCTTCATCGAGGGTTCGCGGCCAGGACCCCCGGTGAGGGGAGCCCCTTGACCATCAGGGCCTTCGGGCCCTGACCTTCATCGAGGGGCAAAGCTCGCCCTTGAGTCGGTCCCCGGCAACCCATCAGGGCCTTCGGGCCCTGACCTTCATCGAGGGAAGACGGCCCAGGAGCACTTCCTCCGCATTGCGGGTCCATCAGGGCCTTCGGGCCCTGACCTTCATCGAGGGCTCCGGCTCGACATCAACGGCCAGATCTTCACCGGGTCCATCAGGGCCTTCGGGCCCTGACCTTCATCGAGGGGGGTGGGAGACGCGCAACGGCAGGCCGCAGCACGTCGCGATCCATCAGGGCCTTCGGGCCCTGACCTTCATCGAGGGGGAACCGGGATCCCCGTCGTCGACAGGGTGAACGCACGCTCCATCAGGGCCTTCGGGCCCTGACCTTCATCGAGGGTCGTCCTTCACCGCGAACGACACGCTGTGCCCGTGCTCCCATCAGGGCCTTCGGGCCCTGACCTTCATCGAGGGAAGGGGTGAGGGGGACGGGCAAGGTCCCCCACACCGCACCACCATCAGGGCCTTCGGGCCCTGACCTTCATCGAGGGGAGATTGCCCGCGGATGGGGGTTCCTCCCCTCCGCGCCATCAGGGCCTTCGGGCCCTGACCTTCATCGAGGGCTCTGGACGATCAACAAGTACATCGTCGACGCTTACGCCATCAGGGCCTTCGGGCCCTGACCTTCATCGAGGGATGGTCGATGTGCCGTCATCGTCGCCCACATAGTCACCATCAGGGCCTTCGGGCCCTGACCTTCATCGAGGGCTCGCGCACCTCTCGGCGCTAGGCGCTGACATCACCATCAACCCTCGGACCTTGACCTTCATCGACGCTGATGAGAAAGCAGGAACAGGGAGCCCAGCATGTGGTGATGCCGTCAGGGCGTTCGGGCCCTCACCTTCGTCGAAGGCAGGCCCTCGCGATCTACTTGACACGCAATCGGACCGTCAGGACCTATGGGCCCTAGTCTTCATCGAGTGGACTCGACCGACATCGTGACTGGCCGCTTCATCCGGGGCTACCATCAGAGCCTCGGGCTCTGACCGTCATCAGGGGGGACGACACCACCACCAACCGGTCGACTACCCCACCGTCCATCAGGGTGTTGAAGCTCTGACCTTCATCGAGGGATCTGCTCTTCAAACGGCGACCGCTGTCCGCAACACCGCCATCCGGGCTACGGCCCTGACCTTCATCGAAGCGGTAAACGTGGCCTTCCCCGACTACCGTCTGGACAAGCAATGTGAGGTGCCCCGAGGGCCTGGTCCCGGCAATAATCCACAACTGCTGTGGATTCGAATCTCACCACGAGCGTCGCTCCGTACACTCCCGGCACGTCCAGGCCAGCGGCGAACGGGAGCAGAGTGTCAGTCACACGCATCGGGTACGACGACCCGATCACAGAAGATGACCACGTCCGGTGGTCGGGGTGGATGGAGGCCGATGGCAAGCGCCATTCCGTCCAGGTGACGTTCAGCTGCCCCGATCCGGCCGGGTTCGTCCCCTCGGTGCGTCCCTTCCTTCTCGCCTTCCTGGTGCCCGCGATGATCGCGGGGCATCCGATCCATCTCGCCGATCCCATCGACCCGGGCACGGCGGCCGGGCTCGCCGAATGGCAGGAGGCCATGGCCTCGCTCTATACCGAGCTCCACGCGGTTCCGATCGCGGCACCGAGCTGGGCCGCGGTACCACCTCCGCCGGGAGCGGGAGGCATCACCGCCTTCTCCGGCGGCGTCGACAGCTGCTTCACCGCGGCCCGTGGTCGCCGTGGAGCGCTGCCGGGGCCGCATCGCCGCACCGATCTGACCGCGGGACTGATGATCCACGGATTCGACATCCCGGCCGCCGACACGGCCACCTTCGGATCGGCCTTCGATCGCTCCCGCCGGATGCTCGGGTCCTTCGGGATGGACGCCTACGCGCTCCACACCGACGTCAAGCGGCTGGAGACGGCCACCGGCTGCGACTGGGCCCACCAGGTCCATGGCATCTGGCTCGCGTTCGCCCTGTCGTGCCTGGAGCAGTGGTTCGCCCGTACCGTCATCCCCTCCAGCTACCCCTACGACCAGCCCTTTCCGCGCTGGGGCTCGACCGCCCAGACCGACCCTCTCCTCGGATCGACGTCCCGTCCGGTCTGGCACGACGGCGCCGCCTTCGACAAGCTCGACAAGGTCGTGGCGCTGGTCGACGTGCCCGCAGCCGTCAACGACCTGCGCGTCTGCTGGCAGGGCGAGGAGCTCGATCGCAACTGCGGTCGCTGCTTCAAATGCGTCACCACACAGGCCTGCTTCTGGATCGAGGGCGTCGCGAGCCCGCCCGCGTTCGAGGTCATGGCGACGATGGACGACGTCGCTGCCGTCGCGTTCAACGACGCCTACAAGGTCCGGCTGGGGCGGCGGATGGCGGATCGGGCCGCCAGGCACGGGCGCACCGATCTGACCGACGCACTGACGGTTGCCCTCGCGGCCGTCGGCGAGGAGCGGCGGCCGTGACGACCCGGCACGGCGACATCACCGCGGCCGAGGTCGCCGCCACAGCGTGGTTCGACGACTTCGCGGCCTGCGTCCGCGACCGTGACCTCACATCCGGGCGGCGGCTCTTCGACCCGGAGTGCTCCTCGTTCGGCACACGCGCCGAGCGCCTGACCGATCTTGACGACCTCGAGACCCGGCAGTGGCGCCCCACATGGACCACGACCCGCGGCTTCTCGGCGGTCCCGGGCACGCTGACGGTCGAGGCGGCGGCCGACGCCACCCTGGTGATGCTGACGGCCCTGTGGACGTCCGACGGGGTCCGACCGGACGGATCGACGTTCGACCGGCGGGGTCGCTGCACCATCGTGCTGCGACGAGATGAGGGATCAGCGCACGGACTCCTCGCCGTCCACACGCACTTCTCACTGAATCCGGAGGCGGAACCGCCCGGCGGGATCTGAGCCGGCTGACGCTCGGAGGCGAAGATCGGGCCGGGCAGCGGGCCGGTCCGCCGGACCCATGCGGATTGCGGGAGCGTCGCCGGTCCGTGACCCTGACCGCATGGGTGAGACGTACGACACCCGCACGTCGTCAAGCTTCGTCTCCGTCGGTCCGCCGCGACTCACGTGTCCCGGAGGCGCACGATGAGGAACCGGATCGCACAGCTCCGGCCGGTGTGGTTTCTCGCCCTAATCGGCTTCATCGCCGTGAACGAAGCTGTCGATGCCGCGACCGGGAGCGGCGCCCCGGCCGCCGCCGTCATCGTCACCTGCCTGGTGCTGGCCGTGCTCCTGATGATCCCGCCCGGCCGGGTGGATCGCGGTCCGGTGACGGTCGCCGCACCCGTCCGCGGACGGTGGGTCGCGATCAACAGCCCCGGATCCAGGGTGCCGAGCCACGGCACCCGCACGAACGGGCAGATGTATGCGGTCGACGTCGTCCGCCCGAGCGACGGGGACTCGCCTTCCCTCATGCGTCGTGGCCTGATGCCCGACCGGCCCGAGGAGTACTCCTGCTTCGGTGATCCGGTGTTCGCGGTCGCGGCGGGCACCGTGACGCGCGTGGTCGACGATCGTCGCGATCACCTGGCGCGCAACACATGGCCGGCGATGATCGTCATGGTGACGATCGAGGGCCTGATCCGATTCCTCGGTGGCTTCCGCTCGCTCGGCGGCAACCACGTGATCGTCGCTCACGACGACGGTACATCGTCGGTCTACGCACACCTCATGCAGGGGTCGGCCGCCGTGAGCTCCGGGGAACGCGTGGAGGAAGGCCAGCTGATCGCCCGCATCGGCAACACCGGGAACTCCTCCGAACCCCACCTTCACGTACAGCTCATGGAGGGCGCGGCCCCGGGCGCCGGAAGCGGAGTGCCGATGCTCTGGCACGGCGTGGTGGAAGAGGGTGAGCAGGACACGCGCATCGCGCGCTACACGAAGCCACCGAAGAAGACGGCGCTCGACGGATTCCCGCCGAACGCGGAGATCTTCCGCGTGGACGGCGAGCACGCTCCGGCCGCCGCTCACACGTCATTTGGCCCGCGACCCGGCTGAGCGAAACCCGCGACTGGTCGCCCATCGGCCCGCAGCGGCGCGACCAGCTGGTTCGTCACGCATATGCCGCCGTCGCGTGGGATGGCTCCCGTGAGGGCTCACGATCCTCTGATGCGGATCGGCGGTAACCGAAGGGTCCTCCACTACACGCTGAAGGGCGACGGCACATCGTCCGGACCGCACGGCCGGACGCGCTCTCGTCCCCGGCGCGACGGCGTGGCCGGTTGAGTGCGAACTCCGGATCCAGCCGGGCCATACGACGGGCGGGGACCGGTGTGGTCACGCACCGGTCCCCGCCCGTCGGCCCGCCGATCGACGATCACATCCGGGTGAGGACGGAGATCACCGTCGAGCGGGCAGCGGCCGCCGTGACGGCGTCTCGCGGATTACGATCCCGGTGGCCGGGTCACATTCCTTGCCGCGTCAGGCTGCCGCCGGCTCCCGGAATGGAATGACCGGGAAGTCGACCGGGACGTCCAGAGCGACGTTGATGTAGTTGGTGTAGAGGTTGAGGGCCACGTGACCGATGATCTCGACGATCTCCTCGTCGCTGACGCCCTGGTCGCGCAGCGCCTGCACGTCGTCGCCCGTCACCTGGCCGCGCTCCTCCACCACGGCGAGTGCGAAGGCGAGGATGGCCCGCGTCCGGGGGTCGTCGGACTCACCGGTCTGGGCGGCCTGCATGGCCTCCTTGCTCACGCCGGCCTTCTGGCCGAGGACGGTGTGGGCCGACAGGCAGTAGGTGCACGCGTTGCGGTTCGCGATGGCGACGGCGATCTGCTCACCCAGAGCGGCGCCGATCGTGCCACCGCCGAGAGCGCCGAACGATCCCCACATGCTCTGGAGGGCGGCCGGTGAGTTGGCGACGGTACGGAACATGGCGGGCACGACGCCGAAGGCTCCGTTGATCTGGTCCAGGTGATCCTTCACGGTGCCCGAGGTCGACGCGGGCTCAACGAGGGGGACATGCGACATGGGGACGCTCCTTAGCGTGGGGTTGACGCGTCTCCGGCCGATGAGGTGACCGGGTGGCGTGCATGCATGCTGTCGTGCCTTTCTGGACGTATCGCTGCAAATTGTCTTGACTACATGTCAAATCGTCTGGCATCCTGCATCCGTGCCGCCGCTCGATCGCATCTCACCGCTGCTGGAACGCTTCCGTGTGCGCACGCGCCTCTTCCATTCGGGCCCGCTCTGCGGCGTGACGACTCTGGCCGCCGAACCCGGACGCGGGTTCCTGCACGTGCTGCGACAGGGTGAGATGACGGTGACGCACGTGGGATCGAGCGGCCGGCTGGAGCACGTCGAGGTGGAGGACCCCAGCCTTCTCCTCTACCCGCGTCCGCTGGAGCACGCGTTCCACAACGCGCCCGTCGAGGATTCCGACTTCGCCTGCGCGACCCTCGATTTCGTGGGCGGATCCACCCATCCCCTCGTGCGCACACTGCCGCCGGTCATCATCCTCCCGCTCGATGCGGTCGCGAGCCTGACGCCGGCGCTCGACCTCCTCTTCGGCGAGATCGACAACGTGCGCTGCGGGCGCCGGGTCATCGCCGATCGCCTCTTCGAGGTCGTGCTGATCCAGCTCTTCCGCTGGATGGTCGACCACACCACGGACCTCGGCCTTCCCCCCGGCCTCCTTCCCGGCCTGTCCGACGAGCGCCTGGCGCCCACGATCATCGCCATCCACGAGGAGCCGGGCCGCGAATGGACACTCACCACGATGGCACGCCACGCGAACATGTCACGAAGCGCGTTCGCGGCCCGCTTCCGGGATGTCGTGGGACAGCCGCCCGCCGAGTACGTCACCGACTGGCGCCTCACCGTCGCCCAGGAGCGACTGCGACAGGGAACCTCGGTGGCGACCACGGCCGGCGAGCTCGGCTACTCGAGCCCGTCCGCCTTCAGCCGCGCGTTCAGCCAGCGGCTCGGCCGGTCGCCCCGTGCGTGGGTGGCGAGTGCGGAGGCGGAGGAGGCGACCGTCTGAGTGAGCCGGCGCGTCTGTGCACGGACGCCGGAGCCTCCTGACCTCGACTACCTCACGCTCACGGTGAGCACCTTCTTGGCCGCCCCGACCTTCACCACCACCCGGTAGACGCCGCGTTTCAGCGCCTTCCCGCGGACCTTCGTGATGCGGCGATTGTTCATCCCCTTCTTCTTCACGATGTAGGTGAACGTTCCGAGCGGCTTCTTCGCGCCCCTGCGGGTGACGGTGACGCTGACGAGCGCCGGCCGGCGGAACGTCAGTCGCAGCACGAACGCCTTCGCCGCGGGGAGGGCCTTCGCGAGAGCCAGGGCAGGCGCCGGCTTCGGCTTCGCACCCGGCGTGGGTGTCGCCGGCCCCGTCGGCCCTGACTGCGTGGTGACGTCGAAGCCGGCCCAGTGGACGTCGGATCCGCCGGGCACCACCAGCCGGGGTTGCAGGACGCAGATCCCGCCGCTCGCCACGGGAGCCGGCGACACGTAGATGCCCTCCGGGCCGTTCCACGCAATCTGGCTTCCGTCGGGCGACCAGAACGGACGTCCGCCGCCCGAGTCATTCGACACGTAGGCGTCCAGTTCGCAGACCAGCTGAGGCTGCGGCGAGGTGGGCGGCGTGGCGCCGGTCGAGAACTGCGTGTAGGTGTACAGCTCGAGCCCGTGGGGCTGCACCCCGGTCGCGTTCGCCGGGCCGTAGTCGATCAGGAGCTTCGTCTCGGTCGGATGGAAGTCGAATCCGCCGAACTCGTACGGGCTGCCGACCGGGAGCGCCAGCCACGCGTTCATGCTGGTCGCGTCGTTCTGCCAGACGGACACCGTGCCTCCGTTGACCCCCGCCAGGCGTGCGTCGGGATGACGCGTCCAGTGCGGTTCCCTCAGGTAGTCGTAGGACGGATAGGTACTCGTCCCGATCGTCGGGGTGTTGCGGTTGATGATCCGCGTCGAGAGCGTCGGCGTGCCGCCGAGGCAGTTGCTGGAGCCCTTCCAGTACTCCACCGCGACGAAGGTACCGTCCGGTGAGGTCGCGGTGCGGTAGGGGCTCAGCCCACCGCAGATCCCATACCGCTCGAACAGATACGGCCCGCGGATGACCGCGCCGTCCTGGTTCAGGACCACGAAGATGGAGTTGCCACTGGCGTCCCTCTGGTTCAGGAACGCGGTGATGCCACCGTCGTCGGCCACCGAGATCGCCTTGTAGCCGTTCTCCGGGTTCGACGCGTGGGTGACCTTCTTGACCAGACTTCCGTCCGGCCGCGCGACGGCCACATCACTGTCCCTGTCCTTGAAGACGAGGCTGGCGGCGTCGGCGGCGGGCGCTCCGAGCAGAGCGAGGGCCACGATGAGCGGGGCGATCAGGAGTCGGCGCATCGGGGAATCCCACCATGACGCGCATCGATCCGCTATCGGTAGTACCACGGATATTCATCCCCGACGGCCGGGTCCGATCACCAACCGCTCCGCGGTGACACGCGACGGACGCACGCGAACTGTCATTCTCCGGCACGCACATCGCAGGAGAGGACGACCAGGATGACGGGCACGACATCACGCACGGCTATGGCGATCCGGCACGTGGCGTTCGAGGACCTCGGTGTCGTCGAGCCGCTTCTCCGGGAGCGTGGATTCGATGTCCGGTATCTCGACGCGCCGGACATCCCGATCGCCGAGGCATACGCGGCCGATCTGCTCGTGGTGCTGGGTGCACCGATCTCCGCCGACGATCCCGAGCACTACCCGTTCCTCGCCGAGGAGATGGACGCCATCCGAAAGCGTCATGATGACGTGCGCGCCACCGTCGGCGTCTGCCTCGGCGCACAGCTGATGGCCGCAGCGATCGGCGGCGAGGTCACGCGCGGTCCCGGGAAGGAGATCGGGTTCGGTGCTCTGGCGATCACCACGGCCGGCATGCGGAGTGCGCTTCGTCATCTGGTCGACGTGCCGGTACTGCACTGGCATGGCGACACCTTCACGCTCCCCACCGGTGTCCCGTCACTCGCATCGACGCCCGGCTATCCCAACCAGGCCTTCCAGCAGGGCGCCTCGCTCGGCCTGCAGTTCCACATCGAGGCCGACTGGCGGCGGATCGAGCGGTGGCTCATCGGGCATGCCCACGAGCTCGAGACCGCCGGCTTCGATGTCCGGGCCATCCGCGCGGATGCCGAGCGGTTCGGCCCCGCACTCACCGACGCCGCAACGACGATGTTCGGGGAGTGGCTCACCGCAGTGGGGCTCGACGAGATCTGACGGCGGCGACGCGCACGCACGCTCCCAGACGCCCATCCGCGTGTTGAGTGTCTGACACCAGCGCTGTCAGCCAGGCTTGCGCTCGCCGACAGCGGGACCGCCGTTGACCGGCACCGCTCCGGTCCGCTCGTCGTACGCGTCCCGCGCGGCCAGGATGCGGGGCGTGTTGGCGGCGGTCCACTCGGCGAGGGCCATCACCGGCGGCAGGAGATCGTCGCCGAGATCGGTGAGCGCATAGGAGACCTGTGGCGGAACGGTCGGCGTGACCGTCCGCTCGACCAGGCCATCGCGCTCCAGCACCTTGAGGGTGGAGGACAGCATCTTCTGGCTGATGTCGCCGATGCTGCGACGCAGCTCGTTGAATCGCAGCGGCCCGCCGCCCAGGGTCGAGACGATGAGCAGCGACCACTTGTCACCGATGCGGGCCAGCATGTCGGAGATCGCGCTGCAGACCTGCGGATCGCCTTCCTGCCGTGCGCAGGTTCTACTGTCGACCATGACGTACTCCCAAGTCGGTCACCCCGAGGTGACCTGGTGACGTTGACGTGCCTTCTTGCGTACTGTGCCTCACGCGTCCTAAGTTACTAGACGTAATGTACTCCTGAATTGCAACCAAAGGACGACACGCGTGAGCACACCACCCCGTCTGGCCCTCATCATCGGCTCCACCCGCCCGCAGCGTTTCGCCGACAAACCCGCCGAGTGGCTGCTGGAGCAGGCCGCAGAGCGCAGCGACCTCACACTCGACCTGCTCGATCTGCGTGACTTCGACCTGCCGTTCTTCGCCGAGGCGGCCTCGAACATGTGGGTGCCGACCGAGGACGAGAAGGCCCTCGCCTGGCAGGACGCGATCCGCCCGTACGACGGCTACATCTTCGTCGTGGCCGAGTACAACCACTCGATCACCGCCGCGTTGAAGAACGCTCTGGACCAGGCCTACATGGAATGGGTCCACAAGCCGTTCTCCGCCATCGGCTACGGCAGCACCGGTGGCGCACGGGCCATCGAGCACCTGCGCGCCATCGGCATCGAGCTTCAGATGGCACCGTCGAAGTTCAGCGTCCACATCGGCGGCAGCGACATGTTCAAGGTCCACCCGATGGGTGGCAATGGGCCGATCAGCGAGATCGCCGGGGCCATCCAGCCGTCGGTCGACGCCATGTTCACGGACCTCGTCTGGTGGGCCACTGCCCTGCGCGAGGCGCGCGCGGCCTGACGCACATCCCGGGTCGCGGGCGCCCGGGCGGCCTCCGCGATACGCGTTGGCAAGTCTGGTGTCAGGCATCAGACTTGCCACGCTCCGAACTCCGACGACGTCATTCCGCGCGTGCCGAGTTCGAAGCCGACCGAGAGCCCTCGGCCGCAATTCCCTCCCTACCTCACCGCGGTCTGACGGCCGTCACACGCCTGACACACCGACGTAGTCGGCCAAGTGCTCCCCCGTCAGCGTCGAACGTCCTGCGACAAGGTCCGCGGGCGTCCCCTCGAAGACCACGCGCCCGCCGTCGTGACCCGCGCCGGGACCGAGGTCGATGATCCAGTCGGCATGTGCCATGACGGCCTGGTGATGTTCGATCACGATCACCGACGTGCCCGAGTCGACAAGGCGGTCGAGCAGACCGAGGAGCTGCTCCACGTCGGCCAGGTGAAGACCCGTGGTCGGTTCGTCGAGGACGTAGACGCCCCCCTTGTCCGCCATGTGCGTGGCGAGCTTCAGACGCTGACGCTCTCCGCCGGACAGGGTCGTGAGCGGCTGCCCGAGCCGGAGATAGCCGAGGCCCACGTCCGCCAGATGACCGAGAATGGTGTGCGCAGCGGGGATCCGCGCGTCCCCCTCGCCGAAGAACGCCTCCGCCTCGGTGACCGACATGGCGAGTACCTCGCTGATGTCCCGGCCGCCGAGGTGGTATTCGAGGACGGATGCCTGGAAGCGCTTCCCCTCGCAGTCCTCACACGGTGCGGCGACACCGGCCATGATGCCCAGGTCGGCATAGATGACCCCGTTGCCGTTGCAGGTGGGGCAAGCCCCCTCCGAGTTGGCGCTGAAGAGCGCGGGCTTGACGCCGTTGGCCTTGGCGAAGGCCTTGCGGATGTGATCGAGCAGGCCGGTGTACGTGGCCGGGTTGCTCCGGCGTGATCCGCGGATCGGCACCTGATCCACCACGACCACGTCGTCACGATCGGCGACCGAGCCCTGGATCAGGGAGCTCTTGCCGGATCCGGCCACGCCCGTGAGAACGACGAGAACCCCGAGCGGGATGTCGACGTCGACGTCCCGTAGGTTGTTCGTGTCGGCACCCCGCACCTCGAGCACCCCGCTTTGCCCACGGGTCTCCGGCTTCACCTCGGCACGGTCGTCGAGATGCCGGCCCGTGACGGTGTCCGACGCACGTAGCCCCGCGAGGTCGCCCGTGAAGGACACGGTTCCGCCGTCTCTCCCCGCCCCGGGGCCGATGTCGACGACATGGTCGGCGATGGCGATGACCTCCGGCTTGTGCTCGACCACAAGGACGGTGTTGCCCTTGTCGCGCAACCGCAGGAGGAGCTCGTTCATCCGCCGGATGTCGTGCGGGTGGAGGCCGATGCTGGGCTCGTCGAACACGTAGGTCACGTCGGTGAGTGACGAGCCCAGGTGGCGCACCATCTTGGTCCGCTGCGCCTCACCACCGGAGATTGTTCCCGACGCACGATCGAGACTGAGGTAACCGAGGCCGATCTCGACGAAGGCATCGAGCGTATCGCCCAGCTTCTCGAGGAGCGGTGACATGGCCGGCGCGTCCAGGGCGTGCACCCACTCGGCGAGGTCGCTGATCTGCATGGCGCAGAGGTCCGCGATGTTCGCACCGTCGATCCGCGACGAGCGAGCCGACTCGTTGAGGCGGGTGCCGCCGCAGTCGGGACACGGCGCGAAGGTGGCGATGCGTTCGACGAAGGCCCGGATGTGGGGCTGGAGCGAGTCGATGTCCTTCGAGAGGAAGGAGCGCTGGATGCGGGGCAGCAGCCCCTCGAAGGTGATGTTGACGCCGGAGATCTTGATCTTCGTCGGTTCGTGATCGAGGAAGTCAGCCAGTTCCTTCTTTGTGTACTTCCTGATCGGCTTGTCGGGGTCGAAGAGGCCCGACTCCGAGAACATCCGCACCTCCCATCCGCCGGCCTTGTAGCCCGGGATGGTGAACGGCCCCTCGTTCAGCGACTTGGAGGAGTCGTAGAGCTGGGTGAGGTCGAGGTCGCTGACCGTGCCCATCCCCTCGCACCGCGGGCACATCCCGCCGAGGACCGTGAAGCTCGCCTTCTCGGTCTTCTTCGACCCGCGCTCCACGGTTATGGCCCCAGAGCCCCGAGCGGTGGCGACGTTGAACGAGAAGGCGTTGGGCCCGCCGATATGCGGGTCGCCCAGGCGGCTGAACAGGATGCGCAGCATCGCGTTGACGTCCGTGACAGTGCCGACCGTCGAGCGGGCGTTGGCGCCGATGCGCTCCTGGTCCACGAGGATGGCCGTCGTGATCCCGTCGAGGACGTCCACGTCCGGGCGTGCCGTGGAGGGCATGAAGCCCTGAAGGAACGCGCTGTAGGTCTCGTTTATGAGGCGCTGCGACTCGGCCGCGATCGTTCCGAACACGAGCGAGCTCTTCCCGGATCCCGACACGCCGGTGAACACGGTCAGCCGGCGCTTTGGGAGATCCACGCTCAGATCCCTCAGGTTGTTGACGCGCGCACCGCGGACGCGGATCAGATCATGAGAGTCCGCCGGGTGGGATGCACTGCCTGACCGCGTGGATGTCCGTGCCGCTTTCGCCATTCACCGTCTCCGTTGTCTCGTGCCACAGGCCCTCACACGGCGCCGGCGCAAGTCTGGTGTCTGACGCGCGACTTGCCAAGGCCCACCGGCAACGGAAGAGACGTTCCCTGTTGTCGGGACTTCATGAACGGCCGCTCGGCGGAAGGTCTCGTGCCTGACACACCAGACGTGCCACGGCCCGCAAGCCGAGGCGCGCCGCGAACATCTCTCAGCACCCTTCGGCAGTCGATCAGTGCCCCTCAGGGTCAGGCCTGTTCGATGCGGACCATGTTGCCGGCGGGGTCGCGCACCGCTCCGTCGCGTACGCCCCACGGCTGGTCCGCGGGCTCCTGCAGGATGTCCGCCCCGGGGGTGTCCGCGATGCGGGCGAAGGTCTCCTCCAGGTCGTCCGCGCGCAGGTGGACGGGGCGCAGCTCGCCCTTCGCCAGCATGGCGGCCATGGCATCGGCGTCGGCCTCCGAACGCCCCACCCGCGGATGCGACAGGACGATGGCAACCTCGGGCTGGGCCTCCGTGGCCAGGGTGATCCACCGGAAGTCACCCTGCGCGACCTCATTGACGACCGAGAGACCGAGCGCGTCGCGATAGAAGGCGAGCGCCGCGTCGGGATCGTCGACCAGGATGTGGACCGTGCTCAGTGAAACGCTCATGCTCTCCTCATTCCCCCGCGTGTGTATGACCAATGCCGTGGACTCACGCTAGGACGATCCGCACGCGGCCGCTTCTTCGTTTCTGCTCGTCTCAGCGCGACCGACATCGCGGCGCGGACGGGTCACCACCATCGCCTGGCAGGGAGCGACCGAACGGAGCGCGTCGTGCTCCCGGGCACGGTACGCGCTGGGCGTCATTCCGACGATTTCGGTGAAGCGCTTGGAGAACGACCCGAGACTGGTGCAGCCGACGGCCAGGCAGGCCTCGGTGACGCTCATGTCGCCGCGCCGCAAGAGCATCTGCGCCCGCTCGATCCGCCGCGTCATGAGATACGAGTACGGCGTCTCGGAGTAGACCTCGCGGAAGCGACG
>CAYOSM010000001.1:0-80024 GCA_964406645.1 uncultured Bifidobacteriaceae bacterium | reverse complement strand
GGGTGCGGACGGATCAGGCACGGTCGCCCACCTCGTCCCAGACGGCGATCGTCTCCCGTGCGGTGCGGTCCCAGTCGAACGTGGCGGCGTGGGACCGGCCCCGGGCGGCGACGGCGTCCCGGTCCCCTCCGGTTCGGAGGGCCTCGATCGCGTCCGCCCATGCGCCCGGATCGTCGGTCGGCAGGTAGACGGCGGCGTCGCCGCCGGCCTCCCGCAGGGCGGGGATGTCGCCGGCGAGCGCAGGGGTGCCGGCGATGAGCGACTCCAGCACAGGGAATCCGAAGCCCTCGAGGAGCGACGGCGTCACGGTGGCGAGGGCGTCCCGGCGGAGCGCGGCGAGATACCGCGCATCCACGTAGCCCAGCCAGTGGATGCGGTCCGCGGCGCCGATGCGCTCGGCATGGGCCTGAAGACGTCCGAGGCGGCGACGGCTCCACGGTCCGGTCATCACGAGGTCCACGTCGCGGATGCGGGCGAACGCGTCGATGACGAGGCGCGGGTTCTTGTGGCTCTCAATGCTGTTGGAGTAGAGGACGTAGGGCGCGCTCGGCGTGAGTCCGGCCGGCTCGTGCGCCGGGGGCGGCCCGAGGTAGACGACGTCGACCCGGCTCTCCGGGATGCCGAGCTGCACCCCCAGATCGTCGCGGACCGCGTTGCTGATCGTGATGATGCGCGCCGCCCGGGTCAGCCGCTGCAGGTAGGTCCCGTAGGAGAAGCGCTGCAGGGGGTCGCGCATCGGCCGGTGCAGGGGGATGAGGTCGTAGCACGTGATGACGGTGGGCACGCGGTGCGGGTCCGGCGTGAGCTCGGGCTGGGTCGCGTGGAAGAGCTCGGGCGGGTCGGAGAGGAGCGCGTCGTGCAGCCTCAGGGACGGCCACGGGTCGGGGATGCGATGCGTGGGCCACCTCGGCCACCGGAAGTCGCGCCGCCCGAAACCGGCCGGGATCTCCTGTCCGGGGAGTGTCAGGAGGGTGGGCCGCCGCGTGTGCGGCAGGTGCTCGATCAGATGGCGGAGCGCGGTCCCGATCCCCCTCTGTCCATGCCCACGGGCGAGCGGCGTCGCATCGAGGAGGACGGGGACGGGCATCGGGGCATTCTAGTTGCCGGGCCGTCCCCTCCGCGGGCGGCCTCGTCGCCGTGCCGACGATCCGCGCATCACCATTGGGGCGGCGCGCTCAACGCTATGTCTCTCACAGCGGCCCGTGATGACATGGGCAGGTGATGCGCCCTCTTCTCATCACGCAGATCGTGAGTATGGTGATGGTGTGAAGAGCACTGTTCACCATGGAGGGCCGGGTCGTTTGTGGCGTCCTCTGCTCGCGGCTGTATGGACGGCTGCCCTCGGCGGGTTAGCCGCACCGCATTTGGCATCGGCGACCGCGCAGTCGGCCCCGTACGGTTACGAGGCGTGCATCGAGGGGCCGGCGTCGGAGTCCCCCGATCGCGTGAGCCTGTGCGCCCAGGCCTGGGATACGACGGAGGATCCGGGCGATGTCGCTGTGCGTCTGATGTGGTCCGGACAGGCGCGGCCGGCGTTCCACGTACGGTCGATGGATGTCCAGATCGAGTACGGACCGGGTCAGAGGATCGTCGCCGGTGTGCGCCCTGGGCGCCTGCCGGTCGATCGAGGTGAGGGGGACTGTCAACCCGACCCCGTCCCGGTGGTGAGGTTCTCCGACGGAGAACCCGCCAGCGGTGATCTCCCCGAGGTGTACGCCGGTAGCTGCTCGCGGCTTCCGTGGATCGCCCAGCCGCTATCGACCTCCGGACGGCGATTCGTGATGACGGCGCAACCCGTTGGCGGGTCGCACCTGCCATCCGTCAGGGTCGTCCGCGGTGAGGTGGGAACGATCGGCCGGATTGTGAGGACGACGGGGACCACCGCCTCGAAGGCGGCGCGGCCCTACGCGGTTGCGCGGTGGCGCGTGAAGCTCTGCAGCGATGTCCTGGCCACGAAGTGCATCGAGCACGTCACGACGGCGGTGATGGCCCCGTCGACGACGACCAGGCTGATGACGAGGGTCCGCGATGGTGCGACGTGGATCCCGACCGACACGACGCCCTACGGCGAGATGCAACCCGACGACATATGGGATCACGCCGTCAGGGACGGACTCGTGCCCGCGGTCCCGAACGGCGCGTCGGCGGCTGATCGGACGGTCCGGGCCGTGGCCGATGCGGTGACCGGTGCATCCGGATTGTCGGGGACCGTGAGCCGAAAGGGCGTCTTCGTCTGGCCCCCCGCCGGGAAGCAGGGCTACGTGTGGGACGAGGACTCCGAGGACGAGGTCTGGGCGGAGGCCGTCCGTGACCGGCTCGTTCCCCCGGATCCCTACGGACCGGACCCGGGTGGGCGGAAGATCCTGCCCCTCGCGGAGGTGGTCGGGGACGCGGGGGACTTCGGTGCGAGCGTGGTGGCCTGGTAGGCCCGTCACACCGAGGGTCGGGCCGTATCTGACGTCAGGTGCCCGGGCCGTGACGCCCCGTACCGGGTCGATCATGAGCGTGAGGCCTCCCACGGCGTGCGCGACCGTCCTGCGGCAGAACGTGCCGGGCGGGTGACATGCTGCGACCGATGACGTGGCAGCCACTCCCCCAGGCCGAGGCGGTGCGGGAGCTCCTCCGGGCCCGCACCCGGGTGCACACCATCATGGACGAGGTGACCGACGCGACGCTGGAGCGCCAGTGGATGCCGATCCTGTCGCCGATGGTGTGGGATCTCGCCCACATCGGCCACTACGAGGACCTGTGGCTGGGACGGGCGATGCTCGGCTCCCGGGTCTCCGGGGACCGGGAGGACCGTCTGTACGACGCCTTCCTCAACCCGCGAGACCGGAGGACGGTCAACCCGCTGCTCGGGCCGGGTGAGGCACGCCGGTACATCCGCGGCATCCGCGAGCGGTCGATCGGGGCCATCGAGGGAGGGTTCCTCGATCCGGATCGCGCGGACGAGCCCACCCTCGTGGCGGACGGGTTCGTCGTCGGCCTCATCATCCAGCACGAGCATCAGCACGCCGAGACCGTCCTTCAGTCGCGTCAGGCCATGGGGGAGGCCGCCGAGCCGCTCCACCACGCCCGCCGTCCCGACCGGGTCCGGACTCCGAGTGCGGCGGGGACGGAATGGTGTCGCCATCCGGGCGGGCCCGTCGCGATCGGCACGAGCGACAACCGGTGGGCCTACGACAACGAGCGTCCCGGCCACGTCGTCGACATCGCCCCGTTCCGCATAGCCCGCGACCCGGTCACCTGTGGTCAGTGGATCGCGTTCATCCGTGAGGGCGGCTACGCGAACCCCGCCCTGTGGTCGGCGGACGGCTGGGCGTGGCGGGTCGAGGAGCGTGCCACGGCTCCCCTGTACTGGCGCGAGGACGCGGGCGGGGACTGGCGCGTGCTGCGCTTCGGCCGCTGGGACGCCGTCGACGCCGATGAACCCGTGCAGCACGTCTCGTGGTTCGAGGCCGACGCCTTCGCCCGCTTCACCGGTGCGCGTCTTCCGAGCGAGATCGAGTGGGAGGCCGCCGCGGCCGGGACCCCGGATGCGGTGTGGCCGGTGGCGAATGCGGGCACGGTCTGCGACGGTCCGCGCCCCGCATCGGCCGAGCGTGCGACGAGCGCGATCGGCTGTCGGGGCATGCTCGGTGACGTGTGGGAGTGGACGGCCGGCACCTTCGCGCCATGGCCCGGCTTCCGGGTCTTCCCGTACGCGGAGTACTCGGAGGTGTTCTTCGGCGACCGCCATCGCGTGCTGCGCGGCGGCTCGTGGGCCACCGACCCCATGGTGTGCCGCACCACCTTCCGCAACTGGGACCTCCCCCAGCGCCGGCAGCTCTTCTCCGGACTCCGGCTCGCCCAGGACGACATGTGAACGACCGCGCCGACCTCACCCTCGACGTCCACCTCGACGAGGACGCACTCGCCGCCGAACTCCGCGACGACGTGCGGGCCGGGTTGTCGGACACACCCCGCTGGCTCTCGCCGCGCTGGTTCTACGACGCCGTCGGCTCACGCCTCTTCGAGCAGATCACCGAGTTGCCCGAGTACTACCTCTATCGGTCCGAGACCCAGGTCCTCACCCGGTGCGCCGCGGAGATCGCCGCTCTGGCCGGCCCGAGCGTGGTGGTGGAACTCGGGAGCGGCTACTCCACCAAGACCCGGCTCCTGTTCGATGCGCTCGCGCAGCGCGGTGATCTGCGCGGCATCGTCACCCTGGACGTCTCGGCGTCCGCGCTCCAGGACGCCGGCGCGCATCTGCGCGAGCGGTACCCGGACGTGCCGCTCCACGCCATCGTCGGTGACTACACACGGCATCTTCCGGCGGTACCGGATCCGCCGTCCGGCACGCGCCGGCTCCTGGTGTTCCTGGGGTCGACGATCGGGAACCTCACCCCGGACGAACGTGCGGCCTTCCTCGATCAGTGCGCCGGGGCGCTGCGTCCCGGTGAGCACTTCCTGCTGGGGACGGACCTGGTGAAGGCGGAGGAGATCGTCCAGCCGGCCTACGACGACGCGGCGGGGGTCACCGCGGAGTTCAACCGCAACATCCTCCACGTCATCCGCCGGCGCCTTGACGCGGAGGTCGTCCCGGAGGACTTCGTCCACGAGGCGTGGTGGGAGCCCGCCGAGGAATGGGTGCAGGTGGCGCTCCGTGCGGTCCGCCCCACTCGGATCACGGTGCCGGGCCTGGTGGACGCCGCGTTCGCGGAGGGCGACCGCATCCTCACCGAGATCAGCGCGAAGTTCACCCCGGAGCGCATTGACGCGGAACTGGCGACGGCGGGCTTCGCGACCACGGACCGGTGGCTCGACGGGCCCGGATGGTTCGCCGTGACGCTGGCGACACGCCGGTGACGTCAAGCCTGGTGCCTGGCACTTAACTTGACATCGCACGGATGCACCGGATGGCAGACGCGGATCGTGGATACGAGCGCCGTCGGTCGGTGGCGTCGCAGAACCGCGCTTCCGCCTTGCTGAGGTCGCCCCGGCGGGGATCAGTCTCCGAGCCGGATGCGCTCCGTTCCGGGTGTCACGGAGGTCTGACCGTGTTCCACGGGCCTGCCCTCGTCGTCGACCGCCACGCACACGATCCTGTCCAGTGTGAGGATGTCGTGACCGGTGACGGCGTTGAACACCCGGCAGCTGAGCGTGATCGATGTGCGGCCGAAGGCCACGACAGTGTACTCGAGTTCCAGCAGATCGCCATGCTCGGCCCGGGCGACGAAATCGACCGCGGAGAGATGCCGGGTCACCACGTCGGTCGTGCCCAGTTGGGTGGCGGCGACGATCGCCGCCTCCATGTCGACCCATTCCAGAAGCCGGCCGCCGAACAGCGTTCCGTGCTGGTTGAGGTCCTCGGGCTTCACCCATTTGCGTACCAGATGGTTCACTGTGCTCATGCGGGGATCGTAGGTGCCCGAGGTGCCCGGTGTGTGGATCGTCCCGTCTCGTATCCGCGGCCGTGCAAGCTTGGTGTCAGGCACTTAACTTGCACGCCGGCGGCGACGGTCACGCCGGTGAACGACTGTCGGCCCCCGCGGCGGGGGCGAATGGCGCGTTCCCGATCACGTCCGGCCCGATAGGGTTTCGGGCCGTATGGCAACCGTTCTCATCATCGGAAGTGGCGGCCGCGAGCACGCGCTCGTCCTGGCGGCGCGCCGTGGCGGACACCGCGTCCTCTGCGCGCCGGGCAACGCCGGCATCGCGGGTGACGCCGAGGTCCACGACATCCCCGCCACCGACGCGGCGGCACTCATCGCGCTCGCCACGTCCAACGACGTCGACCTGGCGATCGTCGGTCCCGAGGCCCCTCTCGTGGCCGGGGTCGCCGACGCGCTGCGCGACGCGGGAATCACCACCTTCGGCCCCGGCCGAGAGGCCTCGCAGCTCGAGGGCAGCAAGGCGTTCGCCAAGGACGTCATGGACGCCGCCGGCGTCCCGACCGCCGCCTACGAGACCGTCGAGTCCGTTGCCGCGGGCCTGTCCGCCGTGGAGCGCTTCGGCCTCCCGGTCGCCATCAAGGCCGACGGTCTGGCGGCGGGCAAGGGCGTCGTCGTCGCACAGACCGCGGACGAGGCCGAGGCCGCGCTGCGCGCCTGTTTCGAGGATCGCGTCTTCGGCGATGCCGGAAGCCGCGTCGTGGTGGAGGAGGGCCTCACCGGCCCCGAGGTCTCGCTCCTCGCCATCTGCGATGGCGCCCGCGCCGTCCGCTTCCCGGCCGCCCGGGACTACAAGCCGATCGGCGAGGGCAACACCGGTCCCAACACCGGCGGCATGGGATCCATCTCCCCGCCGGCCGACATCTCGGACGACCTGGCGGACGAGCTCCTCGACACGGTTCATCGACCCGTCCTGGCGGAGATGAACCGCCGCGGCATCCCGTTCTCGGGTGTCCTCTACGCGGGTCTCATGATGACGCCGAAGGGCGCGCGTGTCATCGAGTTCAACGTCCGCTTCGGCGACCCCGAGACGCAGTGCATCCTGCCGCGCGTCGACGAGGACGTCGTCGAAGTGCTCACGTCCGCCGCGCGCGGCGAGCTTGAGGAGCGCGCTCTGGCGCTCAGCGACGATCCGTGCGTCGCCGTCATCCTGGCCGCGGCCGGCTACCCGGGTACACCGCGTTCGGGTGATGTCATCACCGGCCTGGACGAGGCCACGGCCGCGGGCTGCCAGGTACTCCACGCGGGAACCGCCGCCGATGCGGACGGCGCGATCGTCACGTCCGGCGGCCGGGTGCTCGCCGTCGCCGCCCGGGGTTCGGACCTCGACGCGGCGCGCGATTTGGCCTACCGCGGGGCTGACCTCATCACCTTCGACGGGCGCCAGATGCGCCGGGACATCGGATCATGATCGAGAGATACGCACGGCCCGAGATGGGCGGACTCTGGACCGAACACGCCAAGCTGCAGCGCTGGCTGGACGTCGAGCTCGCGGTGTGCCGCGCATGGGCGCGACGCGGGGTCATTCCCGAGGACGATCTTCGTCAGATCGAGGAGAAGGCGGCGTTCACGGTCGAGCGCACGCAGGAGATCGAGAAGACGACCAACCACGACGTCGTCGCGTTCCTGACGAACGTCAACGAGAACATCGGCCCCGCCTCGCGCTGGGTGCATTACGGCATGACCTCGAGCGACGTGCTCGACACCGGTATGGGCATCGCCATCCAGAAGGCCGGCGAGATCCTCCTGCGCGAGCAGCACGCCCTCACCGAGACCCTCGCCGCCAAGGCGCGTGAGTACGCCGACACCCCGTGCGTCGGGCGCACCCACGGTATCCACGCCGAGCCCACCACCTTCGGTCTGAAGCTCGCGGGCTTTGCCGCCGAGAGCGCCCGCAACGAGGAGCGCCTGGCGCGCGCCGTCGAGCAGGCGTCCGTCGGGAAGCTCTCGGGCGCGGTCGGCACCTACGCCATGCTCGACCCGGAGATCGAGGCCGAGGTCATGGCCGAGCTCGGGCTGACCGGCGAGCCGTTCGGGACCCAGGTCGTCGCGCGTGACCGCCACGCCGAGCTCTTCACGGCGTTCGCCCTCTCGGCCGCGGGCATCGAGCGTCTCGCCGTCGAGCTCCGCCACCTCCAGCGCACCGAGCTGCGCGAGGCGGAGGAGGCCTTCAAGAAGGGGCAGAAGGGCTCCAGCGCGATGCCGCACAAGCGCAACCCGATCACGGCCGAGCGCCTCAGCGGCCTCGCCCGCGTCATCCGCGCCAACGCCGTCGCCGCCCTCGAGAACGTCGCCCTGTGGCACGAGCGCGACATCAGCCACTCCAGCGTCGAGCGCGTCATCTTTCCGGACACCACCACGCTCCTCGACTACATGCTGGTCACGATGCGCAAGCTGATCGACGGGCTCGTCGTCTCCCCTGAGCGCATGCAGGCGGTGCTCGACTCCTCCCACGGTCTGGTCTACAGCCAGCGCGTGCTGCTCGGCCTCATCGAGCGCGGGCTCACCCGCGAGGAGGCGTACGCCGCGGTGCAGCGCAACGCCATGCGCGCGTGGGACGAGGGTCGCCCGCTCCGCGAACTTCTCGCCGATGACGACGAGGTCAGCCGCGTGATCAGCTCCGCGGCTCTGGACGGGCTCATGAACCCGGCCTGGTACACGCGCCACGCGGACAGGATGCTCGCCGAGCGGCTGCCCGGCTCCTCGGCCCCGCCGGTGGACTCGGTGAAGATCGCTCCGCGTACGGACGCCGCCCTGAGGGAGGCCATCCTGGACGCGTTGCGCGCGGCGGGCGAGCCGGTCCGAGAGGTGGCGCTGTTCGCCCGGGCGACGGCGCAGATCGACCGGACCGCGCCGAACCCGGAGCACTTCCTCGACACGGCGGCGCATCTGGCCGCGGAGGGGAAGATCGCCGTCTCGATCGAGCGGGATGCGCGTTCCCGTGATCCGGAGCCGTTCGAGGCGCGCTACTACCGCCTGACGTCGGGGTAGCCGCACGCGTCCTCCTCTGTGGAGGTCATACGGACAGGGAGGGCCCGAGCCGGCGCGCAGCTACACCCGGCCGTGAGTTCTGGTCCTGTTGACTGAGCGGCTGTGGGAAGTCCGAGCATCTCTGGGGGGTTCTGACATCCCGTCGAGTGCAGCGTGACGCGCGGGTTCGATATGGCTCTGCCTTGGTCAATCCGCAGTTGACGGCCACACCGATTCGCTCCGGGAGGGGATTGCAATATGAAGAAACCTCTGCAATACTCCCGCTCCGCTTGAGAAGCGACCCGCGAGGTACCAGCAGCATCATGCACCACTAATCACCTATCGCCCGCGCCGTCCCAATAACGGGATCGGTGCGTCGTGCGATAGGAGATCTGATGCGTACATGGAAGAGGCAGCTGACCCCGAAAGAGGCGGCGAAGAAGCGGGCCGAAGCGGCAAAGAGGCGCGCTGAGGAGGCCCGCAAGAGGTACTTCCTCCGCCTGCGGGATGCGGTGAGGGAGCGCCGCGAGGGCCTGGTGATGGACGCGGTACTCCGCGGCCACCGCGACGTCGAGGCCATCTGCTGGAAGACCGGACTCGAAGCGGGGCAGGTCAGGCGGCTGGTACGCGGTCTCGTCCGGCGCCACCGGGCGGACAGTCTGGAGAGCGCCGTCCGGATCGAGGCGGCGGTGCGACGGCGGCGGTGACGAGTGGGTCAGGTGGAGCCGGTGGGATCCATCGGTTCCACCTGACCGTCGCCATCAGGCATCCGCTGGGACGTGCGGCCTGATGAGGCCTGACCCACCGCATGAACTGTCTGAGCGCTCAATGAACGGAAAGGCCATGGAGCTGCTGATGTCGGCTTCGCACGTAACCCGGAATACCGGCGGAGCCGGGCGAATGTCGCTGCGAGGATGCACTCTTGTCGGGAACGGGGTGTAGGACACGAGAGGTGGCGAGCCGTGAATGAGGCAGAGTCGCAGAGGCATCGACTGCTGATCGATCCGATTCAGCGGGTCCAGTATGTGCAGTTGACGTCGGCGCTCGTCGACCAAGCCATCGCAGCAGGTGTGGACGACCTCGTCTTTCTCGACAAGTCCGCACGCCCGATCTCGTGGTTCATCCGTGAGCTGTGGGATCTCCTTGTCCTCGGTCACGTCGATGTCACAAGACCCCGCCATCGGTTCATCAATCTCGATCGTCAGATGTGGCGTGATCAGACCGGCGGCGCGGAGGAGGGATCCGGAATGGGTGTCTCGCTCGACACCCCCGGACTCCGTCAGGATGCGGCCGATCTTCGTGATGCGTTCCGTATCCGGCTGGACCGACCGGAACGGCAGGAGACGTTCTTCACCGGTCGTACGGTGATGGTGGTGGACGAGGTCCGGGTCAGCGGGGACACACTGGCGATCGCTCGGAGCTTCTTGGAGGCGGCGTTCCCGGATGCACGGAAGATCCTGACCGCGCACTGGATGACGCCTCGCATCGTGACGGGACGTGGTGATGTGAGGTACAACGCGAACCTCCCGATCTGGTACTCCGACCAGACCACGCACGGGCGCGGAATCGGGAACCGCGACGTCCATGTGAGTGCTCACTCGCCGCACGCAAGGACCCGCGCGGGTAAGCGCTTTCTCAGCACACGGCCGGACAAGGCGGATCGCCGAAGCGCCGAACTGCGAAATGACATCCGCCTGATCTCCACCGCTATCCGTTCGGGCGAGCAGCCGCTGCGCCTGAATGCACGGGTGCCAGATGATGTCTATGAGCGCCGTCTGGAGGCACAGATCGTGATCAACGGCGGCGTCACCCCGCGTGAGGTGACGGAGTTCCTCACGCGGGCCGCGCGCCGGCCGGAACAGTTCGCCGAGTTGTGGAGGCAGGCGCGGCGTGGATGACGGTCTCGACGCCAGAAGTCCGTTGTATTAGTAGGTGCTTCTGCCGATGGGTCATCCGTGCCCTTGAGTATTTGCGGTGCCGGTCCGTCATGGGACTGGGAACCGAGAAAATGACACCTATGAGTTACAATCAACGGAAAGAGGAAAAGCTGGCTCTTCGGGGGTTTGAGTGGGTGCCAGGCGCGGCCGGTGTTCTCCGTAGCCTCGCAGCTTCTTTGGGAAGCGTGGGGAGCCCGATCAGGGGCGAGCAGGACTCTGTTGCCCCGTGAGTACCTGCAATCGAGTTCTACGGACGCGAAACTGTTCGCGCACGAAGTATGGGGCTAGGGCTGTGTTTTGTTCCTGTACCCTCGCTTTCCGTGCACATGACGAGCGGCGGAGATGCCGGGATTCCGTCGATGGCATGAATGTCGGGATGGCAGGGTGTCGTCGGACACGATAGGAGGAAGGCATGGCACGTGGTGAGCGCGGCGTCCGTGTGACGCCGAGTCTGGAGATCGTCCGGGTTGGCATCAATGGCTGGCTGGAGGAGGCGAAGGAGCGAGGACCGCTGGACGAGGGGACCGTTCATGCACTCCCCGCGCATCCGTATGTGCAGTCCGTGTTCCAGGAGGGTGAGGCCAATGCCCGCGACCTGGCTCAGGACGGAGCGGAGGCGCTTCATAACTCCGTGACGACGGTCATCACGGAGGCCGGAGCGGCAATTCGAACCCAGCACGACCTTGAGTCCGCGCGGTCGATTGAGATCAGCGCGAGTGATCGCCTGAGGACGCTCGGTCCGCCACCGCACTCGGCCCTGCTTGGGCAGATCATCCTGCTCGGCTTCTCATTCCTCCTGGAGTGCTTTCTTCTTTTCATTGCTTTTCAGAACCTTGACTTCCCAGAGTGGGCCATCCTGGGGCTGGTCGTGCTCATCTCGGGCCTCCTCACCTGGGTCATTCACTGGCTCTATGGCTGGCTCGGAGAACGCTGGATCGCGACGGGTGAGAACGCACGACAGAGACGGCCGCTCATGTTCCTCGCGGTGGCCGCCGGTCTTCTGATCGTTCTGATCTTGGTGTCACTGACGTTTCTCCGCGCTCAGGATTTTCGGGTCGCCGGATTGAACATCGACCGTGACAGCTTCAAATTCTGGGTCCTGGTCGCCCTCGGTGGGATCTCCGGGCTCGCCACCCTCACGGCGGCGGTGGCCGGGATCAATCACGCACGAACGGCGGAGTACCGAGAGGCCAAGCATGCGTGTGAGAACGCGCAGAAGGAGGCGGTTGCAGCTGACCGTGCGTTCCACGACGCCACGGCCGCTCGGAGCAAGGCGCTCCTGCATCTGGGCACCATCACGCAGGCGTATCACGGCGCCATCTCCACGGTGCCGAACGTCGTCGTGATGATTGCGAACGAGTGCCTGACAAGCGAGGGAAGAGGGCACACCGCCCAGAACAACTACGTGAACGAGCGTGACGATTTGGCTCAGTCTGTCAAGGCACTCATTGCCCAGGTGTCCGACGCCGAGGCTGACGTCAAGAGGCTCGTGGAGGAGCACCAGCACGAGGCCAAAGCTCTCCTGGAGCGCATGCGCACGGGCGGCGAGGTGCCGGGCGCTCAGGGAATGGTCGCAGCGAACGGTTCGGCCGATGCCTGACGATTCGCACGGCATGCTGCTGGGCGAGCAGAGCGCTCGCGTCGAGACCCTGGTACAGGCGTCGGTTTCCGGTCTTCGCAGCGAGATCGTCGATGATCGCCGTATTCCGACGGAGGGAGATAGACGGACGATCCAGAGTGTCGCCGCGCGTACGCTCCAGACAATCCACGTCATCGACGATCTTGTGGACGGGCTGCGTGAACGGCTGCTCTCTCGGGCCGACGCGCTCGAGGTCCGGACCGACGCTCTTAAGGAACGGATCGAACAACTGGGAACGGCGCCCGAGGCCCCGACGGAATACGACGCTGCCCACGGCCCCGCATATGGGCGAACCGTCGCGGTCCTGGCGTGCGGCGCAGCGGTCGGAGCCACCGTCGGCTTCGCGCGACTTCTCGGACTCTCCTGGGGTGTCGGTGCGGTTGCTGGAGCCATCGCGATCGCATTCGGACTCGGTGGGCTGTTCGCCACGCGCGGGCTCGGGATTCGTGAGAGGGGACGGCTCGGCGTGCTGGCGGTGGCGGCGATCGTCGCCGCTGTGCTCATGGCAGCGCTGATCGACGACGCACACACCACGATGGAGAGACTCGGAGGGGCGCTTCTGGCAGGGGCCGCCACAGCGATCATCTTTGGTATCTCGGACGGCGTCATCCGCGGGGGACCACGACGGGACTTCCGCGTGCGGGAACGTGCCTGGGCGAACGCGGTGGCGGCGGCGAAGAGCGAACTCGACATCACCATTCCTCAGGAGACTGCCGAGATCGATGGTCTGGTTCGTGATCTCGACGAGCTCGAGGTGAACTACTTCGGGAAGGCTCGTGAATACTTCACGCACGCCGTCAATCAGGTCGCGGGCGACGGTCCCGACGACCGGGAGTTGATCGCCGAGAAGTACCGAGAGATCGATGACGCCATTAAGACCAACGTTCCCCAGAAGGACGTGGCATGACGGCTCCCGTCCCGTGGGCGGAGGGTGATGATCCCAGAGTCGGCTACACCGTCAGTCGCCCGCTGACCGCTACACCGTCGATCGGCCGCTGTCTCGCCATCGCCGCCGCCGCTGCCGCCGGAGCCACAGTGCTCCTGCCCGTCTGGGCTCTGCTCCAATGGCAGTTCGGATGGGGGGTGCTCTGGGCGGTTGTGGTGATCTGGGTTCTGCTCGGCCTCGTTTTTCTCATTCCGTCCCTGGCGCACGCCATTCAGGCGGAGGTCGCCTCCAATCGGGCGCCCACGGGCGTCGAACTCACACAGCTTCAGCGTGCGCTCGGGCCCGTGTGCACGGCCGGTGGTATACGCCCCGATGTATTCCGTCTCCGGGTCGCGAAGATGTGGTTCAACGCGACGTACTCCAGCGACAGCACCGTCGCGGTCTCAGCGGATGTCCTCGGGGGAGCACTGTTCTTTCCACCGACATACGTCCAGGCCATGGTCGCCCACGAGGTCGGCCACCACGTGCACCGAGATCAGTTTCTCACCGGGGCGGTCTACTGGTACCTGATGCCCGTTCATCTGGTCGATCGGGTCGTGCTGGCCATCGCCCGGCTGGGCGCTGTCGGGAGGCTCGTCGGGAGGTTCATCCTCTGGTTGACCGCCAGCGTCACCGGGCCGTTCCGTTTCCTGTGGGGGATCTCCTCCCGGCGCCGGGAGTTCATGGCGGACGCCTTTGCTGTCGCGTGCGGGTATGGCCGTCCTCTGCGCGAACTGCTCGCGCATCGCGCGGCTCTCACACGTGAGGATCTGGTGCCGTCCACCGAGCGTCTGCTCGACACACACCCATCCACTGCCGATCGTATTCAGAGGATCGACAAACTGCTGGCCGCGGAGGCCACGCGAATCAGAGAGGGAGTCTTGATATGAGGCGGATCGCGGTGTCATTGCTGTTTGTGGGCTTGCTCGTGGCCGGAGCGGGCTGCGCCGGTGCGAGCCAGGAGGATCCCGAGACGGGACTCGCCCTTCCGGGCGACACGGGCAACGGCAAGCAGGTCGTCTACTTCGTCGCGGACGTCAGTTGTGACATGGACGAGCCGAAGGACAAGGAGGACCTGAAGGTCGGCCTTCAGATGGCGGCGACGGCGGCGGCGGTCAACGGCGGTCGCCTGGAGGTCGGAACCGTGCGTGCGCTGGCGTCGCAGAACATCGACTTCGAAGAGGTCAACTTCGCGGCCAGGGGTAACAACGCGACGGTCCGGATCTCGAACGCCATCGACGCGCGGGACGCGGCGCTCCAGGAGTTGCTCCCGGTCGTCACACGGCGGCCCACGGGACAACCCTGTGAATCCGACCTTCTCGGGGTGTTCCGGCAGACTGCCAACGAGCACAAGCGCGTTGTGCAACGTTCACGGCAGAACGACCTCGAGGCACGCATGGTGTTCGTCACTAACGGCCTCATCGTCGATCTCGACAAGGGGATCGCGCTGACGAGGACCCCGATCGAGAATGAGCAGCGCTACCAGCAGACCCTCAAGAGGATCCGGTCGACGTTCAAGCCGCCTGACCTCTCCGGGTTCCGGATCTGGCTCGTCGGGGTCGGACGCGACCGACGCATCACGACGGACCGCGGACCGGCGGTGGAACGGCTGTGGGAGGACCTCCTGGCGCCATCGGGAGCCGACGTGTTCATGGAGACCGATGCCAAGAAGATCACGGATGTCGTCGGCGACTGATTCCTGCGCTGTCCACCGACGGATCGGAGACGAATGATGATTGACAGCCTGCTCTCAGAGAGAGCCGACCTTCACCTGGACAGGGCGCGGATCGCCGATCTGCGCGCGGAACTCGCCGGCTTCGGCGATGCGGACACCCGTCAGTTCGATGGTGAGCCGGCGGCCGCCTCCGTTACGCTCGAGCGTGCCCTGTCGTCCGCGCGTGAGGCGAACACGCAGATCGCTGATGCCGCTCAGCGCCTGGAGGCGCAGGAAGCCGAGATCGCCCGCCTCGAGGCTCAGCGTCGCAATGTGATGATCGGCGTCGGTATCGCCATCGCTGTGATCGTCCTGATCCTCATTCTCGTGGTGGCTCTGTGAGCGCCGCCATCGACAGTGCCCGCGCACAGCTTGACACGATCCGTCAGCAACTCGATGCCGCCCGGGCGGAGCTTCGCGGCCAGATCGGTGCCGGTCTTGCCGCCGCGACTGTCGCCGACCGCCATGTGGTTGATGAACTCAGCCGCAACCGTGTGGCCATCGATGCGGCTGTCGGTGACGATGAAGTCGCTGCGCGGCGTCCGTGGAGCCATGCCGCATGGTCGACATGGGAACCCGATCACGCCGCCCCACCACGGTGGATCCGGATCGGAGACCTCCTGGATCAGGGCGAGTTCGTGGCTCCCGCGCTTGTGCCGTTCGTCGGGTCCGACCGTCCGATCGTCATCCGGACGCGCGGCGGGGACGCGGCGGCCCGGGCCAAGGAGTTCCTCCAGTCCATCGCCCTGCGCGTGGCGCTCTCTATGCCTCATCAGGTGCGCGTGCACCTCATCGATCCGATCGGCATGGGGCGGAGCTTTCCCCTCTCGGCGGACATCCCGGGCGTCGTAGCGGCGAGCGGCGACATCGCCGAGCAGCTCGCCCAGGTGGCTGCGTATTGCCAGCGGGTCACCGATCTCTACCCGGACGTACCACTGGCGGATCTTCCCGACGAGCTTCGCATGAGCGAGCGGTTCAACCTCGTCGTCGCGGCTGACATCCCGAATGGGTGTGACAGACGGGCGCTGGACGCATTGCGACGTGTGGTCCGGTTCGCTCCCGCCGGTGCGCTCGTCGTCGTCCATCACGATCTCGATGTCGACACCCGTGATGCCGGGGGCCTCGACCTCGGCGAGACGACAACGGTCGACATCGCCGGTGATCGTACGCGCGTCGAGTGGGGCGGACTCGCCTGCGAACTCCGGCTCGACTCCTTGGGTGGCGACCTCACGACGGCACGGGAGCGGCTCGGTGTTCTCTCGAGGTTCACGCCCGTTCAACCGCGTGTCACGTGGGCGTCCATCAACCAGACCGAACCGAGTCGCTGGTGGCAGCATTCGAGTCTCGAGGCGGTGACCGTGCCCATCGGTCAGGCGGGCCCGTCGCAGCTTCTCGAACTCACCTACGGCGAGGTGGTGGCTCCGGGGCCGGCAGGGGTCATGGACCGACAGGTCTATGCGCACACGATCCAGGCCGGGATGCCCGGCATGGGCAAGTCGATCGCTCTGCACTCATTCATCACCGGCGCGGCAACGCGATACGGACCGGATGAGGTCGCCTTCTACCTCATCGACGGCAAACAGGGAGTGGAGTTCCGCATCTACCGCGATCTCCCGCACGCCCGATTGGTGTCGCTGAAGACGCAACCCGAGATGATGCTGAGCGTCCTTCTGGACGCGGCCGAGGAGCTTGACCGCCGCTTCGGGCTGTTCGACGATCTCGGTGTCGAGGACAACGTCCGCCAGTACTCGGCCCTTCGAGCTGCGGTTGACGATCGTCGGCTTCCCCGGCTCGTCATCATCGTCGACGAGTACCACGAACTGTTCGGATCCACCATCGAGCAGTCGGAGCGCGCCTCGAATGCTCTTAAGAAGATCGCCGCGCAGGGGCGGGCGGCCGGTGTTCACCTGTTCCTTGTCTCGCAGCGCTTCGTCGCCCAGGGAATGGTCGGGAGTAGCGCGATGATGGAGAACATGCACAACCTCGTCGCGCTGGGTCAATCTGAGCAGGCGTCACTCGTCGAGTTCGGAAAGCAGGGGCGCGATCTCATCAAGCGCCACTGTGATTCACCCGGCAAGGCCGTCGTCAACTCCCGTGCCGGAGCGGATGCGGCCAACCGGGCAGGCCGAATTGCCATGCTTGACGATGCGGAGCTGTCGGCGTGCATATCCGACATTCGGTCCAAGGCGGACGCTGGAGGCTACGAGGACCGACGGCCGATCGTGTTCGTCGGTGACTGCCAACCGTTCCTCCGCGCCAACGCCGCGCTTCCGAGGATCGCCGCGCTGCGTGGGCTCGATGCGCAGAGCCGTCGCGAGTTGGCCGAGAGCGTTCCCGACCGTGGAGGGCTCGGAATCGCCCAATGGCACGATGCGGACCGCCCCGTTCCCCTGCTGCTCGGGAAGGGCCTGAGTGTCCACGGACAGGCGATCGCCACCCTCTCCCGGCGGAGGGGCGGAAACCTCCTCATCGTCGGTCAGGATCTCGAGATCGTCTTCGGTGCCTGCGCTGCCGGACTCACGTCGGTCGCGCTCTCGATGCCGGCCGGGGGACTGGAGATGATCACGGTCGTGGCTTCGCGTCCGGGCGACTGGACCGGTCTGTTCACCGACATCCTCCCTGGGGTGTCGCGCGATCTGGGCCATGATGCCCATGTGGTCCAACCTTCGGGACTTGCGGACACGCTCGGCAGGTTGGTGGGGCTCATCGATGAGCGCCGTGACCTCGATCCGCAGGCACAGCTGGATGCCCGAAGCGTGATGCTCGTCATCCTGGAGCCCGAGTACATCGCCGCGCTCGAACACGTCCGGGATGCCTACGGTGACGAACCCAGCGATCTGGGACGTCAGTTGGGAGACGTACTCGACCGTGGGCCGACCGTAGGTGTCCATGTCGTCGTGGTGGGCAGGAGCGTTGTCGGACTGACGCGCGTCTTGCAGACGCAGGGTGGCAACCGTCACATGAGTGCCTTCGATCACAAGATGGTTCTTCAATGCGGTGAGGACGACTCGTTCACGGTGCTGGGCACCGCGGATGCGCGGACCGTCCAGGGTGCCGACGCCGAGCCGGTCAAGGCGCTGCTGGCCGATGCCGGCATCAACCGTACCCAGATCTGCATCCCCTTCACCGTTGAGGATCAGCGTCTTCCCGCCGGCGACAGATCCGGACTCCTTCAGGATCAGATCGCGGCGTTCGTCCGGGACCTCGCATGAACCTCGATCAGACCGATATCTCGATGAAGGAGTTCTGTCGCGCACTGGACGAGTTCCACAGGTCGCTCCGAGTGATGAACTCGGCGCTGGAGGATGCGGAGGCCGAGGTTAAGCGCGTCTGGGACGACCGGGCGTACAAGGAGTTCCAACGGTTGCGATCTCCCTTTGAAGAGAATCTGACGACCTATCTCACAGTCGACGCCCCGAAGTTCCACTCGTTCATCCACAGCCGCCTGCGGCATCTGGCGAGGTATCTGAACGGTGGCTGATGTCACGTTCATCATCAGGGCCCTCGAACGCTATCTCGCGGTACTCGAAGAGCAGCGCGCGGCGGCCGAGAACGCATTGAGACGTGTCGGTGACCGCTATGACCACCTCAGTGCGCGCTACGGGGGCAATGCGGCCGACGAGTTCAAGAGGGCGTGGAGGCAGGCACAGGAGGCGCTCGCTGAACACACCGAGGGGAGCAGAGCCCTCATCATCTTCATCAACGAACGGTTGACCGTGCTCCGCCAGATGGACCGGGACGGATTCTGATGGCTGTCGACCCGGGTCGTCTCGCTGCACGCCTCGACCAGGTTCAGAGTGACGCCGAACGCTTGGTCTCCGCGGCCTCGACGGCGCAGTCGCATGGTGAGGTGACCGGTCGAGGAGTGCAGGACGGCGTCGCTCATATTCGGGTGATCGCCGATCGCGCGCGCGTCGTCCTCGACGACTGTGCCGAGAATCTGAGGAGCGCCCAGTCGATCTTCGAGGAGTCGGCGACCGTCGTCCAGGAGGCGCTCACCGACTATCACTCCACGGACCGGCTCTGTCAGGAGACGGTTTCGACGGCGAAACAGTACGTCGATCTCTGGAGCACCCGGCTTCGTGATGCCGAACGTCGGCGAGACGAGGTGCAACGGGCGGTCGAGATGGCGGAGGCCGAGATCCGCCGGTGCGCGTTCGGTGTCGACCAGTGCCGCCAGCGGCTCAACAACGCTCGCGCTCGGGCGCGCGAGGAACGGGCGGGTGCCCGGGAGGCTCGCGCGGTGAGCGAAGCCGAAGCCGATCTGCGGCAGGCGGAGGCGGATCTCCTTCACGCCCGCCAAGAGCAAGAACGTCTCCAGTCGCTTCTGGAGGAGGCCATTAGTCGCGTCGAGTGCTGTCTGACCGCGGTGACACGGTGCGAAGCGGCACTCGATGTCGCCAACCGTCTCCGCGACATGTGCACGACGGTCAGGGGGACCGCGTCCGAGGCCGAGGATCGGCTCACGGGAGGAATCAGGATCGTCGCCGACCTGCACTCGCACCACGAGGAGATGGCGGTGCGGGTGGACGAGATGCGGGCGGTGTCCGAACACTGCGAGGAGGCCATGTCGGAGGTGTCGCGGCATCTGTCCCGTGCCACTGAGGATCAATCCGAGGTCGCACGAGCGGCCGGGCAGGGCTCACGCGCGTGCGCCGATCGTGCCGCGACCCTTCGGGAATTCGATCGGTTCGTGTGAACTGCGATGTCCGACGATTCGCCCCTCGTCCATCTTCGTCAACGGTCCATGGCCCTCAGGGGGTCGATGAAGGATCTGCCGGCCGCCTGGCGCGATACCGCCACGGCGGAGATACGGAACCGATGGATCGCACCAGCGCTTGAGAGCGCGGCCGTTCAGCATCGTGGCCTTTTGTTCGTGACGGCGATGAGCGAAGAGGTCGACGATCGCCGGGCTGCGGTCGAGTCGACGCTGGGCGAGGTGACCGACGCCGATGCGGCTGTCCGTGAGCGGCTCGGTGTCGCCGAGGTGGAGCGGGAAACGGCGCTCGACCGGGCGAATGATGTGCGGATCATGTGCGCAGACCTCCGCCGCAGGGTGGACGAGGTCATGGAGATACTGGGCCAGGCCGGCGCTGAGTGCGGGGAGGCCGTCGGAGCGGTCACGGTCGCCAGCCAGATCCGTCGGGAGCACGGCGACTGGCCGGGACCGGCTCTCGACCTTGTGGGACAGGCTTCCGAGATGCTGGGATTCGAGACGGGATCGCGCGTGGCGGACGTCACCGGATGGGCGTTCGAATCGGGGAAGCTGGACCAGGCGGTCGATGCGGTTGCCGGACGCTTCGCCCGACTGCCACGCTTCAGTCACTGGAGTGTGGGCGAAGCGCTCAACGAGGTCGCCTATCGAGCGAAGAGGGGACGATGAACACGGACGCGCGGGATCTATCGCCGGTGCTGGACACGGCCGTCTTCGACGTGTATCGACGTGACCGTGAGACCGCGTTCCGCTCGATTGCCCGCTTGATGGTGTTCGACGCCGATTCCGTGGTCGAGGCGGCGTTGACGCGCCTCCGCCGCCATCGCGAGATCAACCGAGACGAGATCGAGCGCCGCTGGATCCAGGTTCAGGCGCATGCATCGGACCGTGTACCGGATCTCGACATCGTCAATGCCGTGATGGCGTCGATCGGATCCGGTGATCGCCAGGAACTGGCCGCGCTGGCCGGGGAGGGTCCGGGACACCTCGTGGCGCTGATCGTTTACTGCCTGGGCGTCCTCGAGTTCGATCATGAGGACGCAGTAAGCACTTCAGTCAACGACGGCAATGACGATACATGGGCCGGAATTCCGTCGGCTGGCCGTTGAGCCCGATGGGATACTTGGAGCGATCATCATAACTAGAAGGGGCTGATTCGTGGCCGGATTTATCGTTGTTGTCGTCATTGCCGGTTTCATTGGTCTTTATGCATGGGCCATGGCCTGGAGCCGTCGGGTCATCGCTGAGGCTGAGGGCGGAACGATCATCACGACATCACTGAGCGCGGGCGAAGCATTTGACCTTGCACAGAAGACACTCAAGGGCCCCGTGCGACTAGGGGTGGTTCAGAAGCGAGGACAGTCGTTGGCGCGAGAGTTTCGGAGTGTAGGCGACAGCATGGCGAGATTGCAGGTGGATGTGGACTCGATCGCCGACGGCAAGACGATGCTCCGGTGCGCGATCACCGACGCCGAGTGGACGTCCCGCGGGGGAATCAAACAGGTTGGTGCGATCACGAAGGCCAAAGGAGCCGTCGGGGCCATTGAGAAGGCGATCCGCAAGCGTGACGCGGGTGTGGCTGTCCGGGCGGCGTGATGGTGCCAGGCGAGCGCGCGCACCGGATCAATCTGAGTCGTTTGCACCATCCGGTGACCGCTCTGGGGCCGGGCACGCGGGCCGGCGTCTGGTTCCAGGGATGCACCGTCGGCTGTGCCGGATGCGCCAGCCGCGACACATGGAGTCACGCGGAACACCGCATGGTCGAGGTTACGACGGTCATCGGCTGGATCGACGAACTGATGTGGGTCTCCCCGCTGACCGGGATCACGATCAGCGGAGGAGAACCGTTCGAGCAGCCCGATGCACTTCACGAGTTGCTGTCCGGAATCGAGGAGCTTCGGTCACGTCGGGGACGATCCGACCTTGATGTACTGGTGTTCACCTCACATTCACTGAGCGGTCTGCGTCGTCGGTATGCGCGTGTCATTGGCATGATCGACGCCGTCGTCTGTGGTCCGTATGTCGCTGGTCGCCCGACTCGGCGTATCTGGTGCGGATCGGACAATCAGGTCATCACACCGCTCACGGATCTGGGGCGTGTGCGATATGAGCCGTTCATCGATCGCGAAGTCGACCGTCCTCATCTCCAGGTTGCGGTGGACGAATCGTTCTGGATGATCGGGATTCCTCGACCCGGTGACCTGGAGCGGATGGAGCAAGGGCTCAGGCAGGCAGGCGTGACATTCGAACAACCCTCGTGGGCACTCTGAAGGAGGAGTCCGTGTCCGGTCCCAAGTCGGTGAGCTACACGGTCGATCCCGCTGTCCTGGCGGCTCAGCGGCGGCGCGCAGAGCTTGTGGCCCGCCGCGCGAACGTAGAGGCCCGGATGCAGGCCTTCGCTGGTGCGCTAAGTGATGCCCGTGCGCGCTTCGGCCGCGAACTCGGCGATATCCGTCGACCGGGTGCGCTTTCGACCAGGAAGGACTCCGGCGAGTTCGAGGATGAGCTGCAGCGCGCCGAGGGCGACCTCCGCGCATGCGAGGAGGATCTCGCTGCGGCCACCCGCCGCTGTCGTGGCGCCGCTTTCGCCGCGTCGGTTCTCGCGCTGGTACCGGTGGAGGGGCGCGAGGATCTCCGGGACCGCTCGCTTGAGCGCATGGAGGAGCGACTGGCCGTCCGAGAATCGGTCGAGGACGATCACCGGACGGAGCTGACCGAAACGGTCAAACGCATCATCGATCGATTGGACGCGGATGTGGACGGCGAGGTGGTGGACGCGATCCACGCCGATGCGGAGCGTGTGCTTGCCGTTGAAAGAGACACGGCGGCGCTTCTCGTCGACCTCATCCGGTCGCGGGTCCGGTCGGCCAACGACGCGGCTGCGGGCAGGCGGGCGGCAGCGGTGCAGCACGCGGCCTGGGAGGAGCGCTTGGCCGGTCTTCCGGGCAGCGCATGTCAGGCCGCACGGGCGGTGCTCGCGGCATGGGCGCCGGAAACGCCGCTGCCGCCGGCCCAGGTCGCCGCTCTGGAAGACGCCGAGCGTGAGGGCTGTCGTCTGGCGGCGCGCGATCATACGATCGATGCGCTGGAGGGTGTGCTGGCCGATCTCGGCTATGAGTGCGGTCCCGAGTTCGACACCATGCTGGCCGAGGACGGCTTCGCGGATGTCGTGCGTCCCGCGTGGTCGGGATATGCCGTCCGTGTTCGTTTCCAGGCGCGTGATGGTTCAGTCCGATTCAACGTGGTTCGCGGTGTCGCGGACGAATCGCAGGAACTCCGGGATCGCGAGGTCGAGGGTGCGTGGTGCGAGTCGATGCCCGCGATTCTGGCGGGGCTCGGGCGGGCGGGGATCTCGGCGGCAGTCACGCATTCCGTCGAGGCCGGCGTTCACCCTGTGCAGGTCATCGACAATCTGCCCACCGCTGGTCGACGTCGGCGCGAGCGTGCACAGCGGACACGAACGCTGGAGGAGCGATGACCGCGGTCCGCGCACGGGTTCCGGACGATGCACCAGCGTGGTATCGGGAGGTCATGGGATCCCTCGGTATCGCGTCGCAGTTCGTCCTCGAGGGCAACGTGTTCGACCGGTACCTGCTGCCGTCCGGCGAGGACCAGTTCGTGCCGGTTCGCGATCTCCCGTGCGCTCTTTGGATGGGCCTGGTGGATCAGGGCTTCGAGGTTCTCTTCTGTTTCGATCCGACCACCGGACTCCGTGTTCATGACCAGTGCGACGTGGCGCCCGGTGTGGTGCGCGAGATCCTCGGGCGTGACCTCTCACAGCCCATGCCGCAGACGCTGGCGGCCTTCGGAGAGGATCTCGTACGGATCGTCAACACCACGCGTCGGGCCGCAGTGGTGGTCGAACGGACCAGTCGCCTTGCCGATCTGGACGGGCACTACGACGAGGTGGCGCTCACCTTCTTCCGCCTGGCCGAACGGATGGCTCTCTCGGCGACGGCGGCGCCGGCGGGTGACGGGCGATCCGTGGGTCTCTTCAACCCGGTGTTCTGGACGGTCGACCGCGATCGTCAGATTCCCACATGGCTGCTCGATCACACGGATCGTGTCCGTTCGATCGCGCTTCCCCTCCCGGACTACGGCGAACGGGAGCGGCTCGTCGCGATGCTTCTGCGGCGGGTCAGTGGATGGAACGAAGCCGACGAGAGTGACCGCGGTCAGGCGGTGGCGAGGTTCACCCAACAGACGGAAGGCATGACACTCTCGTCGCTGTTCTCGATCGTTCTACTCGCCGACGACGCCGACCTCGGCCTGGATCGCATCGACGACGCGGCTCGCGCGTATCGGGTGGGGATTCTCGACAATCCCTGGCGAACTGATCATCTACGGGCCAGACTCCGCAACGGTGAGGAAACTCTCACCCGACAGGTGCTCGGCCAGCGAGACGCAGTCCGCAAGTCACTCGACATCATGGTCCGGTCGGCCACAGGCCTCACCGGTGCCCAAGGGTCCCCGTACGGCACACGACCCCGCGGTGTGCTGTTCTTCGCAGGACCCACGGGTGTGGGCAAGACGGAGCTCGCGAAGCAGCTCACACGGATGATCTTCGGGGACGAGCGGGCGTACATCCGTTTCGACATGAGCGAGTTCTCGCAGGAGCACACCGCGGCACGACTCATCGGCGCCCCGCCCGGCTATGTGGGGCATGACGCCGGCGGTGAGCTGACCAACGCGATTCGTCAGAGACCGTTCAGCCTCGTGCTGTTCGATGAGATCGAGAAGGCCGACGGCCGCATCCTGGACAAGTTCCTCCAGATCCTGGAGGACGGTCGGCTCACCGACGGGCGTGGGGCGACGGTGTTCTTCTCCGAAGCGGTGATCGTGTTCACGTCGAACCTGGGGATATGGGTCGAATCCGGCGACGGGACACGGACGCCGAACGTGACGCGGGGTGACAGCTCCGAGCATGTGGAGGAAAGTATCCTCTCGGCGATCAAGGATCACTTCACACGTGTGCTGGGCCGTCCCGAGCTCCTCAACCGGATCGGTGACAACATCGTGGTTTTCGATTTCATCTCCGACGAGGTTGGACGTCAGATCCTTGATCTTCAGCTGCGGAACGTGGTTTCGCGCGTGGAGCGGGAGCTGGGCGCCAATCTGACAATCGATCCTGCAGCGCGTGCGTCTCTTGAGCAGTACGTGCTGTCGAACTTGGAGAACGGTGGCCGCGGCGTGGCGTCGGTGGTCGAGAACGCCCTCGTCAACCCGCTTGCACGGGCGCTTTTCGCGCGGGAGTCCTATGGGGACGGTACCATCGCCGTGCGTGCGATCCGACCGACTGGCCGGACCTTCGAGGTGGACCTCGGATGAGCGCGCGCTGTCCCTACTGCGCGACGGAGGTCACTCTGTCATCGGAGGTGTGGTGTCCGTCCTGCGGGAAGGATCTGCTGGCCGCGCCACCGATTGCCACTCCGGCGCCGGTTGCGACGCCGGACACCACGGAAACTTCTTCGCGTGGGGCACCCGTCCCGGCCGTGTCCGGCTGGGCGTGCACGGCACCAGGATGCGGGGTGAGCGACATCCCGGTAGGCGCGCCCTGTCCGTACTGCGGGGGACGCCAGGGATCGGACAGCGCCGTCGTCGGAGTCATCGAGACGATACGGCTGGTCAGCCCGCTGGTCACCCTCGTTCTGGCGGGAATCGGTCCATGGGTGCTGGGGAGGCATTCCTCCGACACACCCGCACTCGCCTCACTCGATCGCGTGTCGCGACGCCACGCATCCCTTGCGATCGAGGGTGGCCGGGTGGTCGTTCGGGATCTGGGATCCACGAACGGCACCTATGTCAACGACATCCGCGTCACAGACGTCGCCGCGGTCCGAAACGGTGACCGCATCGGTCTCGGACGCACGGTCACACTGACCGCCCAGCTGATCACCGTGGGAGTGGCGGATGAGGAACCTCGGTAGGCGCGTGCCCACCGTTGAGATCACCGCATTCAGTCACCGGGGTGCGCGGCGCGTTCGCAATCAGGACCGAGCCCTCGTCGCCGGATGGCTCGTGCCCGACGGCGTGCTCCTGAGACGGCGACTGCTGTTGGGTCACCCTGTATTCATCGCCGTGGCCGACGGCGCCGGTGGTCACCCGTTCGGCGAACGCGCCAGTGCAGATGCGCTGGCGTCGATGGCATCCGGAGCCGTTACTTCGACGACCGCGGCGCTGGCCGAGTCGATCGTCTCCGCCCACCACGCCCTGCATGATCAGATGACGATCGAACCGGAGTCGTCGGGGATGGCCACCACGATCGCGGCACTGGTCGTCACACCTCAGGACACCCTCTACGCGAACGTGGGTGATTCGGCGGTCTTCGATCTCGGTTCCGACGAACTGTTTCAGCTCAGCATCGACGATCATCCGCCGCGCCCACCCGGAGTCGACCCGGAGGCGCGATCGTCGGTCGTCACCCAGGTCGTCGGCGGCGCGGATCGCGCGGTGCTGCCGCAGCCTCATGTCGGCCGGTGCCCGACCGAGCCTGGTCTCCGCCTTCTCGTCTGCAGCGACGGGCTCGAGGCGGCGCTGTCCCGCGCTCAGATCGCGCAGATCGTCCGTGACGCCGGTGCGGATGTGCAGGCCGTCCGGATCCTCGTCGACGAAGCGCTGCGCGCGGGGGCTCCGGACAACGTGACAGTGGTGATGGTTCATCTCGAAGGAGCGGCTGGTGAGTGACGACGATCGGCGTGACCCGGATCTGACCCGGTTGGATGGCGACGGTGGAGACGCGGGTGGTGATTCGACCACTCTCGATCCCTCCGCCGGATCGACGAGCTCGGCCGATGGCTCCGATTCGACGACGCTGGATCCGGGGACGACAGCCGCGTCGTCGGACGGCACGCGGTTGGATCACGCCGATGATCGCTCACCTGATTCGACCGCTCTTGATGCGTCCACCGGCGGTGTCGGGAGTGACGGAGTGGATGGTGATGCCTTCCACACGATCGTCAACCTCCCCTCCGCGTTGCGGGCCGACTATCGGATCCTGAGAGAGATCCCCACGCAGGGGGCGGAGGCCGATGTGCTGGTCGCAGAGCACCGTACGAGTGGTCGCCAGGTGGCCGTCAAGGTGTATCGCTTCCAGCGCACCCCTCCACCGCAGGGTGTCCTCGACACGCTCGACGCCGCGAATCGTGCCCACGTCGTCGACGTCATCGACCGCGGCATGTCGGACGGCCGCTGGTACGAGGTGCTCGAGTTCTGTGCGCATGGGTCGCTGAGGGACCTCATCGATCACGAGGGGCCCAAGCTGAGCCAGGAGCGGGTCCGCGCGATTCTGGACGAGATCGTCCCCGCCCTCGCTCACCTCCACGACGACTCACTTCGCATCACGCATCGTGACCTCAAACCGGCGAACGTCTTGGTTCGCTCTCTCCGACCGACGTTCGATCTGGTGCTTACCGATTTCGGTCTTTCTCGGTCAATGGGAGCTGAGAGCAAGGTCTTCGCGGCGACTGCGTCGCGCACGGTCCTCTACGCGGCGCCTGAGGCCGCATTCGGGGCGGTCAGTCCTGCGCTCGACTGGTGGTCTCTGGGCATCATGATCATCGAGATGTTGACCGGTCGGCATCCGCTCGCACCGTCGGCCAGCGATGGCACGGCACGCGAGGAGCAGGTGATCGGTGCGTTCCTCGCGACCAACGACGTGCCGGTCGACGAGGTCGAGGAGGGGCGTTGGCGCGACCTGTGTGGAGGTCTGACGACCCGTAGTTCGGAGCACCGATGGGGCCTCCATGAGGTCACCGAGTGGATGGAGGGCGGCGCCCCCCGTATTCGTCGGACAGCACCGACCGAGGCGTCCACCACGATCATGCCCGTCAGCTTTGCGGCGCCAGACGGCGACGAGATCCTTCAGTACCGTGATCCGGTGCGACTCGCCGGTGTCATGGGACACCACTGGGATGAGGCGCTCGGAGTCGTCGCCAACGACGCCGCGCATCGTCGCCAGCATCGGCAACTGGCCGACTTCCTCAGAACGGCCGGTCTTCCCGGGGCGCTGGAGGTTCTGCAGGCCGGTGAGGGCACACCGACCGACCGGCTCCTCCGTCTGCGCATCGCGATGGATCCCGAGACGGAGCCGGTCTTCGACGGGGTCGATCTCGCCGAGGGTGGGCTTCGACGACTCGCGGCGAACGGAGCGTCCGGCGATGCCCGGGCGGCCGAGATCACGGCGGGCATTCTCGAACATGGTGCGCTCACCCTGTACGACGATGGTTCGGCGGCTCGCGAGGGCTGGGCCGCCCTCGAGGCGCAGTGGGCGCGTAACTGGGACTGGATACAGGCACAGTTGCAAAGCCACGCGACGCGACTTGAGGGCGCACGTGATCTCGATGCTGCCCAACGCAACACCATGTGCGCGCAGATTCTTCATCTTCTGCTCGATGACGAGGCCCGTCAGCGCGTCGCCGCGGACGGGGAGATCGCCCGAAGTGATGGGGCGGTGCGCGACGTCGCGTGGTTCCAGACGGCTGCCCGGCCCTCGGGCAGCGCACCAAGCCCGGCGCGTGACATCGTCATCCGACTTCTTCACCGAGATGCCCAGCAGGAGGCGGATCAGCGACGTCAGCAGGCGGAACGGGCGCGTCGTGAAGAGCGTCAACGCGCGAGGGCGGCTCTTGGAGGGGCACTCGGCGCGAGCTTACGAGGGATACTCGCCTGGGGGTTTCTGGGCGGACTCGCCGCGTACATCACGACGGTTGCCGGACCTCTTTGGACGTCAACTGATCCGGCATCGGTTTTCGGTCTCGCGGCCTTGCGCCTCTGGCCGTATCTTGTAGCTGCAGTCGCTATTGGCCTGGTATCGGAGATCATCTTCAGCATTGCTACCTCCGTGAATGGGCTCTGGCGTGGGTTTGCCCGTCCAGTTCCGCCGTGGCACCGCCGAACCGTGGCGTTGGCGGCGATCGCCGCGTTCGCCGCTCCCGCCATCGTCGCCGGGGGTATTCGAAATGTGGCGGGGACCACCGCCGGATGGGCACTGTGTGCCGCGGCCATCGCTCACCTCCTCTGCCTCACCGCACGAAGGGTTCTTCCGCTGGATGTTCGGGCTCAGGAGCGAACGGGGGCGAGAATGCGCTCCGATGCGATGTCGGCGACGGTCGCTGTGGCGCTGTTGGTGGCTGTCGGCTTCGGGTGGATCGTCGCCTCACGGGCGAAGGCCGCCGAGCATCGTGACTTTGCCCAGCAGTCACGAGAGGTTGCTCAGGGGATCACCGGGTCGGAGTGGAAGTGCCAGCCCGCTCCGAAGCCATCGCCGCGGTCAACCGCTTGGATGAAGCTCCGCGTCCGGTGCGTGCACGGGGCCACATCCGCTGTGATGTCCGAGTTTCGGACGCAGAGGCTCGCGGATGCCGAGTTCCGTGAGGTGACGGGTGCTGATCGCCGTAGCTGGGGTGGCACAACCTGCGAAAAGGGATCGCACCTGGGGGCGTGGTATCGAGATGACAATCCGTCTGTGATCCTTGGGGACGTCGCGTGCTGGAGTAGCCAGGGGATCGCATTCGTGGCGTGGCGCCTCGAACCGGATCGCCGGTTCGTGCTGATGCAACGGCCAGGTGCGCTTCCATGGCTCGCAGACTGGTGGCGCCATCAGGGCTCGGTGTTCCAGGCGGCTTCGTAGCCGACGGTGCTGAAATCGATGAGACCCGAATCAGCAGGCGAATGATCCGGACTCTCGGTGTGCGATGCCCGACGAACCTAGCCGCCCAGCAGCGGCGAGGCAACTGAGAGCTGGCCACCGGGAACGGTCCCGGTTGAACTCAGGGATCTGTCGAGCATCTTGAGGTTGCCGGCGAATGGGATGGCTAGCCGATCGTCGCCGGATCCTTCGGGGAAGACTCCGATCTCGGTGCTGCCCCCGTCGGCCCGGAAGCTGATGACGAGATAGTCACCTGGATGGGACGCGCCGGTGATGTCGGCGACAAACACCTCAACCGGGGCTTCGTCCGGTGGGCCGTGCCATGTGAACTCTGCCGACGCGATGGGCCCGCACCCGTAGGAGGCGATCAACTGCTGCACTGTGCTGACGGCATCACCAAGAGGGAGCAGACTCGAGAAGCGGCGTCCGGAATCGAGCGCGCCGGGGTGGCCTGTGGAAGGATCTTCTGATCCGTGTGTTTTCGGCTGACGTCGGAAGAGGCCCATACTCATTCTCCTTATTGCAGGCGATACTTTCGTTGTGCTACTGAAGTCGTCGGCGATCGTCGCGGGTGAATACGTGCGCTGAGTCGGCGTGCTTCAAGGGGTGGGTCCGGTGGTCGTGCGAGTTCTAGAGCCCACGCAGGTGGGCGAAGGGGGTTCACCGAAGCGTCCTGAGTTTCGTTTCCAGTTCTTGATACGGGCAGATTGGATGATGCCGAGGAAGTGCTCAGAGTCATTTCTGGAGCGGACGATCCGGTGGGGCGTCGCGGAAGCGACGTTGCACAACTGGATATGCGGTCCGAGGTAGCGCAGGAGTAGTCGATGGTGTGTCGTCGGATGCTATGTGAAGATACGTCGGCCCCGACGGAAGAACGCCGAGCTGCGCCGCACGAACCAGATCCTGCTGTCGGTGTCCCAAAGCCCTGTCCAGAACGGGCTTTGCGCTACGTGCAGCGCCCCCATTGGCAGTTGTGCTGCGACGGGGGCTTACCCGCTGTCTGGGCCTCCTTACACCACTTGCACTGAGAGCCGCGAGCGGCAACACATGGGCAGGCCATTTCTTCACCACCGGTTCCAGGGGATTAAAGGGTCAAAGGTCTAACGGTTTCAGTCAGCGTGATTATAACGAGTGATGTGACGCACAAAGGGCTTCGCCTTCGTGCGGGTATGCTTCTTCTATCTGCCGTGCCTCTTGAGGTGACTGATGGTGAACGGGCCGCGTCGGAGCGGAACGCTCGGTCGGCGGTGAGCGTGGTTGACTGAGTTGGGTGGACGTGAACCGCCCCAGATGCTCTGCCGTTCCTATGTGAGGATCGGCTCTGAATCGTCCGATACTGGCCAGCGACGCCGCGCCCTCCAAGCGCCAGCCTACGCCATCGTGTCCATCATCCGCGCGATCTCGTTGTCGATGTCGAACAGGGCCTTGGCAACGTCGTCCACGGTCACACGGCGTGCCTGTCGGCCCTCCGGATCGGCTGTGCGCTCATCCGCGACAACAAGCCACCTGACGCACGCTCCGATCAGGCCAGCGATGTCCGGTGCGGTCACGTCGCCGGCGTCCAGGATCGACCGGGCCTGGGCGTCTCGGTAGCGTCCCGCCGCTGTCTGGTCACGGGTTGCCTGTTCGGCCGACCCCGGTCCGCCGCGGTAGTCGCCGGGCTCCAACGCGCTCACCTCGGAAGCGGCGGTGGCGTGGTGGTCGGTGAGGAGTGATTGAGCCTCTTGCGGTCCGCCGTCGAGCGCCGCGATCGCGACCGTGACCTTGAGTAGCAGCCGCAGCGACTTCGAGATGTCGACCTCGTCCTGCAGGTTCTTCACGCTCGTTCGCAGTTGGATGCTCTCGATCAGCGGGGCAAGGGCGGATCGAAGGTGCTGGGTCTTGGCCGAGCCGGACTCGGTGAGTAGGACGGCGCGATGATAGGCCACCGACCCGAGACCTTCGTGGTTGCTTGCCAGGTCGGCGATCCGAGGATTCGTGTGCGCCTCCCGGAGTACGATCAGCTCGTGATGCGTCAGCTCCATGAGGTCGAGATATTCCCCGACCGTGTCGTCGCTGGCTCCGTCATCAGCGTGGAGTTTCGCGATGTCGAGGTATCGACCGGGAAGGTTCCCTTTCGCCGCCATGCGGTTGACGGCGATCCAATCCCGTGACGCTTCGTCGATCGCGGGGTCTGCGAGGAGCACTTCTGCGTACTCCTCACGCACCTCGGCCGATCGGATCAAGCGTTCGAGGATGACCAGTACATGCTTCCGTGCCTCGGCATCTCCTTTCTTGATGCGTTGCTCGTTGAGCTTTGAGCGGAGGAGGGCCTGCATCGCCTCCGCTCGCCACCACTGCATTCCCTCCAGATCCGGCCGGCCCTTGGGGAGGTCGCGCTTCGCCTCCTCTGCCCATTGCTCAGCGGCCTCCAGATCCTTGGCCCATTGCTCAGCGGCCTCCGGATCCTTGTCGGTGAGAGGGGCGGGGGTGCGGTTGCGTTCACGGGCGAGTCGCAACCATGCTTCGCTGCGCTGCCGACGCTGATCGGGCCCGACGGCGTCGGGAAACGTGACGGTGACGTCGTCGATCACGTCGATGAGCTCGCGGGCGAGTCGAAGTGCCGTGGGCGTCAGGCCCTCCTCCTCTGCCGTCTCATGTAACCAGGTTGCGATCGTGAGTGAGAGACCCGGTTCCATCTCGCGGCAGCTTCCGAAGGGCTCACTCTGCTGGTCCCAAAGGATCCGCGCCACTCCACGGGTGAGGGCGTGGAATCGGATGCCATCGTGATCCAGTTTGGCGACCGACCGGTCATGCAGCACGTGTGCGCCACTTCGGGCGTCGTGTCCGGCCACTCTCTCCATCAGGTCATGCGGGATCGCCTGACCGGCGGGCAGAACCATCATCGCCCGCAACATGGGCAGGACCACCCCGGCAGCGTCGGTCGAGTGAAGACTTCGGAGCGACCCGCTCACCGTTGCGAGGATACTCGGTGTGTGTTGGGTCGGCAGGTCGGCGGCGTATGCGGGAAGGTCAAGGAACCTCTCTGCCTGGGCCTCGATCTCGTGGAGCAGATCCGCGATCCGGTCCCTCTGCTCGATGATGCGAACGGCGAGGAGATCCAGCGCGAGGGGATGACTTCCGACGGCTTCCACCAGAGCACGGGCCTGCTTCGCCTCTCCATCGAATGGATCACCGCCGGCACGCCTGATCGAGCGCGTCGGGTCGAGTGCGTCCGCGAGGAAGAGCACACCCTCATCGATATCGAACGGCTCGAGTTTCACCAGGTGGATGCCCTGAGCGGCGTGTACGGCATCCCGTGCGGTGATCAGGACCGCGACGTTCTCGGCGTCCGGGCAGACGTCCTTCGCATCGATGCCCCTCGGCAGGTCATCGATGATGAGGAGTGTTCGTTGTCCCTGGCCGAACTCGGGTACAACCTCCTGGCACAGATGACGCCATCGTTTGCGTGGTTCGATGGGCACCGCTTCCGTCGGGATGACGATGACGGGTGGCTCGGATGCGCATTCCAGGACCGCGTCACCCAGGCGGAGGAACGTCTCGTCCTTCGCCTCAAGGGAGGCCGCATCGTTGTCGACCTGGTCGCCGCCGGCACCCAGCCAGACGACGCCACCGGAGAAGGACCGGGCGAACTGCTCTGCGAAGAACGTGGCCAGGATGCTCTTGCCGACGCCTCCCATGCCCTGGACGACGCAGGCATCGTGGCGCGAGATGTGCCCTCGATCCATGTGCCGCCATGGGCCGCAGAGGCTGTCGTAGATCGCCTGGAGCTCGGGGAGACGGCCGAAGTAGCGGTGCCCAGAGCCTCCAGGAATCCCGCGTTTCACCGTCGTATCAATCGCGTCCTCCTCACCCCACGCGTCCGTGTCGAGTGCGCGGGCCTCCTTGACGCGTTCGAACAAAGCCGCTGCCGCGTCATCGACGGCTGTCGTGCGCAGATCGATGGATCGACGGCGACGCGGTGATGGCGACATGTCGGCCAGCGCGTCATCGATCTGGACGAGATCGATCCGGTCGTACCCGCGCGCGTCGCCTAGTGCAAGGGATCGGAGTATCTCCCATCGGCACACGCGGGAGGACATCTGGCTCGCTGACACCAACACCACCGTCAGCAGGCTGCGATTGACGCCGTTCTCCAGACGTTCGGTTATGGGGTCAAGATCTCTGATCTCGACCTTGTCGAGCCACACGGAGCAGTCGTGCACGTCTAGGGCATCCCGCAACCGGGTCGCCGTGTGGAGGTCCTCGCTGGCGTACGAGATGAAGACGTCGTGGTAGGACGGCAGGGGCATCAGAGGTTCTGGCCTTCGACGACGGCGATGAGTCCTCGGTACGACCTCAGGGTCGAGTTGATCTCCTGCAGGTAGTTGACCCCCGTGAACGGTTGGTCGTGGCCGCGGTCGTCCACCGCGTCGCGGTCGACACCGACGGTTTCGATGATGCATCCCTGTGTGAGTCCCAGAATGCGGATGGCATCGGCATGTTGGAACGGCAGGTAGATCTGGGTCGTGACGAGGAGCACGCGGTCACCGGGGCGCAGATGTGCGACCTCAGTCGACCAGTACGTGTATCCGTCCGGAGTGTTCGCGCGGCGGGAAGGATCGGTCGACGGTGCGACGACCATCATCGCGGGCACTCCGGACGAACTCTGTCCGGTGCGCACGTAGTGCCGCAGATTCGGCGGCAGCGTCTCATCCAGGGGAATCCGGTCGTCCATGGTGTCGATCCCGAACGCCGTCCGCAGCGCGCCTTCCATCACCTGGTGTTCTTCCGTCACGCCGTTCAGCCCGAACGCGGGGAGCATCACGGTCTCGGCATCGTTGAGGGTGCGGAAGCCCGAGATGGCGGCGACGCTATTGGCGCGTACGCCCTGGGCGACCAGATGGGCCGCATATTCTGGTCGCCAGACGCACGCACGGATCAGTCCTCCCAGCATGGCGATCGCGTCGTAGGAGTCGCGCTCGGGTTTCCTCGGGGTGACCAAGCCGAGTTCGTCGGCGCACGCGACGATGAGTTCCTCATCTCCGGCTGCAACCTCACTCGCGTGGACCAGGTTCCGCTCTCTGCCGGACCGGAAATCCCAGTGCGTCGCGGCCCATTCGGCGACGTGATCGAGATCGTCGACGTTAGCCGGGGTCGGCCCTCCGAACCGCGTCAGGAGTTCGTGGAGAGCGGGTGCTGCCAACCAGCGGGATATGTCCTCCACGATCTGATCGTGGGACGGAGAACATCCGAAGGCAGGTGGGGGAATGGTCACGTGTAGCCTTGCTGTGGGTGATGAGTACGGGTTGCGGCCGCCGCTGCGACGGCCATTCGTGATGCTACTGGTGATCCGTTGATGTTCCGGTGGCACCACTGGGACGTCGCCCGGCAAGGGTGTCAATGTCACGGGTGGTGTCGCGTTGTCAGTTCGACCCTACGTACCACCGCTGACGGTTCCTGCCGGAATCCCGGCCTCCGCGCAACTCCGGAGATGATCGTTCAGGATTCCCCCTGCATCGTGATAGTCCGAGAGTAGCCCAGTGCCGATGCCCCACACGCGGTGTGGAATCGTCTGTGCGGGAGACGCACGAATCGATTGAGCACCGGTGATCTGGGTCGTGCGCGTCCATTATCTTCTCCGGCGATCGGTAACTGTGCGTGCTCGGAGTCTGGATAGCTGATGACATCTCGCGGTGAAGGACGATCTCGATCGTGGTGGCGCCGCTCCCCGGAGTACGTGGCCCTGCTCATGGCGGTACTGGTCGTGTCCGTGGTGGGCGTCATCGGATACCTCCAGGTGGACTGGCCCGCGGGGCAGGAACCGGGGTTCCGGGGAATCCTGTACCGGGTGTTCACGCTGTTCTTTGCGGGGATGGCGGTGCCGGACGGCGTAGGGACTCCCTGGCTCCTGTTGTTGGCGGGACTTCTTGCGCCCATCCTTCTCGTGGGTGGATTGGTCGCCACTTTCTCCGAGCGGGTACGCAACCTGTGGACACGCCTCTCGCGCGGTCACCTGCTCATCATCGGATTGAGTCCGTTCGCTGTGGCACTCGCCCGCCATGAGGTGGCTGAGCGGAAGGTTGTTGTCGCCGATGACGGTGGTGATCCGCAGATCCTGGCCGCGCTTCGTCGTGAGGGTGTGAGGACGGTGTCCGTCGAGTTGCTCGCCTCTGATATCCGGGCCCGCGCCGCTGCCCACCGGGCTGAGAACGTTGTGGTTGCCACCGGGGACGACGAACTCAGCATCGACGTGGCGGATTCTCTACTGGCAGCCCGTCCGGGAACCCAGGCGTACGTCCCGTTTCAGGGATGGTGTATGCGGGATGTCGGATCTCGCGCGGTCGGTCCGCACGCCATCCCCGTGTATGTCTGTCTGGCGGATCGTGCGCTTGCCGAGATGGTGACGAACGAGGAGCCGCGATCCGCCGTCGTGTGTGGATCCAACGACGAATCATCCAACGGCGAGTCGCGAACCGTGGTCGCGTGTCGAGCCGAGGTGATCGCGGCGGCGAAGCTCCATTCGTCGGTAGGCAAATGCGACGGAAAGCGTCTTCTGATCGTCGGCGCCGGACCATTCACTCGCGCCCTGATCTTTGAGGCTCTGCGGGTGACTCGGTCGCGCCGACGGAAGGAGGAAGGACAGGGGTGGAGGATTGTCACGGTGATGGCGCCGGATGCCGAAGCGTTCGTCGATCGGCTGCGTCCGTTGTACGAGGGTGCTTTGGGCATTCCGGAGGTGGAGGCCGCACCCTGTGAGGTCGACCAGGATGGTCTTCCGTCGGCGATCCGTCGGAGGATCGCCGCCTGGCGGGAACCCATGCACCTTGTGGTGGCCGGGGATGAGGTCGCGGGGGTCGAGACCATCGTCGGTGGGCTGAAGGGGTGCCTCGGCGATTCGGTGGATCTCCACTGGGTCGGCTCGCGGATCCACGGGTTCGCCGGCCGGATATCGGAGGGGCCGGTCGACATCGAGGAGACCTCCGCGGACCTCGACCTGTTGAGAAGGCAGCCCATTGATGAGCGCCTTCGAGAGGAGAATGAGGGCCAGGAGCTCAAGGGGATCGACCTTCTCAGAACGGCGGCGGTTACCCGCGAGTTCGTCCATTTCCGGGCCGGTGCCCGAGCGGTAGTCGAAGCGATCAACCCGGGTCTTCCCGACCTCTTGGAGGATGCCTCCATTGATCTCTCCATCGATCGGGTGGATGCGCGTTCCCGCATTGCTCAGTGTCTGCTCACCGACGGTGCGCACGATGAGGCTGCCCTGATGCTGTGGTGTGAGGTCATTCGTCGTTCAACGGATCGGGCGGCACTGATCGATCTGTGGAATGACATGGCCGAAGTGCGGAATCCGGACGTACCGATGGCAGGGTGGATCCGCAGGATCCTCGGTGTCCGGATCGCCTTCCTGTCGGAGACACACGACGATCGTGATGAATGCCTGTTGCCCCGCGACGGGAAGGCCTCGGATCGTCATCCCATGCGTGGCCCAGTGGCTGTGTTCGCCGGTGGCGCGAAGTCGCTCGACGAGCGGAAGGACGCCAAGGACATCAAGGACTGGCTTCGTGCGACGCTCTCGTTCGCCCTCGGTGCGCCTCAGTTCGAGGGTGTCGTCGTCAGCGGCGGAACAGAGAGTGGTTTGCCCGGTGTTATCGGCGATGTGGCCGAGGAACTCGGCCTCGACGCGGCCGGATATGCGTGGCGAGGGGCGACTTTTCACGACGGGTACCATCGTGACCGCCGCAGTGAGGTTGGAGCAGAAGGCTCGATCGAACAGGCGATTGCGGGATGGGAGGACATCGCGCGCTCCGGAGTGGACCTTAACGACGTGCGCGTCATCGTCTGTTCAGGGGGCCCCATCACCCGCAGGGAAGTCATGATTGCCCGCGCGCTGAACGTTCGGGTGGGCTGGCTTCCCCTTCCTGGCGACGAGACCGACTGGGACGAGGAACTGCCGGGTGGCGATCAGGGTGTCGTCCGCCTGATCGATGATCGAGCGACCATCCGCTCTTTTCTCCGCTTCGCGACCTGGCCGGATGAGGAGGAGCGCCAGCGCATCGGGCGGGCCGTCCACATGGCGTATGTCAAAGCCGAGACCCAGATGCCGGACGACATCGCCATGAGATCCTGGGAGGGGCAGCCCCAGAACCTGCGCGATTCGAATATCGCGGTCGCTGACGACCTGGCGTTGAAACTCGCCAGGGAGGGGTTGCGTCTGCAGCGCACCACGCATGGGTCTGCGGTGCACGCGGTGCCCACCGGCGCCCTCGGAACCGAGACCGCTCCCGGCAAGACGCTCGACCGTCTGGCCGAACTCGAGCATGGTCGCTACTGCAGCGAGCGTCTGCTCAGCGGTTGGAGTGACGGGGTGCGGAACCCCATCCGGATGACGACGCAGGTGCTCATACCCTGGGACGTCCTCGCCGAGGACGAGCGGGTGAAGGATCGCCGGACAGTCCTCGCAGCTCTCTACGAGGCGGAGCGATGCGGGTACGTTCTCGTCCGCGATGAATGAGCGTGCGTTCTTCGGATTCGTCCTGTACGCGGTGCTCACTCCCAGGATGATCGCGTGATGATGCCTATGAGTGTGTTTAGCTTTGCCTCGAAAGGTCTTGCCAACGCGCCCGTGTCGGGCCTCGTGTGCTCCGATGCGTCCGGTCTGGATAACCCGACGAGACACGCTCTGGATCGAGATGAAACCCTCGGGACATCGGGTATTGCACCGGTCGTCGTCAAATGCACATCGACAGGACCACGGAGTTGGATACCGTCCGCTCTTGTGGGGGGATGGGCATGACGCCGTCATGCCTTCGCCTACGTCAGGGGACATGCTGCTGAGTGCGCGGCCCAGAGCAGCGCCCGAGTAATCTTGGCCCGAGGTCAACGGCGTCTTGGCGCGGTTACCGACATGGAGACGGAAAGCATGGATCAACTGGGCCAGCCTGATGGCATGGTGATGTTTGCGAGTGAAGGGCTGTGGCGTCAATTGGACGCGTTGGCCCAGTGGGGTGAGGGGGTCCGTGATGTGCACCTGATCACGGCGTACGGCGACAACGAGCCCGGTGGCCCCGAGGACCGTCTCGAGGCCTTCATCACCGACAGTTTTCCTGGGATCGCCGTGCATCGGCACGAGCCGATTCCCGATGACGATCCTCCTGCGGTCGTGGCCGCTGTCGTCGATCCGATCAACGCGTCGGCCGCCGAGCGCGACTGGCTGGTCGTCGCCTCCGGTGGCACGCGGCTGATGTTCGCGGGTGCGGCCCGCCTCGCGGACCGGTCGGAGCGCGTACGGGTCGTCTATTGCGATGCGGAAGGGCCGCCATGGTACGAGCTGTTGTCGGGCGGGGCCATCCGTGAACTGGCCGGCTACGACGACCGTGCGATCGAGCGGTTCTCGGTCGCGTCGTTGCTGAACGTCACCTGGGCCGATGAGGAACGGACGGTGCGGGCGCAGCACACGGAGATCGACCCCGAGGTCGAGGCTGCCGCCGCTCAGGCGCTCGCCGATCCGCCGAGCTGGTACACGCACTTCACGCAAGCGGTCGAGGACACCAAGGACCGGATCCAGGGGGGACATGTCTTCGAGCAGTTCGTCATGGCGCTGATGCGCGGTATGGGGGTGGCGGCCGACGACGTCGCGGTGAGCGCGGTTCTCTACGACGGGATACTCCGCGTGCAGGAGGTCGATGTCGTGGTCAACTCACGAGGCCGGCTCCACGTCATCGACTGCAAACTGATGGACGAGGAGCGGGCACTTCCGCTGAGCACTCAGATCCGGGAGGCGTATGCCACGCGTCGGCAGCTCGGCGATGGAGGAGATCAGTACATCCTGCTTCGTCCTCTTCAGCGGATCGCGCAGGAGTTCCGCAGTCTGTGCTGGGAGTACGGGATCCAGGTCGTGGACGCGGAGGATCTCGAGCGCGATCCTCTGCCCGTGGTGCTCGAGCGCCTTGTGCGGCCTCCGGGCGTTCGGCCGCGGTCGACACCGTCGGTGCCGACATCGGTCCGGGTGTACGAAGAGTCAGGGCTGGTGGATCTCTACGCGGAGTTCGTGCGCTCCGGGGTTCAGGTGCGGATCTACGACCATCGCTACGTCCTGGTGGTGACCATCGCGAAGACATCGACATCGGTGAAGCAGATCACCGCCGCGTTCGAGGAACTGTTAGAGGGGAAAGGTGTGGTCGTCGATGCGGTGCGGGGTGCCAACCCGACCAACGGTATCGTCGTGACGGTGCGACCCTTCAAGCGCCAGCACACGGCGGCCCGGCACCTACTGACGACCTTCGACGTCGGAGCCCTGCGCGCGGGGTGACGGCCGCGTCAGTCGGCGTCGAGGATGGTATTGATCTGTGCGAGGACTTCGACGCCGTCGGGCGACAATAGGCCCCGCTCGCCAAGCTCCGTGAGGATTGTGCGGGCCTCTGCGAGGAGTGCGTTCTCGTGGTGGACGTTCCAGACTCGGCCGAGGTTGAACGCAAGATCGTGGAGCCAGTTGGTGTTCGTGTCGTCACGGGTGACGAGGTCGCGCAAGATGCCGAGGGACTCTTGGTAGGCGTCTTGGGCGGTGTCGAGGTCTCCTCGAGCTAGGGCGATATCGGCGGCGTTGTTAAGGCTGATGGTGAGATCTCCGAGCCATTCCGTGTTGGTGGGGTCGCGGGTGACGAGGTCGCGCATGATGTCCAGGGATTTCTCGTACATGGATTGGGCGGTGTCGAGGTCGCCGCATGCTCGGGTGACGTCTCCTACCCTCTCGAGGCTAATGGTGAGGTCGCGGAGCCACTGGGTGTTGGTGCGGTCGTGGGTAACGAGGTCGCGCCGGATGTCGAGGGATTCTTGGAACATTGTGTGGGCGGTGTCGAGGTCGCCGCGTGCTCGGGTGACGTCTCCGACTCTGTCCAGGCTGATGGTGAGGTCGCGGAGCCATTCTGTGTTGGTGGGGTCGCGGGTGACGAGGTCGCGCCGGGTGTTGAGGGATTCTTCGTGCATGGATTGGGCGGTGTCGAGGTCGCCGTGTGCTCGGGTGACGTCTCCGACGTTGTTGAGGCTGACGGTGAGGTCGCGAAGCCACTGTGTGTTGGTGCGATCACGGGTGACGAGTTCGCGCATGATGTTGAGGAACTCTCTGTAGGCGTCTTGGGTGGTGTCGAGGTCGCCACGTTCGTGCGCGATGTCACCGACCTTTCCGAGGCTGATAGAGAGGCCGTGGAGCCAGGTGGTGTTGGTGGGGTCGCGAGTGACGAGGTCGCGCCGGATGTCGAGGGACTCTTGGAACGTTGTGTGGGCGGTGTCGAGGTCGCCGCGTGCTCGGGTGACGTCTCCGACTCTGTCCAGGCTGATGGTGAGGTCGCGGAGCCACTGGGTGTTGGTGGGGTCGCGGGTGACGAGGTCGCGCATGGTGTTGAGGGACTCTTGGAACGTTGTGTGGGCGGTGTCGAGGTCGCCGCGTGCTCGGGTGACGTCTCCGACGTTGAGGAGGCTGCGGGCGAGATCGTGGAGCCGGGTGGTGTTGGTGGGGTCGCGGGTGACGAGTTCGCGCATGGTGTCGAGGGACTCTTGGTAGGCGTCGTGTGCACTGTCCAGTTCTCCTTGAGCTGTGGCGATGTCTCCTACGTTGTTGAGGCTGACGGCGAGGTCCCGGAGCCACTGTGTGTTGGTGTCGTCGCGGGTGGCGAGGCCGCGTAGCTGGTGGTGGAGGGTGTCTGCCAGACGCGTTTGGTGGTCGAGGTCGATGAGGCTGGAAAGGGTCTGCGCGTAGTAGACGGCCTGGTGCGTGAGCTCCGTGTTGTGGGGGGTGCGGTGAATGAGGAGTTCCACGAACGCCTGTGTCAGGCGGGTGCCCTGGACACTGCAGATATCAGCGGCTTCGACGACCCAGGCGTCGAATCGTTCGGTGATGTCGGCGGCCTGAGGCGGGCTGAGGTTGTTGGTGATATGGGCGGCGATGAGACGGTGGATGCGGGCCGTCTCGAGCGTGTCGCCGGGGGTGATGAGGTGGCGTCCTAGGAGTGTGCGTTGGACGACGGGCCAGCGTTCGCCGTCGGGGTGGTTTTCGTCGAGGTGTGCGGTGAACTCTTCGAGCCATTGCCAGACGATGTGGTCGGGTGGCATGAGGGCGGCGAGTTGGAGGGCTTCGAGGCAGCGCGGGGTGAGTTGGGCGAGGGTTTGGTCGAGGATCACTCCCACCGAGCGCCGCTGGGTTTCCGACGTCAGGTCGTCCAGATGGGTGACACTGTGGTCGTGCAAGGTGTTGAGGAGATCACTGGGGCGTAGGTCGGGGTTGGCACCGAGGTACACGGCTGCCTGTTTGACTGCCATCGTGAAGCCCTGCAGTACGTTGACCAACTCCCCTGCTTCCTGCTCGGCGTCCGCATCGACGAAGTCGGGGTGCAGCCGGTCGGTGTCGCGGGGTTCCTGGTGATCGCGAATCACTTCCAGTGCGTCACCGGCGTCGAGAGCCGTGATCGTCAGCAGATTGACGTAGGGTTTCGCACCGACGGCCTGCACGTCGGTTTCACCCAGCCGGGTGGTTGCAATGACGTGTAGCCAGGACTCCTCTGGCAGGATCCGCAGGCTCTCCGGTGAGAACAGGCTCTGTTTCGAGACGTTGTCCAGCAAGAGAAGTGTCGCCGGTTCCGGGCTGTCGTCCGGGGTGTCCTCGCGTGGTGTGTGTGCGAGTTCTCTGAGGCGACTCAGTACCATGCGTGCGCGGGCGTCGGTTGGGGTTCCGTCGGGTGCGTTGATGTTGAGTTCGAAGGCGAGGCTTGCGATCACATCGACCAGGTCGGCTGCACCCTCGCATCCGATCTGCCAGGTGCCGCCGGGGTAGGCGTGTCGGTAGCCGTGTGCGTAGATGACGGCGAGTTCGGTCTTGCCCATGCCGCCGAGGCCGCTGAGCGCGGTGACGGTGCCGACTCGGCCGGCGCTGAGGCTGTCGCGCAGCGCGTGCAGCTCGCGTTTGCGGCCCACGAAGTACGGATCGAATCGCTGCAGGTTGCCCGGCGAATCCTGTGCCAGCCGAGCGCGCTGCAGACGTTTCGACAGGCTCTCGCCGAGTGCCGACAGTCGCTCCTTGACGGCGTCCTGTTCCAGCACGGATCGTCCCTGTGGGAACCAGGGGCGCACGTCGGTCATCTGGATGGTTTCGACTTCGCGTCGCCACTGGGTGACGTCGTCGGTGTCCGGATCGTTCATCTCGACGCAGTAGATCCCGGCGACCGTGTCTCCTCCGCCCGCCAGCCGGGCCTGTCGGCGCGCGTACTCCTGCCACTCCCACCGGCAGTACTCGCTCTTCAGGTACGCGGGCGACAGACACACCAAAAGTACCCGTGATTCGCGTAAGCCAACCAGAATTCGGTGCCGCCAATCGTCCATGTCACGGATGTCCTCGCGGTCCAAGAAGATCCGTGGCGTCCGCTCAAACCGCTGGAAATCCGCGACAATCACATCTCGCAGACCGGTGACCCAGCCGTCGCTGTCATCGTGGCGTGCGTAACTGATGAAGATGTCGAACACCTGGCAACCTCTCCCTCGGTCGTAGCTCGGGTCTTGGCGCCCGGCGGCAAGCCTACGTCGTCTCAGCGGCGCACCTCTCTAGCCACGACCGTAGCTGGGACCGATCGCCCGGACTTCTTGCTGGAGCTTCATCTCATCGCACCCGTAGCTGATAGAAGCCACACGGGTGACTCAACGAGCCGAGAAAATGCCCGGTCTACTCGTCGCGGGGCGACTAACTACCGCGACAGCTGAGTCGCATCAACCACCGCGCGGCCGAGCACCCTATTGTCCTGCCCACGGTGGAGGAAGCGAGCGAAATCCTTATACACCCCTTCGTAGTGCGCCAGCATGTGGTGGTTCGGGCAGTCGGACTCAAACAGGATTCGCGTAGCTCCGTCCGGGGCATGAGAGATGACGCGTTCAATACTGTGATCAAGTTCGATCCGTTCGCGGGACTCCGTGTAGTGCAGTGTCGTGGACTTTCGGCTGATTCCCCGCCTCCAGTCGGTCACGATGTGGGCCTCACCGGGTGCGCCCGTTCGACGATCTCGAAAAGAGACTCTGCTCCTCGCCGCAACATCCAACGGATAGCCGTCAATCCGCTCGGTACTGCACTCGACCATGCTCAGATGGTCACAGAACGCTGCCACTACGCTCAACGCGTTCGGCCCGCTATCAGACCAGCTGCCTTCCAAGCCCCTTGCGCGGGGGACGACCTCGCCCTCCTCGATGTATGGATCGAAGAATCCGCACTCGATGTCGGTTACGGTCCCCCATGAGGAGTCGATCGAAGCACGGTGGTTGACGAACCAAAGGAGTTCACGCCCGAAACTGAAATGTAGCGCCGAGTAGAGCACCCTGTCCGCTTTGTCAGCTTCTCGACACAGATCGTCGAACTCGTCCAGTGTGGGAGTCGCCGGTTTCTCGATCAGGACATGTGCGCCGAGTCCGAGCGCTTCTCGCGCTAGCTTGTAGTGGGTGCCGGGTGGCGTGGCCACGACGATCGCGTCGGGTCTCGTTTCGCGGGCCATCGCTTCCATGGAGGCGAACGTCCGACAACCTAAGTGATCGTGCTTCGACACATCGGGATCACAAGCCGCTACAAGGTGAAACTCATCCGGTAGGAGTTTCAGCGCCGCGACATGGGTAGTGGAAATGGCACCGAGACCGACGAGCGCAATCGTCCGTGGGCCGTTGTTCACAAAAGTCCTAGCCCCGCCAGGAGGCGATTCGCGTAGTCGTCTCGAGTGATCGGCCATTGAATGGCATCCGCCGACGTGCGCTCGATCGCCGCCAGTGTCGAATCGAGCGCTTCGTGGCGTCCAAGGAGAATGCACGAACGGACAACCAGCAACGGATAAGCGTTCAGTGCCTTGAGCCGACCAGCAAGTGAGACGATCAAATCCCGGGTGTCGTCAATGGATTTCTCAAGCACATGGAGGACGACTCTGTTCGCTTGCGTCTCACACACTCCGGCGGCGTAGCCGACTTCGGTAAGCCGACTCTCAGCCACATCAAGAACGCTCCTCGAATCGCCATAGGAACCTCTTGCGGCGAGGGCGAGTCCCTTCGCTCGGATGGCCTTACCGACCTCTAGGTTCGCGCCGACCTCACCGTTCAGGTGGGCGGCCTGTTCGGCATGCCAGATTCCTCGATCGGGGTCAGTAAGAGCGTAGACCTCTGCGAGATTGGTCTCGATGCGCGCGATTCCCGAACGATGGCCGATCTCGGAAAAGATCTCGCGCGCTTCCGCGTAGTCAGCGAGAGCTTCCTGCGAATCCAGCATGACGCGGTGGATGTGGCCACGGATCCGGAGTGCCTCAGCGAACATCTCAGGTGCCCCGCGGTGCCCACGCTCGAGGGCCGTATTCAGAGCATCGAGCGCATCCTGGTACTGCCCGCGCACATACAGAAGGTCTGCGTACTGTTGCCCGTAGAGGATTTGCAGGCGGACCGGAGCCTCCGCCTGTGATTGGAGATCCCGATAGGTCTCAAATGCCTCGTCGAAGTTCCCGGCCTCGCGTACTGCGTCAGCTCGCCTGAACGCGATGTGACCGTCTGGGTCGTCCACGTCGTCTCCAAGGTCTTCGTAGGCGGCGACAGCCCTCTCAAGATCCCCAGACATTTGGAGCGACCAGGCGCGAAGAAACCCGATCCGGTTCCGCTGACCGGACGTCAGGTCAAGCATGACCTCATCGACGATCGGCATCACTGAATGCCACAACCCGAGTTCGACAGCGACATGAAGACGGTCGATGAGGACATCCAGCAGCCCCGATTCGTCGGAATCCACGAGGTGTTCGACCAAGTCTAAGAGCAGATCCGTCTTGGTCGGGTCGCGAATGGTGTCGTCGAGAAGCTGCATCCTCCCCTCGGCAAACCGCGGTTCCCGGATAACCCGGAACAAACCGTCCCAGTCACGTTCGTGGAGCAGATGGCGAGGCCCGAACTTGAAGAGATACTGACGAGCCTCGCGTGGGACCTTCTTCCACTCCGCCGTGGCCGATGCCAGCAAGCGGTGTCCGGCATCTTCCGAGACGAAGTAGCGATGGGCAGCTCTTCGGTCTGAAAGCCAGTCGCGCAGTGTCTTGTGGTGAAGGGTGACACTGTCACCGTTGTCGACCACCAGTGATCCAAGCCCGAGAATCGACTGCCAGAGTTCGTCTTCAGAGGTGCCCTGGCTCGCGGCCAGGAGGTCAAAGCCGATCGGCTGAAACGCCGCGATCAACAAGCTGAGGATCGGTCGGACCGAGAAGCCGTAGCGGTCGACATCGGGAAACCGTGCTGAGAACTGGCGGTAGTAGAGAGAGGAAAGCCCGTCCGGGAGCGCGTTGAGGCTCTCTTCTGAGATGCCATCACGGTGCAGCATCTCGCATGCTGAGCGCGCATAGAGCATCACGCCTGACGAGCGTTCTGCGACGACATCGACGGCGTGTTCATGCGCGGCCGCAGGTGCATCGATCTCCCCGATTCTTGCCCTCAAGTAGTCCTGGACATCCGCACGATTCTCCAAGTCGAGTGGATCTACTCGGTGCAGTCCCAGCGGCTCTAGTGGACCGAGCACTTCAGGCTCCGGCCGCGTCGTCACAAGAATCCGGATCCAATTGGGCAGCGTCGCCGCGCGATCGGCGACGAATTCGGCTACGGGGTTTCGGCCGTCCTTCGTCGCCTCGTCCAGGCCGTCGATCACGATTACCATCGTCCGACCGGGCGGCAGGATCTGCCCGCACGGGGTCGCAAGCAGAACGTCGAAGAGGGTGGCTGCGTCATACTCGTTGACCACGTAGTCGAGGTCCAGCGTCTTCAGCACAGCGTCATAGGTCGGCATCTGGGTCGAGATCTGATGCGCCAGCGACATGACGAGACGCTTCGAGTCATTCTTTTCCTGATTCGAGTGGTTACAGATATGAAACGCTGTTACGTGCCCGCTCTGATGTATCACTTCGACTGCCAGGGCCGATTTCCCGAACCCCGGTGGGGCGACCAATGTGAACACGGGCTTCCCGTCTGGATCCCTAATCCACGAATCGAGTTCCTTCAGGATCCACCCGCGTCCTACGAAGTCCTTGTGGGCTGCCAGCTCGACGGAGAAGTCGATCGGGTTGAGTACGGTCGCCTTCCGTGCAGCGAATCCCTCAACATCCGGCCCCTTCCCTTCGATCGCGCCGAGAAGCACCCGTAGTGACTCCGCGTACTCGGACTCCTTCTCGGACACCGGAGTGCACCTCGACATGTCCAGATGCTGAATACGGCAGATGGACAAGGGCGGCTCGCACTGCGCGACCATCACTGGGATGATGCCGATGCGACGCGAGACCGCCCGCGCGATCTCGTTGAGACAGTAGCCATCCGGTCGGCGGACCGAATGCGGCGTCATCAACACGATCATGCGCGCGCGATCGCGTTTCTCGGCGAGCCAATCGAGGCCCGTCTCGATCTGAAGCTCCCAGTCCTCACCCACCGTCAGCTCAGTCTGATCGAACCAGACCTCATGTCCGCGTTCGAGAAGATCGAGCCTCAGCTTCTCGGCGAGCTCGGAATGCTCATCATGGCCGTAGCTGACGAAGACTCGGAGCTTCCCTAACGGTCCGTTGTCTGCCGCGATACTCACAAGTGCGATTCTCCCACGGACACCGGTTGCGTGTCCTGGACAAAGAGCATGTGCTGAGTTGCGGCGCTGATCGCCCGATCTCCCGTGGCGTGACCCGTCGGGTGGGTCTTGTGGTTGTGTGGGTTCTGGCTTCTAGTCCACGGTGGTGGGTGGAGGAGGTTCACACGATGGGTACGAGAAGACTGAGGTAACGCGGGAACAGATCCTCCGCGAAGAGCCACTCTGTGTGGCGTCGCGTGTCGGGCACCACCGGTATGCGGAGACCCTTGGAACATCCGGCCAGTTCACCACCGCTTAACTCTCGTCGAAGAGGTTCCATATGCCGTACCGCTTACGGATCTCAGGCGCACGTTTGTGCAGGGCTCGGACGATCCCCTCCATCTCAGCCGCGACAATCTCCGGTCGTTGCGGGCACACCCGGTCCAGCCACTCGACAGCAGCGGGCGGATCGTTCTGGAGTGACTCGAACTCCTCGAACTGCTCGGGCGTGAACATCGCGAAGATGGCGCGCCCGACCCGTAGCTCGAGTTCCTCTTGACAGAGGGTGGCAAGCTCCTCGACGGCCTCAGCGGGCAGCCCGACCAGCCCGACGTCCCGATGGAAGAACTGTTCGTCGAACCAGTCGTCGCTCATTCCGGGTCCGGCGTCGGAGCCGGCGTCCTATCGTGGCGTCGCTCATCACTCTGCAGCCAGTCGTCGATGAACGTGGTGTCGGGCTCGGGCTCCTTCGGGACGCGTGCAGCGGCGGCGCGCTGTGCGAACGAACCGTCCACCTGTGCCCAACGCGTGAAGAAGGCGTGGTCGAGGCCGTCGATCGGTGTTGCCCAGCGCGCGTTGGATCGACGCCGCACCTCGGCCGCGCGGTCACGGTCGTAGTCGTCGTCAGGAGCGCTCAACTGGACGACCATCGGGTCGATTGGAACGCCACGGGCGCTCGTCGCGGCGATCGCCGTGTAGTTGGGAAGCGAGGTCACCTCTCGCGCCCCGACGTCCTCGCCCAGCCATGTTGCGAAGGCCCCCGCGTCGCGTGGCCCCATCCGGAGCGTGATCCTCGTCGCTACGTTGCCCATCAGGGAATCGCGCGTGTCCTCGGGGATCTGCGTGAAGAACTGATTGGCCAGTGTCAGGCCCAGACGGAACTTCCGTGCTTCGGACAGCACGTCGGGCAGCGAGCGATTCGTCATGTTCTGGAACTCGTCGACGTAGACCTGGACCTCGGGTCGTTCATCAGCGGGGATCGCGACCCGCTCGAGCGCGGCAGCCCAGAGCTTCATGAAGACGAGGTACCCGAGCATCGCGGAGTTGTACTCCCCGAGGAGTCCCTTCGAGAGGTTCACCAGGATGATCCGTTGCGATGCGAGGGCATCAGTGAACGAGACCGTGGACGATGTCTGGCCGAGCACCCGACGCAGTAGCGGGGACGTGCGGAAGACCTCGAACTTGGACCGCACCCAGGCGATGACCTCCCATTGTTCGTTGCTCTTGTTCTGCGTCATCTCCCCGTGCCAGAATTCGAGGAGGATTGGGTCCGTGACCTGTTGGAGCATCTCTTGTCGCACCGCCTGATCCGCCAGCGGCGTGGTGACGTCCAGGAAGGACGACGGCATATCGCTTTGCTGGAGCAGCATCGCGCATTGGCGGAAGATCGTCTGGAAGCGGGGACCGACGATGCCCTGGTTCTGGGGGTCGAACAGACGCTGGAACATCTCCGACAACTCGGTGAGTACATATGAGGACTGGGTCGGGGTCTCTGCCTCCAGGAGGTTGAGACCGACGACTGCATCCGGGTCGGCGGGATCGATGAGGACCACGTCGTCGATGCGATCATCCGGTACCCGGCCGAGGATCTCATCGACCAGGTCACCGTGGGGATCGAGGACGACGACGCCGACGCCGCGGCGGATATCGTCGAGGGCGCAGTTGAGGAGCAGCGTGCTCTTTCCGGTGCCCGTCTGGCCCGATACATACATGTGGCGGAAGCGTTCCACGGGGTCGAGGTGCACGCCATGCCGGCCAAAGCCGACCAATCGCCCGATCCGAGTGCCCATCGTCGGGAGTCGATCGATCTCCGGCGGCAGGGCCGGGGTTCTCACCACATCCACGCCGGGGAAGTCGTCCTCGGTGGCGGGCAACCAAGCGAGCCCCGCCGTTTCACGCACGGGCATCAGATGACGAAGTCGGCTGAGGCCGGCCGGCCCCAGGCCGGAGAGCGGGTCGGCTCGCCCGAGGTTGTGTGCTGCCGCGATCGTGTCGTCGTGTCGGCCGTCGCGCGCGCGCACGACGGTGAAGCCGCCGCGCAACATCTGGCCGTCCTTGACGGGGTCCTGCGGCTCGCTGACGCTGTGTCCCAGCGCCGAGAGGAGCGCGGCGCTGAGCGGCTCTCCACTGGCGACGGTGAGGCGGACCTCGAACAGCTGGCGCTGTACCAGGAACGGTTCGACCGAGTGAAGTGCGGCGGCGTGGAGTCCCCGTCGCGGTGGCCCCTGGCGTTCCGCCTGAATCAGCTCTTCCAGGGTCCGTCGCTCGACATCGGTGAGCTTTGTGGGCGCAACCATGGTGCGGATCGCGACCGGGTGGTCCTGTGCAAGGAGTACTCGCGCGAGGCGTGCGAGATCAGGAGTCGTCGGTGGGCTGAGGTGCCACATCGCCCAAAGGGCGGGGATCTGGCGAGACTGCGGACGAAACCCGGCTTCCGCCCAGGCATCGTCATTCCAGAGTGGATGTTCGCTCCGCGCGATCTCGGCTGTGTGGGTCGTCGGAACAGGTGAGACCGCGTTCTTCAGTCCCGCGTCGTCATCGATCGGCTCGAAGGTCCATCGCGTCGGGGCGACGGTGCTCAGGTCGAGCAGGTCCTCTGTGACGATGTTCAGGCGTTCTGTCGCATCCGGCGTGTCATCGACGACGGCCAGGAGGTTGATTGCGACGGTCCCTCTTTCGGGGACGTCGGGCACTGGCCGGCCGACGAGCTGGAATACGACCGATGCATCGGTGAAGCCCTCCAGCCCGATCACGAAGGCGACGATGTCGCGCTGCACCGACGCCCACTCCAGCCGTCGATCCGCACGAAGCTCCGTGAGCTGCAGTCCCGCCACCCGTCGTCCACCGTGCGTGACGGTTTTGATCTCAGGAGAGTTAGGTCTCATTGCTTCCCGGCTACAGTTGATCCGTCAGTGTTCGGTGCCGGCCGACATTCGCGGAGGTGACCGTTCTCTCCGTGTTGGCTCACGCGAGGTATCCGAGATTGGCTGTCGGTGGCGCGCACGATCCACCGTGCGGATGCCGTGGTGTACGACACCCTTCCGAGCACCGTTGCCCGTCTCTCTCGGGCGAACGCGCTGGCGGGCGGCTTCGGGTCGCCCTTTTTGGGCATCACGCCGAGAGATCCGGGCGAGGCAGTCCATCGAACGGCGCGAAGTCCTCCGTTGTCCAGGCTGGCCGCATTCCCAGGCTGCGTCCCATCTCCAAGTAGAGGGCCCACAGGCTCGACGACCGAGAAGTCTCGCTTCGAACGCGTCTCGGGTCGTCGATGCTCCACGGCCGATCGTTCTCCCAGATGTACTTGTCCCCGTCTCGGCGAACGAAGTACATGTTGGACTCGGGACTGTGGTCGAGCGTGAGGACATGGCGCGACTCGCCGTCGGATAGCGGGCGTAGGTCGTGAGAGCCGGGTTGCGGCTCGGCGGCGGGCACCCACCAATCCGTGGGTTCGTTCCGGCTCTCGCGTTCGGCGCGGATATCGAGCCAACGGTTCCACTCGACCCCGCTTAGCATTATCGGCGGAATGAGCCGGGCGCGAAGGTGCGCGACCGCCGCATCGAGAAGAGGACGCAGGGACTCGCTCGTCCCCCCGATCGGTGTCACAGTGAGAAGCGCGCGCTCCGCCCCGACCGCGTGCCAACTGGGCGTCGAGGCCGCTCCGACGAGGGCCTTGACAAAGTCGTCGCCGAAGTGCGCGAATCGCTTGGCGACCTCGAGCTCCGCCTCCAGGGCGGGAACGATGTCAGGGTCGAGCGGCGCGAACTCACCTCGAGCGTACGCTGCAAGAGACGAGAGCAGCGCCGGATCAATGAGGGCATTCGGCCGGGCGGCAAAGGCCCGGGCTCGGTCGTCGACATGAACGCCCCGTGAGACGAGGTCGACAAGCGCTCCGATGCCGAAGCCTTTCAGCTGGCCCGTGGACATCAGCCCGGTACCGGCAAACTGGTCGAGTCCTACGCCTCCCATGTGTTCCAGTACGGGCAGTGCCGCGGCCAGGATCTCGCCGTGTGCCTCATCCGATAGTCCGGAGAAGCCCAGGTCGTGGTAGTCCAACGGCGTCAGGCTCGGAGAGATTCGGCGCCACCAATCGCACAGAGCGATCGAGTGTGGCGCGATGCGCTCGGTCGGTGATCCACTTGTCGTGGTGCGGCACGCGGCGGCGAGCCATGCCCAGGGGACGCCGGTCGTGGCCGGAATATCTGAGCTGCTTGCGAGTCGTCCCAGGCGGGTGAGTGCGGCGCGGATCTGGGCGTCGCCCTGGTTCATAACGGCGCCGACCTCATCGAGCGCTTCCAGCGCGGACCGGCAATCCGCTTTGGTCAGAGTCGCGCGAACTGCTGATGCGCCCTCTGTCCGAGCGCGATCGGCGTGCTTTCGGCGGAATAGTCCCATGAGCATTCGTTTCTACGTGTTGTCCACCGACCGAATGCCTGCGGACGTTCTTTGCGGCAGCGACGACCAATTATGACAGACGAACGATATGAAGTGCTACTCGTCATGTGTACCGTGGCACATCGTTGTCGGTCGAGTTCGTGTCGAGTGTGAATAGCGAAACGCCTGCGAGTAGCTGTTGCTACCGGCGGGCTACGCGCGAGCAGTTTCTCTTCGTGTGCGACGGCACCGGGAACGAAGAACTCAATGTGTGGTTGCGTTGCTCGTACCGGCTATCGCATTGCCTAACGCTTCGCGATGGAGTAGCCTCAAGCTAGTTGGTCGCCTTCTTAGGCGGCGACCGTAGAGGCGTACGCAAACCGGCGGCGTCGGCGTCGACAATCAGCACTTCGAGGAACGACACATATGGCCTACAGGGAAGTCGAGGGTGCGCAGCCGAGCCCGAAGGTCATCGCGGCTTTGGTGCAGTCGCTGCGCCATAGTGAGGAACCCTTGGTAGGGGCGTGGTCGCTGATGTTCAAACACAGGTCGCACGATCTTCAGGCACCTATGCTGCTTATTACAAGTCAACGGCTACTCGTGGCGAAGGACAAGATCTTCGGCAAGTCAAAGCCGACGGTGACAGTTGAACTCACTGATGTCGTGAACACTGGGTTTCGCCCCCTTCGAGGAGTCGGACCGACTTGGGAGGCTTACTTTGAGACCGCCACCGGAAGTCCGGCTACCGCGTACTTTGCAAGTCCTGAGCAAGCCGAGTCATTCTCGAACGGTCTTCGTGAGGCCGTGCACGTGAGTCGCAATGGATCGGAGGTCGCTGATCCAACGGCAGCGTCCCCAACCGGAGATGCGCAACTGCAACGTCTCCACGATCTCATCGACGACCTGCGTATTTTCGCAACTCCGGACAGGCTCGGCATGCCATTCGGAGAAGGCTCGGGTCTGGAAGAAGCTATGCAGTGCGTATTCCATCGGCTCGAAAGCCCGGACGACTGCCGACAGTGTGGTTCTATGGTCGTCGTCGATCTGCTCGTGGAAAGCAAGGATCCACAGGTAGCAGATGACGCGATGCGTCTGATGGGCGCGACAGACGAGGCCTTGGGCGCGCAACAAGCGAGTGGAGCCGTGCGGGAAGCCGCCAAGAGTCTCGGCGGTGCGGCCTGCGTCTTGCTGAGTCAATGGCAGGGCCCCGGGAACATTTGGGATCTTTGGCTTAACCGCGATGACGTCGCGGCGGAAATGCTGTGCTGGCACAGCATCGCGCGCCTGCGCTTGGCAACATCCGGCCGCATGGATCCGCTAGTCCGTCCAATGTAGCTTCGGCGCGATCAAGCGACCGTAGGTTAGTCGAGAAGCTATTCATGGAAAGGCTGAGGGCACCCATTCTTCAGGGCGAATTTGCTCGCAGAGACCAGGCAGCGGACAGGTGGGGTTGGTGCAGGAGGCCAATCTGGAGGACCCGCGGTTGCCGTTGCGCGAGGAGACGGTGGAGACAATCGGAGGAGCCGCCAAGCCGTCACCCCCCGCATCCGAAACCGCCCGCCATACGAGAACTGGAATGGCCCGTTGATTCCGCACTATGCGTTGATACCGACGTACGCTGTCAGATCCCGCCGTCGGCCGGTTGTGCGCGTGCGATCTCCCGCATCTGCTGCCGGGTCCGTGGACGCCGTGGGAAGAACGATGCGATGCGCGGGTCACACCAGATTGTGGGTGGGAACCCCACGGCGTCTCCGAATGCCATGCAGAAGGTGTAGTCGTTGCTCCCTTGAACGGGCCCGTCGGCAAGCGTCCAGTCCCACCGCTGTGAGGTTCTCTCGGGAGTGGCGCCCTCCAAGACGGCCACGATGCGGTCGGTCTCGCGGCGTTCGGCGCAAAGTTCGCGCTCGAATCCGCTGAAGTGCGTACGCGCCAGGACAACCGAATCCCCGACGTTGGGGATAGCCAGATTCACGCCGGGATCGCCGACCTGCTCGGGTGGTAGGTAGTCCATACTCCCGGGCCACGAGGTGAACGTGTTCTTCTTCGTGTAGTGGGTGACCCAACTCTGGGGAAGTGCGGCGAGCGCGACACCATCGGTGCGAAGAAAGGTCAGGCCCATTTCAAGGAGCGACACATAGGCCGGGAGCTCCCGGTTGGTGACCAGGTTCTCCGATGCGCATAGCGCTCCGATACCCGCCCATGGGTCATCGTCGACGAGTTGATCCAACTCTCCGATCAGCGATGTACATGCCCGATCCCAGTCCGGTGTGCCTAGCATCGAGTGGGCTCCGTACAGTTCGATGCAGCGAAGCGCGATCTGGTCGAGCTCCGTCATGATCGGCGCGAGTCCTGGGGGGAAGGGCGACTCCCCCCCGAATCCGGTGGAGCCGAGACGTGCCAGGTCGCTCTGTGTCACGGGCAACGTGGGTGCTGACTTACGTTTCAAGAAGAAACCCATGTGAGTCCTTTGGTTGTGCTTGCAGAAGGCGCTGGGTGTGTGTGGCTCAGACCCGTTCGGTTGCGGATGGCCGCTTGCAAGGCACCGATGATAGTGGCTATTGGCGTTAGAGGAAGGTCACGTAGTATCTGCATGAATCGAGATGCGATGTGTGGGCACTCGCCGCATCGTTATGCGCGGAGAAATGGCGCCGACGGCATGTTCGTGACCACCAGTCGTGCCTGTGTTCGTGGTGCCGCGGTGATTCGTCTATGTAGTCGGGTCGGGGGGGTGATAGACTGATGTACCTGCGGTGCGAATCGATTGATACGAGTGAACACGACAGAAGGAGTTGGTATGGCTTGTGCATGTGAAACTGAGAGAGGCTCCAAGTGTGCCCACTGCAAAGAGGGTAACCACAAGGCGTGTCCGTGGTGGTGCAAGGGCTGACAGTGCTCGCGTCTGACGTATGACGCACGGCGGGCCTCACACGCGGGGCGCTCTCCTTTCGAGGTAACCTCGGAAGTCGAACGGTGTGATCGGGAGGTAAGCCCGATCACACCCCACCACTGGAAGCGCCGCCACCTGTAGGTGGCGTCAACGGACGGGAAGGTCACGACCCTCGGGCAGAGGCGGATCCTATTCTCAGCGCGCGACCGGACGACTCCGTTTGGGGAGGCCGTACTCGGCCTGCAGGCTGGTCAGGAGGTCGCGGTCCCCGAGAGAGACCCATCCGATTCCGATAGCTGTCGCTGCCTGTGGAATCCGTACGGCACGCCCTGCACCGGCTGGCACCCCGAGGGCATTGGCCAGACGTTTACGCGCCGAGTCCACGGAGTCTTCCGTGCGGCCGGTTGCATCCGCGATCTCCAAGGTCGTCCACCCCGCCTGGATGTAGGGGATGAGGTCGGTGTCCGCCGGAGAGACTCCGTCGGGTAGCGGTGGGCGCTTCCAGCGCTCGCCCTCTATCACGGCGAGAAGGCGGCGCCGGGTTGCTTCGACCGACATCTCCTTGGGGAGCACGTGATCACCGCAGAGCATGAAACCGCAACAGCGGACGGGCGAAGGATCACGGGTCCAAAGGACGAGTCTCGGGCACCTCGTCCCCTTTTTGTCATGTGTCAACGCGATGCGCATTGCGGTCTCTACACCCGTGTACTCCGGGCTCTGACCGTGTGCTCTCGGGAGGTGGTCGTCAATGAGGACGATGTCCACGGATGCTCGCGTTGCCCGCTGCACGGCGTCGGCGACGGACATCGCCGTGAATCCGTACTGGCTGATGGTGACACCCTCGAAGGTGCCGGCGACGGCCTCCTTGAATGTGTTCATCTGGAGTTCGGCGTCTTCGCAGACGAGAACGCTGATCTCCCTGGTTTCTGTCGTGGGCTCGGTCACCGCCGCAGGCTACCGTGCAACCCTTTCCGGTTGCAGGATCGATGACGAGAATGCGAATTCGACGGCGAATACGGGGATCGTTTCGGACTCACCGACGATGCGTCCGTCCGTGAGGCCACGCCAGACGATGCTTCCTCCTGGTAGGTCGCTGATGGCTTCCTGCAGCGCCCGACGTCCCACGGCTCCTCCTGGATCCGGCGCTGACGAGGAGTCGACATCGTTCGCGGCGAGGATGCTGATGCGTCCGTCATCCTCGGTGCATCGCACCTGGAAGAGCCCGATGCCGTGCACGGATGCTTCGGCGCTGATGGTCCTCATGGCGTCGCCGAGATGTTGTGCCAGCGCCCGCGATCGAACCCGACGCGCACCGAGCGAGGGTGGTGCGAAATGGACCGCAGTCGCCTGGATGTACGCGCTTGTCTCCGTCGATGTCGCGGCGATGTGCGTGCGGATCGCCTCGTGAAGGATGACGCTGAGCGTCCTCGCCGGGAGGGACCGCTGACGGGGCTCGGCCGCGTCGTGAACGGCGCTCCGCGCGACCCTCAGCTGTTCAACCATCGCTGAGGTCGCGTGATCCGCATCCTCCGTGCCCAGCCGCAACGCTTCGGCGCGGATGGTGCTCTCGGCATCGTCGATGATCCGCAGCGCCCGGTCGACGCGGGGGTCGACCAGAGTCTCCTCAAGCCGTTCACGTCGCGAATGTGCGATGAACGGTCTCCCGATCGCCGCGTAGATGACGAACGGAATCATCAGTCCGTAGCTGTTGGATGTCAGCAGGAGAACCACCAGCCCGACGGTGCATTGAAGCGCGATGCTCCTAGCGCTCGCTCCGTGAAAGTTCAGTGATACGGACATCACGGACAGGTGAAGTAGGAGCGGTGTCAGGGCGCGGCGCATACGCCAGTCCGGGCGCTGCAACCAGTTCTGGGGACCACCGGAGAACACGAACACCGCCCAGGATGGGATGACGATCAGGGCGGTGAGCACCAGTGTTTCCTCAACGAGGAACAGGTTTCGGCGGAACCGGGCCCGGTCGGCATCCATCACGCGGTCGACCAGGGGTACCGCACCGAGCGCGGTGATGGATGCGGCTGCTGCGAGGGCGATCCATACGATCGTCCGCAGCGGGTCGCCGTCGGGGGTCACCCCACCGAGAAGTGCGGATCCGATCGTCGGAACGGAAAGGACGGTGACGGCACGCAACCACAGAGTGACGTTGAGGGCGACGGCCTCGATCTGCCGGGTGTGGATGATCCGTACCGTGTCGAGCCAGGGGGCCACAGTCCGAAGCCAGGCAGCGCGCATCGCGCGTGGCCACCACGCCGGTACCGCCTCCTGTGTGGACCAGGGTCGGAACATCCGCCTCAATGATGATCCGAGGGTGGTCCTGATACGTGCCGGGATTCCGGCTCGGATCTGGGGATGGTCGTACTCCGACCACATCTGTGTCACCTCGTCAAGGATCGCGCCGATCTCTTCGGCGTTCTGAAGCAGTTGCCGTGATGCGGCCTCGGAGATCACTTCGCTGCGTTCGGCGAAGTCCTCGAGAGCACGCTCCGCGTGCCGGATCGGATCGTGCAGTCGGCCGCTCGCCCGTGCGGCGGCGGCGGGGCGGATCGTGGATTCCACCAGGTCATCGAGATCGTTCGCTTCGACGGCTGCCGCCCAGACGCCGGGAAGTGACAGGCAGACGACAGACAGGCCGGCAACGATGATGGAGTACGCACTGGCGTCCGCCATATCGGCGAGCACGAGGATCGCGGGAAGGAATCCGAGCGACACCCAGACTCCCCGGAGAGGAGGAACCGCATCGAGACGTGATCCGAGACTCACGATCGACAGCTCGATACCGACACTCACCGCCGGCAGGAGGATCAGAGGCGCCGCCGGTCCCGGCGCCAGGGCGGCGACCACGGCGACCGCCGTCTGCGCCACGAGCGCACCGCGATCGCGGCGGGCGTCCCGGCCGGGCTCCAGAGGGAGACATGCAGCGACCAGGCCGAGGAGCGGAAGCCAGATCCAGTGTGGCTCGTGGCTTGCCACCGTCGCCGCGCCGACGAGCACGGGCAGAAGGCGTGCCACGATCGCCCAGCGGCGGATGAGGAAGGTGGCCGTGGCCAGGGCACCCTCGGTGATTGTTTCTCCTGCCGCATCGGTGGCCGACCGCGAACGGGCGTCGTGGAACGCAGTCGGTGATGACACGTGGGAACTCAAACACATCCGCTCGGGGAGCGTAACCGCGGTCCGTCCCCGAGCGGTTCTCCCTGCGCGGTTACACGCTCACGTCTGCCGCGGGCATCGGTGCGGCATCGGCGGGGTTCGCTGCAGAAGCAGCAGTGGACGATGATCCGGCTCGTCGCTTATCGTCGACCGCTGCGCCGATCGCCACGAGCGGGGGCACCATCAGGCAAATCGCCACCGCACGGTCCACAAGCTCATCACGCAGACATGGCCCCGTGCCCCCAGGGGTGAGGGAGGTCAGCATCGACATCGCTCCACGGCGGACGGGCCAGGTGGTGAAGCCCGCGCGCTGCGAGATCCGTCCGCCGACCAGCCGCGTGACCGGCTCATCCACCCCGGTGCTGACGCCGATGCGCGCAATCCACAGATTGCCGATCGTGCGGGAGACCGGGTCCGCCTCCGGGATCACCCACGGTATGTCTGACGGACCCGGGTCCTCGTCGGGGTCGTCCTCCAGGGTCGTCTGTCCGCGTGCGGGATCGATCGGTGCCGGGGTAAGGACGGTGCGGATGCGGACATCGGTCTGCATCGAGCAGACGTAGATGGCGGCTTCGGTCCACATGGGAACGCGGTCGGGGGCGTCCCAGTGCCTCACGATCGGCGAGTCCTCGTCATCCAGGCACGTTCGTTGGACGATCTGAGTGGTGAACTCCACCGCAAGGAGCGACCGGAGTCGTCGGGCGTCGACACGCCGAACGGTGAACAGCTCTGAGTCGTGGAGGATTCCCGCCAGAAGCCCCGCAAGCTGGCGAAGGGGTCGGGGGTCTTCATCGCCGGTCATCCCCACCAGCATCACGGCCTCAAGTGCCTGCGGGGGTCCGGATACGATCTCGAGATCGATGGCGAGCGCCACGCGACCGGGGACACATCCCGCGTCGAGCACAACGCCCAGATGGGGTTCGAGCCGGTCGAGGAAGCCGGCGTGATCCATCGCGTCGTCCTCCGCCCGGATGCTGAACGCCGTGACGTGCTGGTGTGTGTCGCGTGGATCGGCCCACGTGTTCGATATGTCCCGCGGTGTGGTGTGAATGGTGAGGCTGGGAATGTTCGGCATACACGCATGATGCGTACGGATGCCATGGCCTGTGGCCGGGATTCCGGCAGCGTATGGGAGACGAGCCGTACGGACTGCAGTGGTCGTCCAGCGTGCGGTTGACACATCCGGAACGAGCGGGGCCGGGGGTGTCGTCGGAGTAAGCATTCCTGGTGGGACGGTCACAGCTCCCCGGGTGCGTCGGTGTTTGCCGAGCCGCGGAACGCCACCGCCGCATAGATGGCGAGGGCCGCCACGGAGTCGCTCACCCGGCGAAATCGTGATGTCGCCCATGCATGAGGGGTTACCCCGTCCCTCTCCGCATGGTCAGTGAGGTCGCGTAGTGCGGTGGTGGACCATTCCTCGTCCTCGGGCCTTGGATCGATCATCCGGCGCAGCCCTGCGATACGGCAGACCATCATCAGTAGGCCTTCCAACAGATCAGATGGCGTCGTCTTGTCGAGAGGGTGTTCCACCTGGGTCTCCCAACAGATCAGGTTGTAGTACCCGTTCGCGATGGTGTCGTCGAACGGCCCCTCGATGTCGAGAGGCTCGAAGGTGTATCCATACTCCGTGGCCGCTTTCAGAGCCTGCCGAGCTACGGCGACGAACGCGTCGGAGATGACGAACTGATCGGCGTCGGAGCTCTCGGAGGCCAGAAACCACACACGCGCGGTAGCGCCGGCCAGTTCGTCGGTGAGCACCGATGGTGACGAAGGCTGTGCCGGCGGATCTGCATATCGGATGACGCGTCGGATCAAGTCACACACCTGCCCGTCGAATCGGTCATCGACGACACGCTCGTGTGCCAGTTCGAACTCGAAGTGCTCGTCGAAGTCGAACACGAAGTCGAACTCTTCACCGTCGAGCGGCCGCTTATCCCCGTCGTCGTGATTGTCGTCGGTCATGTGTCTCCGGTGGAAGGCATTGGGATCGTCGTCCGGTGCCTAGTGGCGAACGGTCTCTCTCGTAGGACCGGACTCTCTCGGGACGGACGCTCGAGCGACGTCGCGATCCGCTTCGCCTGCATCAGCGATTCTGGGTTCGTTGCCCGTCAACGGACGGTGAACCCGGTGGTTGTCTTCGCCGTTGTCCAGTCGCGTCGCTTCGCGGTGGTCACGACGCGGTAGGTGCCCTTCGGAAGGACGCCCATCATCACCCGGCGCTTCCCGGTCGCCAGCGTCCGGGCCTTCAGAACGCGGTACGGCACATATCGGCCGAGACGTGGGTTGCGACGGTAGACCGTTGCGCTGACCGCAGCCGGGGTATTGAGCGTGATCTGCACGGCCCGCGCCTTCTTGACCACGGCGATCCGCGGGATACCCAGTGTGATCTGCGGCGGGCGGGTGACCAGGTAGGTGGTCGAATCGGTCTCGCCCAGGCGCGAACGGGCGACCAGCCGCACGGTGTAGGGCACGTTGTTCAGCGCGAGGCGGGGCGGCGTGAAGGAGCGGGCAGACGGCGGGAGGTTGTAGGTCTGCGGCGCCCCTCGACCACGAGGCGGCGTGTAGGAGAGGGTGAACCCGGTGATCGGAGATCCGTGTTCGACGGTGGTCCAGCGAACCTGTCCCCGCGTCCCGACGGAGGTCATCCTCGTCAGCTCGGGCACCGCGAAGTCGAACGCCTGCGTCTGCGATCGGAGGGTCATCGATGCGCCCGTCGCGGGGTCCACCACGTTCGCGACGGTCATCACGAAGGTGGTTTCAGCGGCGGATGTTCGAAGCGAGCCGGGGATCGTGACCTCCGCGACGATGGTGTTGTCGCCGTATCCGTTCTGCACCGGATTGACGGTGAGCCGGAGGGGGGTGCCGTTTGCCGTTACGGTTACCTGAGCGTGCGAGTAGTCCGCGTCCGGATAGGCGGCGGACGACATGCTGAACCGGTCGAAGATGAGCGGCCACGGCACGTGTCCGGACGGCGGCCAAGACACCGTGAGCGGAGTCACACGATCCTGAGGTGTCCCGCCCAATACGGTGAGAGCGTTGGTGTTGGACGTACTTCCCGTGCCGATCGCACCGAGCGGTGGGTACAGGACCCAGCGCCGGTGTCCAACGGCCACGTTGTTAGAACCGGGATCCGCGATGTATCCGATGACGGCTGAGACGGACGTCCGGGGCCCGAGGAAGAGGTTCGACGACATGGCGCCGTCGGCACCCAGCTGGTTCCAGCAGCGCCAGGACGGAGGAGGGTAGTGCGACAGGCTGCCGTTGGCGCTCATGATGAGTGCCGCCGCGAGTGCCGTCCGGCTCATGTCCGCGTCGAGCACCACGGGAGGGAGGGCATTCATGCCGCGCACGTAGTTGACTGCCTCAACGGCCGCGTTCTGCGAAGCGGACGACTCACTCCCGACTGTGCAGGCGGCGGTGCTGCCGGTCCATCCGGGATCGATGCGCTCCCCGTCGGCGACGGCGACCGTGTAGGCCTCCTTCACCGAGTCTCGATTCCAGGGGTCCACCGCGACCGCGTGCGCGCTCGCTGGGATCAGGGTCACCGCGATCGCCGCCAACGTGAGCCGGCGGGCCACTCGTGATGTGAGTCTCGTGTTCATGCGCTCCTCGAAGATGGTCACTTGCCTATCGGTGTCTGTGGTTGGATTCGTCAGCGTCGTCAATCTCGGCTGTCATTCCGATCGGATGCGGTCCGCATCCGATCGCCGGCAGTCGCTCTGGTGGAGTACGTGTCGACGAGACACCATGCGGACGCTGGCCATACGCTGCTTCCGGCATGTGAATGATGGCCGGGACGCCGCACCGTGCGGGACGGAATTCCGGCGTGAGGCGACCGCGATTTCAGGAGCGTTCCCCGACTGCCCTAGCTCACGGGTAGTGCGACGGCTGATCGGCCCGCATTCACCTCGTCGTAAGGTGCGCCGTTGCAGGCATAATCAGTCGGCGCAGTCAGGACCGGTTCGGACCCGGGCACGACGCGTCCGGTCTATGAGATCGGTGCGGAGCCGCCTCGTGTGACCGGTCTCAGTGCGCGGCGCTCTCCAGTTCGCGTCCCTCCTGGTGCCGGCGGTCGCCGATCTTGTCGATCCACGCCAGACCCATCGCCGAGAAGATGAACGCCATGTGGATGATGGTCTGCCACATGAGGATCTCACCCGCGTTGTCTGCGATCTGGGGATCGCTGTTGTTGAACATGTCCGCGGCACCCACGAAGGACTTCAGGAGGTGCACGGAGGAGATGCCGATGATGGCCATCGCCAGCTTGACCTTGAGCACGTTGGCGTTCACGTGGCTGAGCCACTCCGGCTGATCCGGATGGTCGTCCAGGTCGATGCGCGACACGAAGGTCTCGTAGCCGCCGATGATCACCATGATCAGAAGGTTCGCGACCATGACCACGTCGACGAGCCCGAGGACCATCAGCATCATCTCCGCCTCGGAGAGATCCGTGATCCCGTCCGCGATGTGCCACAGCTCCTTCATGAACGTGAACACGTAGAAGAGCTGGGCGACGATCAGGCCGACGTAGAGCGGCGCCTGCAGCCATCGCGACGCGAAGAGGAATCCGGCGAGCGCGCGGGTCGTGGCCGAGCGCTTCTTCGGCGGGACTTGGGGTGCGGCAGAGGGGTCTGTCACGTGGGGCGGGCTCCTTCGGGGGTCCGTCGCGCGTCCTGGGTGCGCGCATGGTAGACGCAGCCTCGGCGGGATCGCCCGGATCCGGGTGGGCGGGAGGACCGACGACGGACACCGGAGGGCCCGCCCCGGAGTAGCGTGAGCGACGAGTGGTCCGCGGCAGGCAGACGGCGACAAGGAGTGGACGATGCGGCTGACGGGACGTACGTACGCGGTGCTGGTGGCCGACGGGGTCGAGGACCTCGAGTACTGGGTCACCGTCATGCGCATCCAGGAGGAGGGCGCCACCGTGGTGTCGGTCGGCAGCGATCTCGACGCGCACCGCGGGAAGAACGGCCTCGCCGTGCGGGCGGACGCGCTCGCCTCCGACGTGAGCGCAGACGCGTTCGACGGAATCGTCATCCCGGGAGGCTGGGCACCCGACAAGATGCGCCGCTCCCCGGCGATCGTCGACCTCGTCCGCACCGTCAACGCGCAGGGCAAGCCGATCGGGATCATCTGCCACGGCGGCTCGGTCGCCATCTCGGCGGACATCGTCTCCGGCCGCCGGGTCACCGGCTCGCTTGGGATCAAGGACGACCTCGTCAACGCCGGTGGCACCTGGGTGGACGAGCCCGCGTTCCGGGACGGGAACCAGGTCTGGGGGCGGGTGGTCGCCGACATCCCGGACTTCGAGCGCGAACTGATCGCGCTCTTCGTCGACAGCGTCGGCTGACGGCGCGCCGCACGTCCGGCTCGGCGCCGCAGGTGTCAAGCCTGGTGTCTGGCACTTAACTTGACGCGGGGCCTGAGCGAGCCGCGGCGCGTCATGTCATTCGTTCTCCGGCCACGCGTGATGTCGCGCGACATCCTCGGCCGGTCGCGGCCCCGAGTCGACGCGATACGGATCGGCCTGTAGGGTCGCGGAACGCGCGCGAGCCACGCACGTTCCCGACCACGCTCAGAGGTGTCGCCCGTGACACGTTCCTCCGCCCATCGTCGGCGCATCCCGTCCCTTGTGATCCTCGTCCTATCCGTGATGCTCCTCGGAGTACCCGCGGTGGCCAATGCGGACGTGCAGGTCTGGTTCGTCAACGGCGAGCAGCTCGGAAAGGTGGCCCGTCCGGGCACCACGACCGAGGACGCCGTCCGTCAGCTCCTTGCCGGTCCCACCGCAGCTGAGCGCAAGAAGGGCGTGCGCACCCAGATCCCGGCCGGGACCCCGGTGCGGTCCGTCACCGTCGACGGCGACCTCGTCACCGTCGACCTCGGTCTCCAGTTCGTGCTCGGCGATCAGGGCGCCGAGAGCCAGAACGCCCGGCTCGCCCAGCTGATGTCGACGGTCACCGGGACGGTCGGCACTGCTGGTTCCACCACACCGGTGAAGCGCATGCAGCTCCTCATCCAGGGCGGCGTCCCGCTGGGACTCTTCCCTGGGATCCGCACGGACCAGCCGATCACCTCCGCGACTCTCGAGACACCGGCCACGGCCAAGCCCACGTATCCGTCCGGATCCACCGGAAGCGCAACGGCCTCCACCAGGCAGATCCAGCAGCGTCTCGCGGCGCTCGGCTACCTGACCACCGCCGACGTGGACGGGCGGACCGGTCCGAAGACCCAGGCCGCGATCATCGCCTTCCAGAAATGGGAGCGGCTGGGCAGGGACGGTGTCGTCGGACCCGCCACGCGCGCGCGTCTCGCGAAGGCCACCCGTCCGACCCCGCGTACGAAGGGGGGATCCGGCCGGCGGATTGAGGTGCTCCTGGACCGCCAGGTCGCGCTCGCGATCGAAAACAACCGCGTGGTGCGGACGATCCACGTCTCGACCGGTACGGCCGCGACGCCCACCCGGGTCGGGACCTTCTCGGTCTACCTGAAGACGCGCAACTGGTGGTCGGTGCCGTTCCGAACCTGGCTGCCCTACGCGCTGGCGTTCGACGGCGGAATCGCCTTCCACGAGTACGCACCGGTGCCGACGCAGCCGGCGTCACACGGATGTGTGCGCATCACGGCGGGCATCGCACAGTGGCTCTACAACTTCGCGTCGGTCGGCACCCAGGTCAAGGTCCTGGCGAGGTGATGATGATGAAACGAATCCCGCTCACAGTCCTGGCCATCGCGGCCCTCGCCCCGGCCGTCGCAGCGAACGCCGCGCCACCGGCGACCGTCAGCCCCGGCCGGCTCACCGTCGGCGTCGCGATGCCCAGCGAGGGTTTCCAGACCGGCGCGGTCCGCGGTGACGAGGTCGTCTACGCCCGTGGGTTCGAGATCGATCTGGCCAAGCAGCTCGCCACCCAGCTGCAGCTCGGCGCCCCGCGCTTCGTGCAGTCGCCGTTCCCGAACCTCTACTCGGCCGGCGCCAAGCCGTGGGACGTGGCGATCGGGCAGATCTCGATCGTGGCGACCCGCCGGAAGACCACGGACTTCAGCATCCCGTACATGCTGGCCGACGAGGGCGTCCTGCTCACGCGGCAGGTCACCACGGTGCCCAAGAACATCGCTGGGCTGCGCAGCCTGCGCCTGTGCGTCGCCGCGTCGTCGACGGGGGCCGCGATCGTGCGGACCCGCGTGAAGCCGAAGACCGCGGCGACCGCATACAAGGACGTCGACACCATGATGCAGTCGCTGCAGACGGGCCGGTGCCAGGCGGTGGTGTACGACGCCCCCTCGCTGGCCACGCTGCGCAAGCGGGTCCCCAGCCGGTACGGCGCGTTCGCCGGACGCATCCGCACCAACGGGACCTACGGCATCGCGGTGCCGAAGGGAAGCGCGATCCTCCCGCCGGTCAACGCGGCCCTCCGTCGCATGACCGCGAGCGGGGCGATCAACAAGCTCGAGAAGAAATGGCTCGCCGTCGACATCGACAAGCTGCCGATCCTGAAGTAGCACCGAGGGGCCGTCACCGGGCTGCGTCAAGCCCGGTGCCTGGCACTTAACTTGACGCGGGCTTGTGTCGGCAGGTTTGCGCGCCGGGTATCTCGACGAGCCGTCTCTCGGGGTTCGGGCCGCCGCCGGGCATGCAGCACCGGGTGCCTGACACGGAGCGCCGCTCGTAGTGGGGCGCTCCGGATTTACGGGTGCATCGCCGCTCGCGTGACACCGGATGAAGAGGGCGCGATGTCGCGCCCGGTGGCCGGCACCCAGCGCGATACGTCGCAGCCGTCGCGGCGATCGCCACTCGTGGCCCCGCCCCGTACCGCGCACCCGACGTGACGCGACACCGGGCACCGGCTCGTGTCAGTCCTCCGGCCGGTGCGAGATGATCAGGTGGTTCGACGCCTTTCCGGACTCCACGAGCGCCAGGTACACGTTGAAGTAATCGATGTGGTGGTCGGTCTGCTTGGCACCCTGCTCCTCCGCCAGGATGTCCCGATGCGTCGTCCAGCCGTCACGCCAGCGGCGCATCTGCCGGCCGAAGTCGCTGATGTACTCGACGACTTCGTCGACCACGAATCCGGCCTCGGCCAGCTTGGTCTTGTAGCTCGCCAGGCTGTCGGTGTACTGCGGGATGGCGTAGCCGGTCTCGATCATCTTCCGGCTCGCGTCGTCGTCGGGTCCCCATTCGAAGGTGCCCGACAGGAACGCGAAGACACCTCCGGGCCGCAGCACGCGCCGGACCGCCCGGAGCAGGGCGACCTTGTCGGCGAACACGTTCAGCACGTTCATGCTGATGACGACATCGAACGCGTCGTCGTCGAAGGGCATGTCCATGCCGTCGGCCAGTACGAAGTCGACGCGGTCCCCGATGTCCGCGGCGGCCACCATGCGCTCAGCGACGTCGATGCCGACCTGGTTCACCTCGAGTCCGGTCATCCGGCATCCGCTGCGCTCGGAGATGTAGATCGCCGGCCCGCCCGTGCCGCTCCCCAGATCGAGGACGCGGGTGGTCCCGTCGAGGGCGAGGCGGTCGGCGATGTCGTCGAAGTACTTCAGGGTGGCGAACGACTGCTGACCCAGATCCTGTCCCGCCGGCCAGATGTCGGCGCGAAGCACGCGGTTGGCCGGGCTGTCGATCCGATGGACCTCGGAGTAGTCAACGCCCGTCTGTGTGTGCGTCATGGTGATCGGCCTCCTGCGTGGACCGTGGCATTCGCGGCGACGGGGCCCGCGCCCGATGCGCGAGGCGGCCGGCACCGCGCGGGTGACGCCGTCCGCACCTGACGGTGCCTCGCGGGCGGCGTGTCCCCCGGCTGGCGGGACATGACTCACGGTATGGCGCATCGGTGCGGGTGTCCAAGACGGAGTGCGAATGGATCGATAACGTGCGCTTATGGATGTGACGCTCAAGCAGCTGCGCTACTTCGCGGTCGTCGCGGAGCAGCTCAACTTCACGCGTGCGGCCGAGCTCCTCCACGTCTCGCAGCCCGCCCTGAGCGTGCAGATCCGGTCCCTCGAACGTGCCCTCGGCGTCGAGCTGCTGCGTCGCTCGAGCCGTTCCGTCGAACTGACCGAGACCGGTCGGCGGTTTCACGACGACATCACCGCCGTGCTCGACGGGCTCGACCGCGCCGTCGCCCACGCCCGGCGCGATCGCGGTGCGGACGCATCGCCGATCCGGCTCACCTACACCGCCAGCACCGCGTACGACGCCCTTCCACGCATCCTCGACCGGCTCGCCGACGGGCCGTCGCCGGACGTGCTCACCAGCCGCGCCTGGTCCGTGCAGGCTCTGGAGGATGTACGAAGCGGCGCAACCGACATCGTGCTGATGCGCGAGTTCCCGGGGGAGCCGGGCCTCGTGACCGAGGTGATCCGCCGCGAACCGCTGGCGGCGTTCATGAGCACCGGACACCATCTCGCGGGCCGGGGGGACCTCGCGGTCGACGATCTGCGCGACGAGACCATCCTCGTGGTCCCCGCCGACCTGGCCCCGGGCTTCCACGGACTCGCCGCCCGTCTGTGCACCGCCCGGGGATTCACCCCGACGCAGGTCGTGCTGTCGCGCCCGGAGAGCCGGGAGCCGCTCCTGGCCCACCTCCGCCGGCACCCGGGCGAGCTGTTCCTCGGTCCGGTCTCCATGGCCTCGCTGACATGGGAGGGGGTGACGCACCTGCCGATCCGGGACCCCGACGCCCGCATCGACATCTGCCTCGTCACGAACGCCGACGCCACGTCGTCCGTGGTGGAGGACGCCGTCACGGTCATCCGTGAGCTCGCCCGCAGCGAGGGCTGGCTGGAGGATTCCGCCGTGTGACTCCTCGCGTCGCGGTGTGATTCGGTGGCGGCGGCGTCCGCCGCACGGGGAAGAAGCCCGCGGCTCCGGGCTCGGATGGCCTCAGGACCGTGGAGTGCCGGAGACCGAGAACGAGCTCTCGTCATGCACGTGGCGCGGGAGGAGTCCACACCTGCGGCGAGGAGCGTCGACACCGCCGCGCACACCGGCTTTGCTCCCATCGTCACCAACTTTGGAGGCGACGCGGGACCGGTAGACTCCGGGGAGTGCGCCTCCTTCTCCAGGGCAAGGTCCGTGACGTTCACGACCTCGGCGGCGACCGCCTGCTCATCGTCACCAGCGATCGCATCAGCGCCTACGACGTCGTGATGCCGACACCCATACCCGACAAGGGCCGGGTGCTCACCGCCGTCTCCGCCCACTGGTTCGCGGAGACCGGCCACATCGCGCCGAACCACCTCGTCAGCACCCACGTGCGCGACATGCCCGCCGAGGCCGGGGACGACCTGGCCGGCCGGTCGATGGTGGTGAAGAGGCTCGACATGCTCCCCATCGAGTGCGTGGTGCGCGGCTACCTCTCCGGAAGCGGCTGGCGCGACTACACGGCAAAAGATACCGTGTGCGGCCACGTCCTCCCCGCCGGGCTGCGGCAGTCCGAACGGTTGCCCGAGCCCATCTTCACCCCCGCCACCAAGGCCCAGACGGGGCACGACGAGAACATCACCCGCGACGAGGCCGCCGACATCGTGGGACGCGAGACGCTCGAGGAGGCCGAGCGCATCTCCATCGCCCTCTACGAGCACGTCGCGGCGCGCGCGGAGGAGGCGGGGATCATCCTGGCCGACACCAAGTTCGAGCTCGGTCGCGACGAGAACGGGGTCCTCACCATCGGGGACGAGGTCGCCACCCCCGACTCGTCCCGGTTCTGGCCGGCCGACGAGTACGCCGTCGGCACCAGCCCGCCCTCGTTCGACAAGCAGTACCTGCGCGACTGGCTGGACGCGTCCGGGTGGGACCACACGCCGCCCGCGCCCGCCCTTCCGCCGGACGTCGTCACCGGCACCCGCAACCGTTACCTTGAAGCCAACGAGCGGCTCACCGGCCGCACACTCGACAGCTGGATCCAGGAGTGCACCGAATGACCCGAGTCGTCGTCACCGTCATGCCGCGCGCGGAGATTCTGGACCCGCAGGGTCAGACCGTCGTGCGCGCGCTCCACACCATGGGATTCGACGACGTCACCGACGTGCGCATCGGCAAGCAGATCGTCCTCGACCTCTCGGGCGACGACCCGGAGGGCGAGGCCCGCCAGATGTGCGAACGGCTCCTCGTCAACAGGCTGGTCGAGGACTACGAGATCGAGGTGCGGGGCTGACCGTGAGCACACCCACCGTCACCGTCATCCACTTCCCGGGCTCCCTCGACCACGAGGCCGCCACCCGCGTCATGGACGAGATCGCCCGCGAGTCCCACAGGGTGACCATCGTCTCGCACCGCGACGCCTCGCTTCCCGAGGACACCGCCGCCGTGGTCCTCCCGGGGGGCTTCTCCTACGGAGACCACCTGCGCTGCGGGGCCATCGCCAGTCGCGCCCCCATCATGGACGCCGTCCGCACGTTCGCCGAGAGTGGTGGCCCGGTGCTGGGCATCTGCAACGGCTTCCAGATCCTCTGCGAGTCCGGGCTCCTTCCGGGCGTGCTCCGGCCCAACGACACGCAGGCGTTCATCTGCCGTCAGGCCACCCTCGCGATCGTGGACGACGCCACGCCGTGGACGGGCGGGCACGCGAGCGGCGAGACGCTGTCGGTCCCCATCAAGCATCACGACGGCGCCTGGCAGGGTGACGCCGACGCATGCCGCATCGTCTTCCGGTACCGCGGCGAGAACCCCAACGGCTCGCAGGACCGCGTCGCCGGCATCGCCAACGTGGAGGGCAACGTGATGGGCCTCATGCCGCACCCGGAGATGGCCTGCGAGGACCTCCTCGGCTCGGCCGACGGACGCGTCATCATGGGCGGCCTCATCTCCGGATCCGCGGTGGCCGCATGAGCACCGACACCACGCCCCTCCACCGCCAGCTCGGCCTCACCGACTGGGAGAACGACCGCATCCCCGAGCTCCTCGGCCGTGAACCCACCGGCCCCGAGCTCGTCATGTTCAGCCTGATGTGGAGCGAACACTGCTCCTACAAGCACTCCAAGCCGCTCCTGCGGGGATTCCCCACCGAGGGACCGGCCGTGCTGCAGGGGCCGGGCGAGAACGCCGGCGCCATCGACATCGGCGACGGACTCGCGATCACGTTCAAGATCGAGAGCCACAACCACCCGTCCGCCGTCGAGCCGTTCGAGGGTGCGGCCACCGGCGTCGGCGGCATCATCCGCGACATCCTCGCCATGGGCGCCAAGCCCATCGCGCTGCTCGACTCGCTGCGCTTCGGAAGTCTCGGGAGCAACCGCAGCCGCCACCTCTTCCGCCGCGCGGTGGAGGGCATCGGCCACTACGGCAACTGCATCGGCATCCCCACCGTGGGCGGCGAGGTCGGCTTCGACCCCGTCTACGAGGACTCATGCCTCGTCAACGCCATGTGCGTCGGCGTCCTGCCGGCCGACCGCATCCTGCGCGCGGCCGCCGAGGGCGTCGGCAACCGGCTGATCCTCTTCGGCAACCGCACCGGCAAGGACGGCATCGGCGGTGCCAGCGTCCTCGCCAGTGCCGAGTTCTCCCACGACGAGGACAAGCGCCCCTCGGTGCAGGTCAGCGACCCGTTCACCGAGCGCAAGCTCATGGACTGCTGCCAGGCCCTCGCGGACCGCGGACTCCTTGTCGCCCTCCAGGACCTCGGAGCCGCCGGCCTCACGTCGAGCTCCAGCGAGATGGCCAGCAAGGGCGGCGTCGGTCTTCGCATCGACCTCGACCGGGTCCCGCTCCGCGAGGAGGGCATGACCCCGGCCGAGATCCTCGTGTCGGAGAGCCAGGAGCGGATGCTCGCCGTCGTCACCCCCGACGACGTCGACGCCGCGATCGCGCTCTGCACCGAGCACGATCTGGACGCCACCGACATCGGCGAGGTCACCGAGGGCGACGCGCTCGTCGCGGTCTACGACGGCGAGGTCGTGGTGGACATCCCCGCGCGCCTCCTCGCGGACGACGCCCCCGTCTATGAGGTCCCCCAGACCCCCGCGCCGCTTCCGGACCCGATCGACCCGGCGACGGTGCCCCAGCCCGACGACCTCGCGGCGGCCTGGACCGGCCTCCTCTCCACGCCCACCATCGCGAGCAAGCGCTGGGTCTACGAGCAGTACGACCACCTCGTCGGCGCGAACACCGTGGTCCGTCCCGGCGGCGACGCGGCCGTCATCCGCGTCCCCGGAACCCGGACCGGTCTCGCCCTGACGACCGACTGCGCCGAGCGTCACTGCCAGGTCGACCCCCGCGCCGGTGGTGCGGCCGGCGTGCTGGAGGCCGCCCGCAACGTCGCCTGCGTCGGCGGGACCCCGGCGGCCATCACCAACTGCCTCAACTTCCCGAACCCCGAGAAGGGCCACACCGGCTGGCGTCTGGCGCAGGCCATCGCCGGCATGGCCGACGCCTGCCGCGCGCTCGGCACCCCGGTCGTGTCGGGCAACGTCTCGCTCTACAACGAGAGCGCCGAGCGGATGATCTACCCGACCCCCGTCGTCGGCATGGTCGGCGTCCTGGATGACGCCTCCGCCACGACCGGTCACGCGTTCGTCGCGGAGGGCGACGTCATCCTGCTCGTCGGATCCGGTGAGCCGCGGCTCGACGCCAGCGAGTACCTCGGCCGCGCCGAGGGTCGCCCCGACGCGCCGGACATCGACGCGGAGGTCGCCCTCTGCCGCTTCGTGGCCGACGCCGTCCGCTCCGGGCTCGTCCGCTCCGCCCACGACGTGTCGCAGGGAGGGCTCGCCGTCAGCCTCGCCGAGTCGGCCGTGGCCGGCTCACTCGGTGCCACCGTCAGCCTCGACGACGACGTCCGCGCGGACGTCCAGCTCTTCGGCGAGTCCGGCGGGCGCATCCTCCTCACGGCGGCCCCCGACGCCGTCGCCGACATCCGCTCCCGGGCAGGTGACGTGGCCGTCCGCGAGATCGGAACGGTCGGCGGCGATGAGCTCACCGTGCACGCCGGGGCGACATCCGTCATCCTTACGGTTACAGGCGCACGCAAGGCGTACGAAAACGCGATCCCGGACGCACTTCGATGACCATCGGTTTGGATCACGACGAGACCCGCGACGACGAGCCCAAGGAGGAGTGCGGCGTCTTCGGTGTCGTGGCACCGGGACGTGACGTCGCGCGCATCACCTTCTTCGCCCTCATGGCGATGCAGCACCGCGGCCAGGAGAGCGCGGGGATCGCCGTCGCCGAGCAGGGGCACGTCACCGTGTTCCGCGACCTCGGCCTCGTGACCGACGTCTTCGACGAGAACACCCTCCGCACGCTGACCGGGGACATGGCCATCGGGCACGTGCGGTACTCCACCACTGGGGCCAACAAGTGGGACAACGCCCAGCCGGTGGTCCACACGCGCGGCCAGGAGCTGATCGCGCTCGGCCACAACGGCAATCTCTGCAACACGGTGTCACTCCGACGCGATCTGCAGCAGGACGGTGACCTCTCCGCCACCACCGACAGCGAGCTCATCGTCGCCGCCCTCGCGGGCACCGACGGCGACCTGCTGGAGGCCGTGCGCCAGGCCATGCCCCGGTTCTCCGGCGCCTTCTCGGCCGTGGCCCTGTCATCCAGCGAGCTCATCGCGTTCCGCGACCCGTACGGGGTCCGGCCGCTCGCCATCGGGCAGCTTCCGGACGGCGGCTGGTGCGTGGCCAGCGAGACGTGCGCCTTCGACCAGATCGGCGCCACCTACGTCCGCGACGTCGTCCCCGGCGAGGCCATCCGCCTCACCCCGGACGGTATCGAGAGCATCCAGGCGATGCCCAAGGCCGACTCCAAGCTCTGCGTCTTCGAGACCATCTACTTCGCGCGGCCCGACAGCATCATCGACAACCAGGCCGTCTGGGACCTGCGCAGTCGCATGGGGCGTCAGCTCGCGATCGAGGCACCGGTCGACGCCGATCTGGTGGTGGGTCTGCCCGACTCCGGCACGCCCGCGGCCATCGGCTTCTCGAACGAGTCCGGCATCCCGTTCGGGGAGGGCGTCGTCCGCAGCCGCTACGTCGGCCGCACCTTCATCCAGCCCGAGCAGCAGCTCCGCCGCAACAGCGTGCGCCGCAAGTTCAACCCGCTGCCCAGCATCCTCGCCGGCAAGCGCGTCGTCATCGTCGACGACTCCATCGTGCGCGGCACGACCATCCAGCAGGTCATCCGCATGTTCGAGGACGCCGGCGCCATCGAGGTGCACCTGCGGATCTCGAGCCCGCCGGTCCGCTGGCCCTGCTTCTACGGCATCGACATGGCCACCCGCGACGAGCTGATCGCCGCCGACAACGAGGTCGAGAACATCCGCGAGGAGGTGGGCGCCACCAGCCTCGCCTACATCTCCCTGGACGGCCTGCAGACCGCGCTGGGCCTTCCCGCCGAGCGCTACTGCCGCGCCTGCTTCACCGGCGACTACCCGATCCCCGTCCCCGGTCAGGCGCTCAAGCTCAGCTTCGAGGACGCGCCGCAGAGCGTGGCGAGCGGCGCATGACGCGCGTCACCTACGAGGACTCCGGTGTCAGCCTCGAGGCCGCCCGTGCGCACACCGCCAACATCGCGTCACTCGTCTCCGGCGGACTCGGATTCGCCGGTGCCATGGAGCTTCCCGGTGACCCCGACCGCCTGATCGTCGGATGCACCGACGGCGTCGGCACCAAGATCGCCCTCGCCCAGTCGGTCGGCCGGGTGGACGGTCTCGGCCAGGACCTGGTCGCCATGTGCGTCAACGACCTGGCCTGCACCGGAGCGCGCCCGCTCTTCTTCCTCGACTACCTCGCCGTCGGCCGGCTCGATCCCGAGATCGCGGGCGCCTTCGTGGAGGGCGTCGCCCAGGCCTGCCGCGAGACGGGCTACCTCCTCCTGGGGGGCGAGACGGCCGAGCACCCCGGCGTCGTCGCCGACGACCACCTCGACGCGGCCGGTTTCGCCTGCGGCATCGTGGATCGCGCCGACATGCTGGGACCCCACCGCGTCGTGGACGGCGACGTCATCGTCGGCGTCACCTCGAGCGGTCTCCACTCCAACGGCTTCAGCCTCGTCCGCCGGCTCGTCGCCGACGGCGCGCTCGTGGCCGATCCCGATGTCCTCGTCACTCCGACGCGTCTCTACACGGAGGACGTCCGGCGCCTCCAGGAGGCCGGTCTCGATCTCCACGCCATCGCCCACATCACCGGCGGCGGCATGCCCGAGAACCTCCCGCGCGTCCTTCCCGAGGGGCTGCGTCCCGTCGTGGACCCGACCGCGTGGACGCGCAACCCGGCCGTCGAGGCCGTGCTCGCGACCGGGGCGGTCCCGGAGGACGACGCCTGGGACACGTTCAACATGGGCATCGGCCTCTGCGTGATCCTGCCGCGGGCCGACGCCGAGCGGGTCGTGGACCTCGTCGAGGGCGCGTCCGTCATCGGGCACATCGAGAGGGGAGAGGGGTTCCGCCGTGTCTCAGCCTGACGGGTCCTTCCCGGTCGTCGTGCTCGCGAGCGGCCGGGGCACCAACCTCATCGCCCTCATCGACAAGCTCCACAGGGACGCGTCATCGCCCGTGACCATCACCCGCGTGGTGGTCTCGGCGGCCGACGCTCCGGCGGTGGAGGCAGCCCGGTCGGCGGGCATCGCCACCGAGGTCGTCGACCGTGAGCGCTACGCGAGCCGCGAGGAGCGCGACCGCGCGCTGGCCGACGTGGTCGCGGCCGCCGGTCCCGAGCTCGTGGTCCTGGCGGGCTGGATGAGCATCCTCACACCCGACTTCCTCGACCGTTTCCCGGACCGGGTCATCAACCTGCACCCGTCCATGCTCCCGGCGTTCCCCGGGATGCACGCCATCGACGAGGCCCTGGAGTGGGGCGTCCGCTACACCGGCGTGACCGTGCACTACGCCGACCCGGTTGTGGACGGCGGACCGCCGATCCTGCAGGAACCGGTGCTCGTCTCCACCGACGATTCCGTAGAGTCGCTGCGAGAGCGGATCCGCGAGGTGGAGCATCGGATCCTCCCTCAGGCCGTTGCACTGTTCGCCGCGGGGCGGGTTTCGCGTGATCCCGCGAAGAGGCGTCGAGTCGTGATCCAAGATGGGGGTTCCTAAATGAAGGTCAAGCGCGCTCTGTTGTCGGTGTCGGACAAGGACGGCCTCGTCCCGTTCGCCCAGGGGCTCGCCGCGCTCGGCATCACGCTCGTGTCCACCGGGGGCACCGCGGCCGCGCTTCGCGACGCCGGCCTCGAGGTCATCAGTGTGGACCAGGTCACCGGTCACCCCGAGATCCTCGGCGGCCGTGTCAAGACCCTCCACCCGCGTATCCACGGGGGCATCCTCGGGCGCACCGACATCCCCTCCCACGTGGAGCAGATGGAGGCCAACGGCATCGAGCCGATCGACCTCGTCGTGGTCAACCTCTACCCGTTCGCGGAGACCGTCGCCGCGGGCGCGTCCGACGAGGAGATCATCGAGCAGATCGACATCGGCGGTCCGGCCATGATCCGCGCGGCGGCCAAGAACCACAACCGCGTGGCGATCGTCACCGAGCCGATGCAGTACGACGCCGTCCTCGCCGAGCTCGAGCTCACCGATGGCGAGCTGAACGAGCACACCCTGAAGGCGCTCGCCCTGGACGCCTTCCGCCACACCGCCCGCTACGACGCCGACATCGCCGAGTGGATGAGCGCCGACGAGGGCGACTTCCCCGAGCTGCTCATGCCGGAGTTCGAGAAGATCTCCGACCTCGTCTACGGCGAGAACCCGCACCAGCGCGCCGCCTACTACGGCGCATGGGGCACGCGCACCCATCTGCTCGCCCGCGTCGATCAGCTGCACGGTCAGGCGCTGTCGTTCAACAACCTGCTCGACCTCGACGGGGCCCGCAACCTCGCCGGCGAGTTCGACGACCCGGCCGCCGTCATCGTGAAGCACAACAACCCGTGCGGTGCGGCCATCGGCGCGGACATCAACCAGGCCTACGACCTCGCCCACGAGTGCGACCCGGTGTCGGCCTACGGCGGGGTCATCGTCGTCAACCGGACCATCGACGCGGAACTGGCGGCCAAGCTCGCCTCCACCTTCGTCGAGGTGCTCATGGCACCCGGCTTCGACGACGACGCGCTCGAGCTGCTCACGAAGAAGGAGAAGATCCGCATCCTCCTCAACCGTGAGCGCCGCCGCTTCAACCCCGGCGAGCTCGACTACCGCCGGGTCACCGGCGGACTCCTGGTTCAGGACCGTGATCGCAGCAGTGAGGGCCGCGAGCACATGACCGTCGTCACGGAGGCCAAGCCGTCGGACGACCAGTGGGACGACATCCTGTTCTCCTGGCTCGTGGCAAAGCACGTCAAGAGCAACGCCATCGTCTTCACCCGCGGCCGGCAGACCATCGGGATCGGCGCCGGCCAGATGAGCCGCGTCGACTCCACGCGTCTCGCGACCGAGAAGGCGGCCATCGCCGGCCTCTCCACCGAGGCCTGCATCGTCGCATCCGATGCCTTCTTCCCGTTCCCGGACGGACCGCTCACCGCGCTCGATGCCGGTGCGACGGTTATTGTCCAGCCCGGCGGCTCGATTCGCGATGACGCGGTCATCGAAGCCGTCAACGAGCGCGGAGCCGTCATGGTCTTCACCGGCCACCGGCACTTCCGCCACTAGCGACACCGCGACACCCAAAGCCGAGACTCGACCGGAGAGCCCTTCGACCGCATGCACCGTATATCGACCCTGACCATGCGATGGACGACGATCATCCCGCTCGTCGCCCTGGTGGTCTTGGCCGTTGCATGGAGGTTGGACGTCGGATCGATCACGGCGATCATCGTCGCCGCGGTCCTCGCCCTCGCAGTTTTCTCCGCTGTTCACCACGCCGAGGTGATCGCCCACAGGGTGGGCGAACCGTTCGGCTCGCTCATCCTCGCCGTTGCCGTGACGGTCATCGAGGTCGGGCTGATCGTCATGCTGATGATCTCCGCGCCCGACACGTCGGAGAGCGCGCTCGCCCGCGACACGGTGTTCGCGGCGTTCATGATCACCTGCAACGGGATCGTCGGCATCTCCATCCTGCTGGGGGCCCACCGGTACGCGACACCCCGCTTCAACGCGGAGGGGACCGGCGGCGCGCTCGCCACCGTGGCGGTGCTCGCCACCATCTGTCTCGTCCTCCCGAGTGTCACGGAGTCGGCGAACGGGCAGGTGTACACGTCGTCGCAGCTCGCGTTCGCGGCCATCGCGTCCCTGGTGCTCTGGGGCAGCTACGTGTTCACCCAGACGATCCGGCACCGTGACTTCTTCCTGCCGGTGGACACGTCGGGTCGGCCCATCGACGTCGCCGACTCGCATGCCGAGCCGCCCTCCCAGGAGGAGACGTGGCTCAGCGTCGGTCTCCTCCTCTTCGCGCTCGTCGCGGTCGTCGGACTCGCGAAGGTGCTCGGGCCCACCATCGAATCGGGCGTCGCCAAGGCCGGCATGCCGGAGGCGGTGGTCGGCGTGGTCATCGCCATCCTCGTGCTGCTCCCCGAGAGCATCGCCGCCGCCCGCGCCGCGATGCGAAACCGCATGCAGGTCAGCCTCAACCTGGCCTACGGCTCGGCGATGGCGAGCATCGGTCTCACCATCCCGACCATCGCGATCCTGTCGCCGCTGTTCGACACGCGTCTCGTCCTCGGCCTCGACAGCACCGGCATCGTCCTGGCGCTGCTCACCGTCATCACGGGAATCCTGACCGTCGTCCCGGGGCGCGCCACGCGTCTTCAGGGCGTCGTGCACATGGTGATCCTCGGCGGCTATGTCGTCCTCACCATCACTCCCTAGGTTCCGCGCCGCGCTCGTCGCGGCCGTCATTCTCGTCACCGCGGTGACCGCGGCGGCCGTCCCGTTCGAGGACGACCGCGCCTCCGACGACCTGGAGCGTGTGGCGGTCCGGTCGATGGCCGCGGTCGTGCGCGTGGAGGTCCACCTCCCGATCGTCGCCGTCCTCGACGGTGATCGCCGCATCGCGGTCCGGGACGAGGTCCGTCTCACCGGGACCGGCTTCGGCGTCGGACCGCGCGAGATCGTCACGGCACGACCCCTCGTCGAGCCCTCCAATGTGGCCATCCTCGCCGATCTCCGGTCGCGTCAGGTTCCGGGGATCGATGGAGTTTCGGAGGACGCGCGACCGGTACGCGGGACGCCGCGCGTGACGGTCACGGGCGCCGAGCTGCAGACCTCCGCGGACTTCGATCCGGGCGCATCGCGGGCCGTGGTCGTCACCGTCGACGACGCTGACTCGTCCGAACTGGCCCTCCTTCGAACCGAGGACATCGGGCCCTACCTCCCCGTACGTGACGACCAGACCCGCGGGTCGACCACCGTCGCCGTCGGCTTCGGTGACCGTCCGGGCACGATCCCGGTGCTCCGCCGGCTCACGTTCGACGTCGAGGCGCGTGTGACCGGACGGCCGGAACTCGCCCTGGTGGCACTCAGCGGCACGATCACGCGCGGCGACATCGGTGCGCCGGTCCTGGGTCGCGACGGAGCCGTCCACGGTGTGGTCTTCTCACGCGGAGGGACGGCGAGCCCGCCCCTCGCTGCGCGGGCGAGTGCCGTCATCGGTCTCGTGCCCAAGGCGTCCCAGACCGGTGACAACCCCTTCGGGGTGGCGATGGACCGCATGTGGTCCGGTGACTACGCCGCCGCGGCCGCTGCCCTCGGTCAGGCGACGACCCGCGCGCCGTCGGCGCTGGTCGAGGCCGAGATGGTCCGCGCCCAGTCGCTCACCAACGCGCACTACGAGGTCGTGTCGCACGGGGACCGCTGGAGGATTCCCCTGATTATCGTCGGCCTGGCGGCGTTCAGCGTGAGCATGCTCATCCTCCGCCACCTGCGGCACGAGGACCTGAGCTCGCGCTGATCACGGCGGGCGTGAGCGCCCCTTGCGACGGCCTGGTGTCAGGCACCAGAACGTCGCATCAAACGGGGTATCGACGAAAGTCCTGCAAATGAGCGGAGTTCCGTCTCGTCGTCAGTGTCGAGCGACGGCCAGGTGTCAGGCACCGGGCCGTCGCACCGATCGCGCCCCACCGGAATCGCGGCTCGTGATCATGGGCGGGCGTGAGCGCCCCTTGCGACGGCCTGGTGTCAGGCACCAGAACGTCGCATCAAACGGGGTATCGACGAAAGTCCTGCAAATGAGCGGAGTTCCGTCTCGTCGTCCGCGCCGAGCGACGGCCAGGTGTCAGGCACCGGGCCGTCGCACCGATTGTTCCCCACCGCGCGTGATCCACGCAATCGTGCTTGCAGTCCGGTTCAGCCGCTCTGAGATGTCGTGGGTGCGGACTAGTCTCTGGACGATGCCAATCGCTCCCCTCACAACGGCTTCGAACGGTCGCCGGCGCACGGAGTCCGACCTCCGCGCGGGGGTCGGAATTGCAAGAGAGCCGGGCGCGATAGCTCGCCCCAACGCGCCACATGCTCTCTCGCGTGATGCATGGTTCGACACGATCCCCGCGGGTCCTGCCGACCGGGGACGGTCCGCGTCGCGTATCGCAGACACGCCCGCGGTACGGCGGCTGTCGGGGGCGCTGACCCGCCACAAAACGTCCGGCTTGAAGCGTTAGATGCGCATCCTCCACACCGCGGACTTCCACCTCGGCAAGCGGCTCTATGGCGTGGACCGCCTGAGCGAGGCCGAGGTCGTCATCGACGAGATCGCCGCCATCGCCGAGGCCCGTGAGGTCGACGCCATTCTCGTCGCCGGCGACATCCTCGACCGGCGCATCGTCGATCCGTCCGTCCTCTCCGTCTGCCTCCAGGGGTTCGAGCGACTCGGGCGTGCGGCCCCTGTCGTGGCCATCACGGGCAATCACGACGAGCCGCTCTTCTGGGCGGAGCTTGCTCCGTATCTCGCACCCCGCATCCTCATCGCCGCCGCCGACTCGGTCCTCAGCATCGACACGGCGGCGGGACCGCTCACCGTCGCGTGCGCCCCGTGGCCGGAACCCGCCGACGTGGCCACGGCACCCGGCGCCCTCCGCGCCGTGTCGCGCGAGGCCTATGGTGATCTGGTGCGCGACCGGCTCGTGGCGGCGGGTGAGCACGTGGCGGCCGTACGCGCCGAGCGCGGCGGCACCGCCGTCCTCCTCGCCCATCTCATGGTCCGGGGCGGGGTCTCGGGAGGAGGGGAGCGAGAGCTCACCCTCGGTGGCACCTATGCCGTCGCCGGCGGCGACATTCCCTCGGCCTTCGACTACGTGGCCCTGGGCCACCTGCACCGGCCGCAGAACGTCGGGTCGATCCCGGTGCCCGCGCGCTACAGCGGCAGCCCGCTCGCCCTCGACTTCTCGGGGGACGGAGTCCGGCCCTCCGTGACGGTGGTCGACATCGCGCACGGGCAGGTCCGAACCGACGAGATCCCCCTGACATCGGGGCGTCGTCTGATCCGTCTGCGCGGCACGCTCGACGATCTCCCCGCGATGGCCGCGGAACACCCCAATGCGTGGTTCTTCTGCGAGGTCATGTCCGACGACACGCGCCTCGACATGGTGAAGGTCGTCCGTGAGGTCGTTCCGGACGCCCTGCGTGTGGAGCAGGTCACCAGCCGGCCCGTCCACGAGCCCGCCGGCTCGGACGACGACGAGGACATGGCCGCCAGGTCGCTGACCGAGCTCTACGGCGAGTGGCTCACGTCGGTCGGCCGCCCGGCCGACCCGGAGCTCCTCGCGGAACTCGAATCCGCGCTGGAGCGTGCTGACCAGGAGTACGTGTAGTGCGCCCGCTCCGCCTCAGCCTGGTCTCGTTCCGGTCGTACGCCCGGGCGATCGTCGACCTGTCCCACCACAGCCTGGTCGTCATCTCCGGTGACACCGGG